>CAYYNW010000110.1:0-4511 GCA_964473145.1 uncultured Halobacteria archaeon
GGCCCCAGGTTGTTCCCAATGATGTTCGCGAAGACGAGCGTGGTGAAGAGCTGCGGAGTTCCGGGGTTAGCAGCTACCGCCTGATCGATCGAAAGTAGTCCAAGCATTGTCATGGGCCAATTGTTCATGAGGCTCGCACTCAGGGTGACCACCAGGCTCGGCATCAGCGTTGAGAGGACGGACGGCAATGCCGCGGCCATCAGAAAGAGGTGCGCAAAGAAGTCGATCGCACCAGTGTGCTGCAGACCTTGCACCACCATAAATATGCCGACCATGAAGAGCAGGATGTCCCAGTTCACCGCCCTCAGGATGCCCACCACGCCCGCCCGCTCTCCTTCTACGCCGTGCCTCGTGCGTGAGGTACCTGCATACACGAGGAGGAGAAAGAGTGCGCCTGAACAGATAACCACGGAGACGGGCAGGCCATGCAGCGAGGCGAGCACGTAGCCCAGATCGATCGCGATGAGCGTGCCAACGCAGAGCCGTAATCGGGTGGGCGTGATCGGTGAATCATCTCCAAGCAGCGTCGCTGCGAGCGTCATGGAGTATGATCGGGGCACCTCAGTTCTGAAGAAGAGATAGACCACGAGCAGGCTTATCACGATGGTGACGAGGGCGACTGGCCCCATAAAGAGCACATGGTCGATGAAGCTGTAGCCAAAGAAGTCGGCACTGACGATATTGACGGGATTGCTCGTAATCAAGGGCATGGCTGCAGTATCAGCAATGAGCCCCGCGGCGAAGAGATACGCCAGCCTTCCTCCCTTCTCTATCCTCAACCCCGTAATGATCTCCAGGACGATGGGCGTTAAGATCAGCACAGCGCTGTCATTCGCGAAGAGGATACTCACGGCGACCGTGAGCAGTGCGATGTAGAAATACAGCTTGAGCCCGTTCCCGCGCGCTAGCTTGAGTACCTTGAACGCCGCCCAGCGGAAGAACCCCATGGCATCGAGTGTGCGTGAGACGAGCACGATACCCAGGAACGCCAGAGCCGCGTCCCAGATGTGCTGGAAGACCTCGAGGGCGTCAGGTACCGTAACGGTGCCGAGAAGGAGTGATGCGGCAGCGCCTGCGCCCGCAGCGACCCCAATGCCCAGCCGCTTCGGTCTCGTAATGACGAGCACGAGGGTCGCGCAGAAGATGATGAATGCAGCCGCGGAGGTGAAGCCCATATCCCGTACCTAAACCAAGGTTAGTGTGGCGTGCACCATCCCGCCGCGGTCATTATTCATTCCCGCTTCAGAATGTAGTAGAGACTGCCCAGGTCGCCGGTAATGGGCGTGTCAAGCGGTAAGAGGTCGAAGCTCTGGGTATAAATCGCCTGCAGCGTGAAGCCGCCCGCAGCACTCAGCCGGAGGAGGTCGTCAAAGTACCAGAGCCGGAGCACGTGGGGCTCGATGAAGATGATCTCCTTCCCGTTCGGCCCGTCTTCCACGTGCATCTTGCAAACGTTGTATTTCCACTTATGCGCCTGATCGTACCGCTCGGTAAACCACGTGGCGTGTATCCTTACCCCGTCACGTTCGGCGGTCCAGGAATCCTCCGCAGTCTCTCCGGGTCGCAGCTGCTCGGGGGCGCAGGCGAGTTCCACGAGGTAAATCCCGCCTCGTCTGAGCGAATACGCCATCGCCCTGAAATGCTGCTGAATATCCGCATCGGTGATCAGATAGCCGATCGTATTCAGGAGATTGAGCGCGCCATCGAAGGTCTCTTTGAACTTCCACGTGCGCATATCGCCGAGCATGACCTCCGCGCAATGTGAGAGCCCTGCATGCTCGATCTTCTCACGCGTATACGCCACCATCTCCTCGCTGATATCATAGCCCACCACATGATAGCCCTGCTGCGCTAACGGGATCATCACGCGCCCGCTGCCGCATGCGGGCTCCAGGATTCGCCTCACTGCGAGGTCCGCATGGGTCTGAAAGCAGCGGGTAAAAAAGCGAATCTCCCCGGAGACATCATACGAAAACGCGATATCATAATAGCCGGGGAGATAGTATAACTTCTTCTCCATCTCACGCTGCGTTCCCCCCGGGGTTCACTCAATGATGAAGTATCTCGCGGTCTTTTCGCCCGCTCTTCGCTTCACCAGCTTCAGCTTCGTCAGCTCGGTAATGCTATTCGCCACGGTGCCTTTGGGGAGCTTCGATTCGCGGACGATATCTTCCATGCTCTTCGCCTTCTCTTCGCCCTTCGTCCCCAGCTTGACCATCGCTTCGAAGACCTTCTTCGTGTTGCCTGTCAGCTCTTCTGTCATAGCTTCCACCTCCTGGTTTTGATGTGAGTACGCACTCCCCCTATTTAAAGCTTATTGCGACGTATGGCCCCTCGTTTTGGCATTGGAGAGCACTCGCGGCTTCCGTCAGTCAGGATTGAAGCGTGCTACTCGGTGTGCTCCTGGTCAGCGGTACCGTTGAGGTGGCCAGTGGTGATGCCGATACCGATACCAATGCCGTTGCCGTTGCCATTGCCATTGCCGTTGGTGCCTGCCGCCACCTTCTCGTCCTTGTGGACGGATAATCGCGCCACGATCGCCTTCAGGATAGCTGCGTGCATCTCCTGATAGGACATGCCGGCGATAGCTGACATCTTCGCGAGATGACCATCCCAGCACCAGCCGGGGTTCGGATTCACCTCCAGGAGCTTGGGCGTGCCCTGGGCATCCAGCCGCCAGTCGAATCGCGCGTAGTCGCGGCAGCCCAGCCGTTCAAAGAGCTTGATACACCACTCCACAATGTGCCGCTCCAGTTCCTCCGGGAGCTCAGCCCGCACTGAGCGGATCTTCCAGTAGGGCGAATTGGGTAGCCACTTCGCTTCGTAGCCGCAGATCCGTGGTAAGCTCTCGGGCAGCGCGGAATAATCCTCCTCCACCATGGGGAGCACCACATACGATTCCGGTGGATTGCCGATGATCCCCACGCTCAGATCCTTACCGGTCAAGAACTCCTCGATGAGGATCGGCTTATCATACCCGAACTTCTCGCGGATCTCCGAGATCCCGGTTGTCAGCTCCTCCGGATTGTACGCCACACTGCGCTCCGTGATCCCGAAACTGGAGTCGCCGAAGTTCGGCTTCACGAGCACGGGGAAGTCGAACTGCAGCTCGAAGGTGCTGTCTTCCGGCTTCACGAAGACACCTTTGGGCACAGGGATACCCATCTCCTTCGCGATACCGCGCACGAGTGACTTATCGAAGCAGAAGGCGAGGCACTGGGGGCCTGCGCCCGAGTAAGGCACGCCGAGCATCTCCAGAATCGCCGGTACGTGCAGCTCCTTCGTCGGATCGTTCAGGAACCCTTCATCGCAGAGATTGAAGACGAAATCGATCTTACCCTCTCGCTTGATCAGATCAGAGATGAGCGAGCTGTGATTGTAGAGATAGGTGAATCGGTAGTCCTTCAAGTCACGCAGCGCGCCCTTCAGCTGGTCGATGGTATAGAGATCATCTTCGTCAAAGACACAGGAGGGCTTGACGCTGTCCGGTTTGTTCGGGTCGCCCATGATCACGACGACATGCTTGACCCCGCTCTTCTTCCGCGTCTTCACCGGCGCCCACTCCTTGCGCGCTACCGCGGTGACGAGGATGCGTTTCTCCATCATCCCCAGGTCCTGGTGCCGCTGCGACTCGGAGGAGAGCTCGCCGTGCACCGTAATGTTGGTGAAGCCCGCGGTTTTCAGGAGATCAAGCAGGTTCTCGCGCGTGTAGAGCCGTTCCGCATAGAGCTGGTCCACAATGACGCCCTTATCGACGTGCGTGACCACCTCGCGTGAGATCAACCGCTGCCCGTCCAGGGCGAGCGAGCGCTCACGGCAGACGAAGAGGTTCTTGTCGATCCATTCCCAGGACCGTGGCTGGAAGTTCTCACGCAGATACGCGCCATCCGCGACGTCAATGAGGAACCGGCCCCAGGGCTGCAAGACCCTGAAGATCTCCTTCAGTACCCGGAGGTCATCGTGGACCGTCTCGAAGTACCCGAAACTGTTGCCGAGCAGCGTCACCCCCTCAAAGCTGTCATGGGGATACGGCAACCGTCGCGCGTCTCCCTCCCGGAACTTTAGCAGCAGACCCTCCTTCCGCGCCTGCGTCTTCGCACGGTGGATGAGGTAGTGCGAGCGATCCAAGCCTTCCACGTTCTTATACCCCCGCCGTGCCAGTTCCAGGGAATGCCGACCCTGCCCGCAGCAGAGATCGAGGATCTTATCCTCGGGTGCGAGGCCAAGTACCTCCGCGAAGAAATCGATCTCTTTCCGGGTGATATTCGGGTCATCCACCACATCTGCGTCGGTCTTCAAATAGATCGAGTTGAAGATCCTTCGCCACCAATCCGGCCGTACATGCTCTTCTAAATTCGAAACGGGACCCAATGGCTTCACTTCTCGTAGCCCCCGCCGCCGTTGAGGGGGCTTATCCTTGGGAACCTCTTCTTTCATCGCCGATGCCAAGTTACCAGCATATCTCGCTCTCACATACTGTGCCTGCCCTTAAAAACTTTTCGATCACCCCG
>CAYYNW010000111.1:0-4483 GCA_964473145.1 uncultured Halobacteria archaeon
CACGGCTTCGAGCGCGTGTATACGATGGAGGGCGGCATAAACGCCTGGAAGCAGAAATATCCCACCACGCTCACCTCACCGCAGCCCACTCAAGCACTACCGGGTGCCCTCAAAGCCGAGCCGTTTACGCTCACCAGCGTCGACGGCACGACCTTCAGCCTCAGCGATTACAGTGGCAAGGTCGTGGTCCTGACTTTGATTCTTACCACCTGCTCCCTCTGTCAGGAGGAGATGGCTGAGCTGAAAGCGCTGAAAGCGGCATATCCTGACATTCAGATCATCAGTGTATCCATCGACCCTGCTGAAACGGACGAGAATTTGCGGAGCTTCAAGGAGCAATACAATGCAGACTGGCTCTTTGCGCGCGATACCGCCCGGGTCGCCACCACGTATCAAGGGTACGTCCTGGCCACGCCCACAGTCGTGGTGATCACCCCGAAGGGGTACATCAGCTTCCGGAAGGTCGCGCTTGTGCACTTAGACGGCCTCAAGACCGCCGTTGCGCTCGCCTACGATGAGAAAGGCGAGCTGATGCCTTCAGCCGCACCCTCGGACGGTGGGCAGATGCCCGGGTTCGGGGCGGTCACGGCGTTCGCGAGCCTGGCCGTGCTTGGTCTACTGATCCGGTGGCGGGGCAAGCGGAAGGAGCGATAAGGCTCACCCGAGTCAGCACCCTGAGATCCACGGGTTACCGGTGGGTGAACGAGATCCCCTCTACCAGCGGCGGTCAACCCACGCTTTCCAGCAGCTCGGTGAGCACCACATCGTCGAGCAGGATGAAGCCTTTCGTGAGTTTCGCAACCCCTTTGTAGAAGTTCGATCGCTTATACTCGTAGAGCGCATCGCAGTACCGCGGCGCCCATTTCAAGAGATGCTCGTCCATAAACTCACGCTGCAGCGTCAGCCATTCCTTCATGCGAGGCCCTACCTCTGCCGCCGCGGCCTGCTCGCCGAGATAGTGCATGAACTTGAGCTCGAAGCCGATGTGATCCTCGGGTCCCGGGAATTCGCGCGATTTCGCGACGCCCGCTTTCTGATATGCCTGCTTCACCTTCACCAGCGGCTCGCCCAGCAGCTTACCGCTCACCCACCAGGCCTCGTGGGGCTGCACGGGAAGCCGGTGCGGACCGATGAACAGGAGCGTATATTCATCGATGAGCTCTTCGTGGAGTTCGTCGGCCGCTCTGCCCTTGCTCTTCTCCACGAACTCCGTTAATAACCGCGAGCCCACGGAGAGGTCATCATTGACCTCGAGCGCGGCCAGTTCCTGGAACTGCAACCGCCCGGTTACGAGATCCTCCGCGAGTTCACGTGGCGGCTCCTGGACGTAGAGCCGTGTCAGGAAGGCGTAAAAGTCACGCCTCATCTCCAAAATCGCGTTCGTTTCGCTCATTTCTCAGCCTCCGCTTTCTGCATGGCGAGTTCAACCGCTTTCACCGGCCTGCATTTCGTGCAGTAGGTGAGCATCTTCAACCGCTCCTCGAGATTGAACTCGCCCTCATCACCAGCCTGCTCTAAGGCTGTTCTGATGCGTTCAAATGCCGCTCGGGGCATAAAAGGTACGCCGCATCCCGCACAGGTGATGCGCTCCACCTCCACCAGCTTCTTCTCCCCGCTCTCCATCAGCTCTGCGAGATCGAGTATGCGCTGGAGCGAGATCGCTTCTTCCGGGCAGGCTTGCTCGCAGAGCCCGCAGGCGATGCAATCCGCGTAGCGGAAGTGGATGGCGTTCTCGCTCTTCCGCAAAGCCTTCGTCGGGCAGAGGGTCACGCACGCATTGCAGAGCGTGCAGGTCGAGGTATCAATACTCACCTCAGCGAACGGATAAGCGGCACTCTCCTCGCGCAGCGCTGGCCGAACGCCCGTTTTCTGGCTGAGTGTACCGAGTACCTGCTGCAGAATGGTCCGCTTGGGTGCGGAGAAGTCGATCGGTTCAGGCCTCTTCTTCCTGAGTGGTGAGGGCTTGAGGTGGTTGACAAAGTCCGTGAGCCGCTTCCCAAACTCGTCCGGCTCCATTGAAGCGTCATCCAGCACGAGCACGTGATCGCCGAGTCCAAAGGCGGCTAAAGTTTTCCGGGTAAAGCGGATCGCCGGGTCAAGCCGCTCCGGATGGCTCGCCGGGCAGCCCCAGAGGATTACGCCGTCAGCCCCGCGTTCAAAAGCGGCGAGAAGATGCGTCTCCGCGATCACGTCAATGCAGGGCACGAAGAGCGGCAGCACCGGAGGATACTGGATTCCTCGTCTGCCCACCGCGGCCAACTTCTCCGCGTTATTGAGAGAGGTGAAGAGGATGACTTTCATATCCATATCAGCCGCGAGGAGCTGCTCGAGTTGCTCGTAGAGCGCGCGGTTGGGATAGGTGTGGAGTTGCGGGACCGAGAGGGGACAGAGCGATGCGCAGAGGCCACAGCCGAGACAGCCCGCATCGCTAAAGACCAGTTTCACCCCCTCACGCTGGATCGCCCCGTAGGGGCAGGGGAGGCAGTACTCGCAGCCGAGCAACTCACTCCGGCCGCTCGCGCAGCGCTTCAAATCGACCGTCAAATAGCGCTCCTTCTCCAGCGTGCCGAGATTCGCGATCAGCTGGCAGGTCTTTCGCAGCGCGTCCGCCTCATCCTCAGCGGTATACACGCCAACCTGCGGTGAGCCTTCCCACTCGCAGTCGAGCACGATAATGTGCCCTACCTGGAGCACCTCGGGCGTGTGGAACGCAATGGCACCGGTGGGGCAAACCTCAAGACATTTGCCGCATTCGTCACAGCGCTCACCGATCGAGTAGACCGCATCGTACTGGATCGCCTCGAGGGGGCACGCCTCAGCGCAGCGACCACAGGCAATGCATCGCTCGTAATCGATGCTGCGTTCAATCTCGACCTCGAACTTGCCGATCTCGCCTCGAATAGCTTTCAGCTGGCCGAAATGCAGCACTGGCTCATCACACCACTCGGGAACGGTATCAGTCAGGAGCTGGACATTTGCCAGTGGCACGAGGCTCTTCGCAACCTCGAATGCGCCAGTCTCCTTCTTCCCAACCACGAGCACGTCGAAGCCCACGTCCACGGCGATCTTCTCAGGTAAGGGGCGCGTTTCACGCGCCGTCATTGAGCCCAGAGCGGCCTTAATCATGCTGATCGCCTTCTCCGTCGCCTCTTTTCGGCCGTGCACCCGGCCACAGTAGTCACGGAGGTTAAGGAAGTGCGTATCACAACCGAATCCCGCGGCAATGCGGTCAAAGATGGGGTTCTTCTCGGTGCATGCCGCGATGAGCACCCCATCAAGCCCCATTCGCCTGATGTCATCGATCAGGTAATCCCGGCCCTGCAAACAGAGCTGATCCTGAAGTTCAACGATCTCCACGTCTCGCTTGAGGGCCTTCTTGACATCGCGCGCATCGATCTCGATGCTCCGGTCACAGGTGCAGAGAAACACGCCCAGTTTCATGAAGCTCACCTTACTCCTCAGTTCGAGTCCCTTTTGGGTCTCATACGGTTTATCAACCTACTCGCTTTTTAAGCTGCAGGCAGGTACAGCCGCATGCTGGAGCAGCAGTCTGCACCCGGCAAGCGGCATCAAGCGCCGAGAAGGATGAGTTACCGGACGAACCGAATAACCCCGCTGCCTGGCGAGTAGAGGATGCCATCTCGTTTCATTGCTTCAATCATCTCCTCCGCCTTCTCTCGTTCCATCCCTTCCTCCTCCGCGAGCTCGAGCACCTCATCGACTGGTATCTCCTCACCGTACTCCCGCTCCAGCTCCTTGATGATCTCGCGGATTGACCGTGCGCGGTCTCTCCGTGTCTTCGTGGTGCCCGCGGCGATCCAATCGACGTCGAGACGGCCCGTTTCGGGATCGATAAAGACCTGGTGGAGGCAGTAGTTCACCAGCTCGATGACCTGGTGCGCATCCTCCGCGGCGACCGTATCGCTCAGCCGCGCCCGTGCTCGGGCCTCACCCAGCCTGATCAAGGCCTCTAACTGCCGTGCCGTGACGGGAACGGGCGCCTCCGCGTCCTCATAGCCCTTACTCCGGAGCCCGACGTAATAGTCCAGGAACTCGTGCTGCGCCTCCTCACTCATGAGCGGGAAGATGGTTCGTTTACTCCACGCGATGTATTTCCGCAGCAGATCCTCCGCGATCGGCGGCTTCATCGCTTCCACTCGCTCCAGGATGCGCTCTCGCTCCTTCTCTTCTCTTCGACTCGTGCGCTCGTAGCGAGCGAGCAGCTCGCCCGCATAGTGTGTCTCAATGATGTGTTGTGCGGTCTTGGTGTCCTCGACCCGGTTCGGCTGGTCGATCATGGTGAAGATGAGGTCGAACCGAGAGAGGAGTGTCGGCGGCATGTTGATCTGCTCGGAGATGGGGGTAAATTTATCGAATCGGCCCTGCTTCGGGTTCGCCGCGGCTAAGAGCGAGCAGCGCGAGTTTAAGCGTGCCATGATCCCCGCCTTCGCAATGGAGACCGTTTGCTGCTCCATCGCTTCGT
>CAYYNW010000112.1:0-4374 GCA_964473145.1 uncultured Halobacteria archaeon
TCTACGCGTCCTTAAAGAATGAGCAGGATGAGGGAATTGATCGAAAACGGTCCTCCGTTGCGCTCGACCTGGAAGGCACTACCTTACGGCTCGCCTTATCGGGTGACGACCTTATCGGGCTGCGAGCAGCGGCAAATACCTGGCTGCGTCTGGCGAAAGTCGCAGACGAGATGGTGCAGGTGGTGAAAGAATGCGGCTCGCGTGGTTCCTGAGTGGGATACCAGCTCTCGTCACGGTACTCCTGATCATCCTCATCCTGCTCGGAATCCTCTGGGTGATCATTCGACTGCTGCCCTTTATCATTCTTGCGCTGGGCATGCTCATTGCGATGCTCATCATCGTCTACCTGCTCTGGCGGATCTTCGCCTGACAAGCCCACCAGACAGCTCGATCGCGCGAATGGTCGAGATTCATGGCGATGAGCCGCCGAACTCGTCTCTCGCTTACCGAAGCGAGCAGGCCAGCTTCACGAACGCCTTTATATGCCACCGCTGTATGTAAACAGCAGGTATAGCGGAGGCGGAAAGAAATGTTCGCGGTCTTGATAAATCCGAACGCGTTCTTTGCAGCGCGACTGAAGGATGCCGTGCGGTTAAAGGTGCCGCTGCTGATCGTGCTGCTCAGCGGGCTCATCAGCGGTTTTGGGGCGTACATTATAGCGGGTGTGACCATTGAGATGCTGCGCGAGGTGCTCCCGCCGGAGGCGCAGGGCATTGCGGCGACCGTGGGAGAGATCGGTGCGTTCGTCGGTGCAGTGATCGTGACGCTGCTCATGTGGGTCGTCTTTGCAGCGCTCTTCTTCGGCATCTCCTGGCTCTTCAAAGGCACGGGAACGTTCAAACGGACACTTGAGGTCGTCGGCTATGGGTATATCCCCACGATTTTCAGCAGCATTATCGGTGCCGTGCTCATCTATCAGTTCGTCGCCACGGCGCAGATCCCGCAGGTTACCGATCCGGCTGAGATGGCGGAGATTGTCACGCGCTGGATCACGGAGAACCCGATGATGTGGTTATCATCCATCATTGGCATACTCTTCATGCTCTGGAGCGCGAACATCTGGGTATTCGGGCTGAAGCATGCGCGGAACCTCTCAACCCGGAATGCGGTAATCACCGTGGCGATTCCCGTACTCGCATATATCGCGTATACGGTATGGCAGCTCGGGGTACTCTCATGATGCGGCTGATCCCATTTCTGCTTGTACTACTACTGGTGGGATCGGTCGCGGCGCAGAGCGTTGAGGAGCAGAAGGCTGCGATTATGATCACGAGCTACCAGGTGAGTCCTGAGGTGCTCATGCCGAACGACATCGGGACGATCACCGTTACGGTGAAGAATATGGATCCGATGGAGAGCGTCAAGCTTACCGAGGCCTCGATACTTGAACGGGAACTCAAAGTCTTGAGCACCCCGTACTACAACATCGGGCGATTGGGGCCGGCTGAGAGTGTCGAACTCGCCTTCACCATCCGGGCAGGCTATTCGGAGGGCATCTTCTATCCCCGCGTGGTAATCGAGGCGGAAGGTGCAGAGATTATCAGGTATCAGATTCCCGTGAAGGTGGACGGCACGGTGCTCACCCTCGGTGTCAATAAGCTCCCGGATGAACTCTACCAGGGTGAACGCGCGACCGTCGAACTCGTCGTTGGCAATCCCAGACCGAATACCGTTACAGGTGTAGCCCTCAGTACCGCTGCACGCGAGGTGATCCCCACCGAAGTCTTCCTGGGCACACTGGCCTCGGACGACTCGAAAAGCGCGTCCTTTAACTTCACCCCCGAGACGCTCGGTGCGGAGACTCTTAACTTTGCCGTGGCGTTCAAGAATGGCGATAACGCCCATGCCACCACTTTTCAGGTACCGCTGACCGTCCTAGCGAGCAAGAAGAGCGCGGAACTGATTCTCACGGGGATTGAGGTGGAATCAACGGCGGGCGTGAGCGTGTATAAGATCACCGGCGACATCAACAATGCGGGCCTGGAAGCGGCGCGGAGCGTCGTCCTGAAGATCGATGAGGTAGCCGGAGTAGAGCCCCGGGACCCGTACAAGTCCTATTTCGTTGGCTTGCTCAGCCCCGATGATTTCAGCAGCTTTGAGCTCGATGTGAAAGTGGATGGGAACGTAACGGCGGTCCCGCTGCTCATCGAATATAAGGATGAAGAGGGGAATCCATTCAGCTTAACGGAACAGATCTCGATTGAGAGCCAGCCCACGAGTAACTCAGGAGAGTTCCCCGTTTCGCTGATTGCCGTGCTCGTGATCGTCGCCGTCGTGATTGTGGGAATGATCGCGTACTCGTGGAAGAAGCGATGAGTGTCGTGGAGCTGATCGCCGTAACGAAGGTGTACACACTTCCGCGCGGGAGCCTCACGGCGCTCGATCAGGTGAGTATGAGCATCGATGCGGGCGACTTCGTCTCCATTATGGGTCCATCAGGCTCGGGTAAGAGCACCTTGCTCAATATCATCGGCTGCCTGGACACGCCAACGTCCGGGAAGGTAGTGATCGGTGACGAGGACGTGAGCGCCCTGACCGATGAGGAGCTAACGAGGATCCGGCGCGATAAGATCGGGTTCGTCTTCCAGCAGTTCAACCTCATCCAGACGTTGACCGCGGTGGAGAACATCGCGTACCCCATGCGGCTCAAGGGCCTGAGCGGACATGAGGCACGGAGCAAGGAACTCATGTGGTCTGTGGGCCTCAGCGAGGATCTGAGCGAGAACAAGCCGAGCGAGCTCTCCGGTGGCGAGCAGCAGCGGGTAGCGATCGCGCGTGCACTGGCGAACGAGCCCGAGACGATCCTCGCGGACGAGCCGACCGGCAATCTGGACTCGAAGACGAGCAGCGCCATCATGGAACTGCTGCGAGAGATGAACGAGCGCGGCACAACGATCATCGTGGTGACCCATGATCCCGTGGTGGCCGCGTATACGCGAAAGACCTTCCGGCTCGTCGACGGGCGGATAGCGAGCATAGAGAGTGTCACATGATCTTCTTCGAGTTCGCGCGACGGAACCTCGCACGGCATAAGTTCAGGTCGGTGCTCGCGGTCATTGGGATTGTCATCGGCGTGCTGGCGATCACGGCACTCGGCATCCTGGGGAACAGCGTACGGCTCTCCGCTTCTGAGCAGCTGCATCTGATCGGCAACGAGCTCGTCGTCTTCCCATACGGCGATGCGAGCATCTCGGAGGATCAGTTCGAGCAGATCGAGAAGGTAGCTGCGGGTGCGATCCCGGTGAAATCCGGCGTGGACAAGGTGATCTTCAACGAGGAGACCGCGCTCGTGTCGGTCTACGGGCTGAGGAGTGAGGATATGCCAAACCTGCTGGAGCGGGCGGACGGCCAGTTCCTCAAGCACGGCTCCTCCGACTGTCTGGTCGGCGCACGCCTCGCGGATGATTACGAGGTGCGCGTAGGTGAACGGGTGACGCTCAAGACGCAGAAGCCGCGGATCGTCGGGATCTTGCAGGAACGGGGCATCGGGTTCGATATCAATCCGGACAGCGCGATCATCATCTCCGATAAGCTCTTTGAAGCGCTCTACGAGTCAACGGGCTACAACCTGGTGATCGTGAAGCTGGAGAGCGTTGAGGAGACCGAAGCAGTGCGCACGAAGATCGAAGATCGGCTGAACAAGAAGGAGCAGGTCGTGATGGTGATGGAGCTGAAGATGATCGTGGAGGGTATCAAGAACCTGTTCAACATGATCTCCCTCTTCTTGCTCGGCATCGGCTCCATCTCGCTCGTCGTCGCGGGCGTGAGCATTCTGAACGTGATGATGATGTCGACGGTGGAGCGAACGAAGGAGATCGGCGTGATGCGTGCGATCGGCACGTCGCGGAAGGGTATTTTGCAGATGTTCCTCTTCGAGTCCCTGATCCTCGGTGCGGTAGGTGGCGTGATCGGCGCCGGGTTAGGCTTCAGTGTAGGGTACCTGGTGGACGTCTTGATCTTAAAGGAGGCTTCGTACCTCTTCACGGCCTCGAGCATCGCGTACCTCTTCCTCGGGGTCGCGTTCGGGATCGGCACGAGCGTGCTCAGCGGGCTCTATCCTGCATGGCGTGCGTCCAGGCTGAAGCCGATCGAAGCGCTCCGGTATGAGTGAAACCACGACCACCAGCACAGGAAGACAGCGAGCATGAGCCATAGCCGTGACGAAAGAGGTGCAATTCTCTTGACGACTCTAAACTCTACGCTACGCGACACGATCTAGCCACGAAACCACACTGGCCGGATAGCTCCAGCCGCCTTGATTATCGCTCTATCACGTGATCCTTAAAATCTTTGGGCCGCTTATGCTTCTTTGAAGAAGACTGATGAAGGACTCGATGAGCAGTGTGGACGTAGCAGCCATCGTCCTGGAGCTCC
>CAYYNW010000113.1:0-4243 GCA_964473145.1 uncultured Halobacteria archaeon
ACTAGATAGCATCGAATTTAACATCTCACCAGCGGATAGCGGCTTCAATGGTCAGTGGTGGACGATTAATTTGTCGCAAAACCTTCTCAGAATTAGCGAAGATGTTATCATCAATGGTTCGACGCAAACGGTGCATCAGGGTGATACAAATCCGGGACAAATCGGCTGGTCAGTAACCCACCCGGGATTCACCGTTGGTACGGGTCCTGATGGCGTGCCCGCTACGGGAGACGAGATGCCCTTTCCCTCGTTTGAGAAACGTGAAATTGAGATCAATGCCAGTGGCTATGAAGCCTTCGTGATATTACGGGGAGTTTCTAATGTCACGATTGAGGGGGTCGCTGTCTTCAATGCACGGAATGGAATTCGAGTCGGGTTTGGCGGCACGGCGGATGGTGGAAAAGACAATCTGATAAGGGGGTGCATCGCAGGAGCCCGTGCTGATGGCTCGTATCCTGGAGATGCTTCGAGGATAAATATGTTTGGGGTACAGGTTCTCCGCCCGAACTATGCAAAGGTGAGTGGCTGCTATGTCAGCTGGTGTGGTCGGGTAGGCATTGATGGGATAGTAGCGGACGGCCCCACGACCATGGACGTTGAGTACTGTGAGTGCTTTGAGAACGGCTGGGCGACAAATGAACATGACGGAATCGATATCAACGGGATCAACAGCAGTGTACGCTACTGCCTCTCGCGAAACAACACCATCAATAATCCAAGCAACAACAGTTCTGGCGGTGGCGCGGGAATAGAAATTGGCTCTACTAACGATACGTCCCTGAATGGGCAGAATATCGTGGAGGAGAATACCGTATTTGGCAACTATCACGGTATAGTTGCAAGGGATGGCCAGTGCAATAACGTTATCAGAAACAATTTGGTATTCGATAATCACGGCCCGGGAATTATCGTGAGCTATGAAACCATGCTAGCAAAGGGGAATACAATCAGTAAAAATTCCATTTTTGATAACGCGGGACTGGGGATCGATTTGCAGTACGGTGGAGCGAATGGAGAGGGGGTCACCTGGAATAACGGAGGTTATAATGCCACGTATGGCAATGATGAGATGGATTTCCCCGTGATCACGCTCGCGAAAATAGAAGGAAACACCTTACATCTCGAGGGCTACGTGGGGAGCGCGCCCGGCCAATTCGTGTTTGCCAGTGCGATGATCGAATTCTTCCTCGCTAGCTTTGACGGTAATGCCAATCCCAATCCCGGGGTCTCAACGGATGCCTATCCCTATCACGGTGAGGGGAGGACCTATCTTGGAAGTCTCGTGGCCGACGCCAATGGGAACTTCAATGGTGACCTCGTGGTCTCAAGCACAGATCTGAGACCGAACGATTGGATTACAGCGAGTGCTACCGATACGCAGGGGAATACTTCAGAGTTCGCTGAGAACACGCGGGTTCTTCAGTTGTTGCCGGTGCCGGTAATGACACCTGTTGGGCTCGTAACGCTACTGATCCTCTTGAGCGTGGTGCTCGCCCGGGCAAGCGTGAGGCGGCGGTAAATTTCCCTCCGCTCTCTTTCAGTGGTATTGTACACTCGCCTTTATTCGCGCGACATTCTCCATCGCCTCAGCGCACGCACGCGCTCGGGTAGCACCGACGCCCATGGCCGTGGCAATCGGCTCGCCCGGACGCACACGTCTCCCTTTCGCCGGAATATCCACTATTCCGCCTGCCGCGGACTCCAAATCGGTCTTCACGACGCCTGCGCACTCGGCGAACACAATCGCTTTGGCGGCATAGTGATTCACCGCCAGTAGCTCGGGCAATTCACCGCGCACGGCTTTTACGTGCACATCAACCAGATTCAAACCGGTCGAGAGCTCCACCGTGTCCAGACTCCCCTGCAGCCGCGGATTCACCTCGATCACCACGGGCCCGTCCTCCGCGATCACGAAATCCACGCCGTTCGAGCCTACCAGTCCGAGTATATGCGTCACCTCCTCAGCCAGTTCACGCAGCCGATCCGCGAACTTGGTGAGAAGGGGCGAGATATTGCCACAGTAGACGAATGGGCCGGGTGCACCGAGCGCACGCAGACCGAGCAGCTGCTCGTTCACACTGACCGAACGAGCCTCGTGCCTCGTGAGGAGAACGGAGACGGAGGCATGGTGCCCTTGCACATAGTCTTGAAAGAGGAAGTCGGGGAGTTTCCTGGCCCAGCGAACCAGCTCCTGCTCCGTCCGGCAATAGAAATTCGCCGTACCGCCACCGCCGTACGCTGGTTTGGCGACCACGGGGTATCGGAACGGTATCTGCTTCGTGCGCTCGATCCTCGTAGTCAGCTCCTCACCGGTAAGAGTAAACGGGTGTGAGACGCCCAGCTCGTCCAATCGCGCGGCCAGCCATGCTTTGTTCGCGATCTCTCGCATCTTCTCAGGGGCGTTCCCCACGATCTTTTCCCGGGCAAGCTCGTCGAGAACGCTGAAATCCGCGGTCTCGAATCCCGAGCCAATGATCACGCCATCAACCAGATGGAACCACGCTGCAAGAGTGCTGAGGCCCGCGTGGAGCTGAAGGGGATCTAACGGGACGTATGCTCTGGCGTACCGTCTCGTATCCACGTCGCCAAAGGCATCAGCGGCGTACATCTCATACCCCGCTCGGCAGCCCGAAGAGACGATGTGCCGGACAGAATAGCCGAGCGCCAAAAGGCTGCGTGGCTCGCGCATGGAGAAGCAGGTGCTCACCTTCCCGTAACAATCTGGTGTTGATTAAACCCATAGCGATACAAGCGGAAAAAGAGGAGCACGACTCAGCGGCAGAGATTCTGGGAGGGGGCGAACAGGGTCGAGCTATCGCCCTCCTGATCGGCTCTCCGCCACCTGGATTACCCCGGGATCAGAAAGAGGTATATTTAAATACTCACAGAGCCAACGTCATCGGAGGTGGTCAAGGGGGAGGCCAGGGCGACCAGGGTAGCTTATCGTGTCCCCGGGTTCGCTGCGCTAGCTACTGGCATTGTTCCCGAAACGAAACCACCAAACCCGAATGCACGAGAGGTGAAACATGGCAGAAGGCGAGAAGATCTATGAGGAATTTGACCAGCATATCATACCCCCCTCCTGGAAGAAGCGGGCATGGAAGCTCGATGACTACAAGAAGTTCTACCGGGGTACCATAGGAGACGAGAGCGCAGTCGCGCAATGGTGGGGAGAGTGGGCAGAGAAGCTCGCGTGGTTCACGAAATGGGATAAGGTTCTGGATGCCCAAAATCCCCCCTTCTACCGCTGGTTTGTGGGTGCGGAAACGAATCTGGCCTATCTCTGTCTCGACTGGCAGCTCGAACAGGGGAGAAAGAACAAGATAGCCCTGATCTGGGAAGGCGAGCCATTCGATGATGCCTTACGGACGCCACGGGATGTCAGGAAGTTCACCTTCTATGACCTCTATCGCGAATCAAACAGGATTGCGTATGCACTCAAAGAGGAGTTAGGGGTGCAACGAGATGAGATCTTAACCTTCTACCTGCCGATGCTTCCGGAATTGCCGCTCTACATGCTCGCCGTTCAGCGGATTGGAGCCAAACACAGCATTGTGTACAGCGGATTCAGTGCACTCGCACTCGCTGAACGGGCGATCGACGCGGGCTCACGGATCATTGTTACTGCCGATGGGCTCTACCGGCGAGGGAAGATCGTCGAGCTGAAAGAGATCGTGGATGAGGCCGTCGAGATCTGCGAGGAACGCGGGCACAAGATCAAGAAAGTGATCGTGGTGAGGAGAACAGACCGAGCAGCCATACCCTGGAATAAGGCCCGGGATGTCTGGCATCACGACTTCATCCGATACATCTCGGAGAACGTGAAGATCGCTATCGAAAAACTCGGCTCAGAGGACTTCTCCTACATCCTCTACACCTCCGGAACGACCGGCGCCCCGAAGGGGGTGCAACATAGCATAGGCGGCTACGCCGTTGGGCTCTACGCTACCATGAAGTTGATCTTCGACCTCACGGATAACGATATCTTCTGGTGCAGCGCCGATATAGGCTGGGTTACCGGGCACAGCTATATCGTCTATGGCCCCTTGATGACCGGAGCAACCTCGATCATGTATGAAGGTGCGCCCGACTATCCCGCGCCAGATCGATGGTGGGACATCATCGAGCGGTACGGCACGACGATCTTTTATACCAGCCCCACGGCAATTCGGATGCTCATGAAATTCCCCCTGGATCTCGTCAAGAAGCATGATATGTCCACCCTGAGGATCTTCCATTCCGT
>CAYYNW010000114.1:0-4195 GCA_964473145.1 uncultured Halobacteria archaeon
GAGGCCGATCATCCGCAGGGCGATATAGAGCAGCAGCGCGGAGAAGGCGTACCGTAACTGCTGGGCGTGCAGCTGATGCGCCGTGCGCGCACCGAGCTGCGCAACCGGGATACTGGTGATAGCAAGACAGGCCCAGATCGGGAGATTCACGTAACCGACCGAGAAGGGCGGTAGATTCTGGACCGGAAGTCCGTTGAGGATATACCCGATCGTGCCGCCGAAGCTCGTGAAGATGATCATGGCGAGCGACGTGCCGACCGCGCGGTGCATCGTGAAGTGAAGACCCATGCTGAGAATGGGCACCATGACAATGCCACCGCCCACGCCGATCAAGCCAGAAAGAATACCCGTAGCGAACCCCAGGCCGGCCCAGATGAGCGGCTGGTACTCTGGAGTTCGCCCTCCACCCGGAAGTTCGCCGGTCAGCATGCCAATCGCGCCGAGCGCAATGGCGACTCCGAAGAGCGGCCGCAGGATCCCTACACCCAGCAGTCGCGCGGTAATGGTCGAGCCAATGAGCGCGCCAACCGTTCCGCAGAGGCCCAGGATGATGGCCGCTCGCCACCAGACCGCGCCTCTTCGCGTATGCACGACCGTGCCACTGAGCGCGGTGGGTAAGACGACGAGGAGCGCCGAGCCAAACGCGACCTTAATTGCCGTATCGGGCGCGGTCCCCATCGCGCTGAGCAGCCAGAAGACAACAGGGACCATCATGAAGCTCCCGCCGACGCCGAGGAACCCCTCGCCGAAGCCCACTACGAGCCCGGTCAATGCCAGCACAAGTCCTACCATGAGCAGTTCCATACTCTACTCTACCTACCGGTCGTTACTCCGGGTATCCTCACGCCGTCATACCCACTGCCCGATCTCCCGCTGCTGCGAGCTGGTTGCTTTCTTCTGCGGCGTTGCTACGAGCTTCTCCAGCACTTTCTGGATCCGCTCTTCTGAGAAGTCGTGCTCATCACAGAGGAACGCTTTAACCTTCTCCGCGTCAGGCGTGCGCCAGGTGAGTGCGTACGATTCATTCACCTCAGGATGGAGGAAGATGGCGCGTACGAGCTCATACTGCTCGATCGGCTCGATCTCACCCTCTGCCTGCAATCGTTCGATGCTGCGTTGCTTCTGGATGAGCTTGAGCGCACGCTTCGCCCCGATCCCCTTAATGCCCGGGTTGAAATCGGTGCCGATGAGGATCGCGAGGTCAATGAGCTCTGCTCGCGAGATGCCCTGCTGCTCCTCCAGATCGCGTAATTGCACGAGCTCGAGCTGTGCCTGCCGCCGTGGCGACGTGAGGTTGCGGACCACGAGCGGCGCGCCGAAGAGGAGCGCGTCGTAATCCTGTGAGGCGACGAGGTCCGCATCGCCCTTCTGGACCATGTACGCGGCCTGCGCCTCGCCTTCCGCCTTACCCTGGACTGCGGGGATGCCCAGGTAGGTCAAGAGGGTCTTGGCATCTGTGACAATCGTCTCATCGATCCGCGTCGACGCTTTCGCGTATTTCAACGCTTCCTCGGGCGCGAGGATCTTCGCCTCTTCCCACCGTCTCCGCGCCTCTGCCCGCCGTGTTGACCGCTCTTTGATCACTCCTGCCTTCAACTCGGAGGGCTTGCCATCGAAGACGAAGATCGGCCGGACCTGCTGCGCAAGGAGATGCGTCGTCCGGTAGATCAGGCCGGAAAGATGCGAGGTCACGCGACCCGCGGCATCGTGGAGCGGCGTACCATCCGGCTGGCGAATGATACTCAGGAACTGGTAGAGCGTGTTGTACGCATCGATCGCCACGACCTTGCCCCGGAGTGCCTCGAAGGTCGTCTCACGCGGTACGACGAGCTCACCGATAGCAACCCCCATGGCTCATCCCTCCTAGCGGTATCTTATAAGCATCAGTGGCGACTCAGAAAGAAATAAAATAAAGTAGGGTATAGTATTAAGGGTCATCAAGCTAAGCCAAGCTGATCACCCTGCTATTGACAGGTACTGACAGGCTCGTGCTCATCAGCAAGAGGAGACGACGAGAGAAGAAGAGGCGAAGCGCTCAGAAATAGAGAGAAGAGACGAGGAGGGAGAGAGATGAACGTCGTTGAAGTCCTGATAGAAGGTGGAAAAGCGAGTCCCGGGCCACCCTTAGGTCCGGCGCTCGGACCGCTGGGGGTCAATATCAAAGAGATTGTGAACGCCGTGAATGAGCGTACGCAGGATTACGCGGGCATGCAGGTCCCGGTAAAGATCATGATTGATGGCGCCAAGGTGGAGATCGTCGTGGGCTTACCGCCGACCGCAGCCTTAATCAAGAAAGAACTGGGTATCGAGAAGGCAAAAACCGACACCGCTACGGATTATGTCGGGAACGTATCGCTTGCGCAGCTCGTCGCGGTCGCGCGTAAGAAGCGAGCGGGTATGCTGGCCGGTACGCTGAAGAAGGCGGTTAAGGAGGTCGCGGGCACCTGCGTCTCCATGCGCTTGAAGGTGGAGGAGAAAGATCCACGGGTAATTCAGCAAGAGATCGATAGGGGCGTGTATGACGAGGTGTTGAAGGAGTAATATGGAGACAGAAGAGCTCGTAGGGGCCGTGGAGAAGGTATTACAGTCAAAAGAGCGGGCGTTCGTGGAGGCGGTCGATCTCTGCGTCAATTTGAAGAACGTTGATCTGAAGCAGCCGAAGAACCGGATCAATCTCGACGTTACGCTCCCGAAGAAGATCAAGGAGCCGAAGATCGCCGTCTTCGCCTCGGGCGAAATCGCCCTGAAGGCAAAGGCGGCGGGTGCGAGCGTCATCGATCCGGAGGAGCTGAAGCGAATGGATAAGAAGGCGGCACGCGCGTTGGTCCAGCAGTACGATTACTTCGTGGCTGATACGGCACTCATGGCGCTGGTCGGTAAGAGCCTGGGCACCATTCTGGGCCCGCGCGGGAAGATGCCGCAGCCACTGCCTCCCGGAGCTGATCCTTCGCAGATCCTTTCACGCTTGGCGAAGATCGCACGCGTGAAGTCGAAGACGACGACCATCTGGGTGAATGTCGGTCGGCGGGACATGGCTGCGAAGGACATCGCGGAGAACATCTCGGCGGTGCTCAAGGCACTCGAATCGCAGTTAGAGCGGGGCTGGCAGAATATCGGCTCTGTCTACTTGAAATCGAGCATGGGCCCGGCGATAAAGGTGGTGTGAGGAATCACGATGAAGAAACGAGTGAAACGAGCGAAGCTCTGGAAGACAGAGCAGGTCACGGATCTGCGAAGCATGATCGACGCGTATCCCACGGTGGGCATCGTGCGGATCAGAGGGCTGGGGTCCAAGCAACTCCAGAAGATTCGGCACGATTTCGCGGATAAAGCGCGGCTGCGCGTCTCGAAGAACAGCTTGATCTCGCGCTCTCTGGCGGAAAGCGGCATGGAGCATATGCGCGAGTATGTGGACGATCAGATGGCCTTGATCTTCACCGGGTTAGACCCGTTTGAGTTATATCGTGTGCTGGAGGCGGGCAAGATACCAGCACCGATCAAGGCTGGTGCCACTGCCCCGTTCGACCTCGCGGTGGAGGCAGGGCCCACCTCGCTCAGACCCGGCCCGATCGTGGGCGAGCTGCAGGGTCTGGGCATTCCGGCGGGCATTGAGCGCGGTAAGGTGGTGGTCAAGCAGCGGAAGGTCGTGGCGAAGGAAGGCGAAACTGTGTCGGCGCCGATTGCGGACATGCTGGCACGTTTGGAGATCTATCCCATTCGGGAAGGCCTGGATCTGAATTCGGTCTACGATCGCACGGGCGCGGTGCTCTTCACGCCGGATGTGCTGCACATTGATCCGGAGCAATATCTGGCAGACCTCCAGGCAGGCGCGAAGGCGGCGTTCTCGCTCGCCACGCACCTGAAGTACGACTATCCAACCCGGTTCACGATGCGCGATCTCCTCTACGAGGCGAGCGACAGGGCGCGAAACCTGGCGCTCACGATCGCATATCCCACACCGGAGACGATCAAGCCGCTCCTTCAGAAGGCGCATGCGCAGGCACGAAGCCTCTCGATCAATGCGTCCATCCATACCAAAGAGACGATGCCAGCTCTGCTGGGTAAGGCCAATGCGGCGGCACAGCAACTGGCAGCACGGGTGGGGGAGTGAGGGAGTAACCGATTTTTACAGCTCCCTCCACTTCTCACTTTTTTCAAGCACAGCAGCACGAGCAAAGTTTAACTGCTGCTCTAC
>CAYYNW010000115.1:0-4130 GCA_964473145.1 uncultured Halobacteria archaeon
CTTCTTGGAATCCACGTATATCAACAGGTTTCAAGTCGTTTATCCACGCTAAAGACCCGAAATTCCGCACAATCCCCGTGAAACTCACCGAGCCGCCAACGACGAACTTCAAAACTTCAAACATTGTTTGTCGTACGCTTCTCAGCCACTGGAGGAATTCGCGTGCTGTCTCTGCATCTCGCCTTTTTATATTGTTAATGCACTCCGAGAGTTCATCAACTATGATACAGATGCAGGCCTGCTCGGAGAGATGGGTGATCGCGTTAAGAATGTCGTATCCTTTAGAAGCCCAGTTATCATCGCTTATCTCTTCTTTCACACCTTGAGCGAACTTTGCTTTAAAGCCTGAGGTAGAGACTTCGACCTCCTGAAGCCGTTCGCCCAGCCGAGCAAAAGATGACTTCAAATGATCCAAAAAAGTTTCTCGCTCTCTTCGCGCATCAAAGGCTGCGATAGCCAGCCAGAATACGAACTCCTTGGGACTCTGAACGTGCATCACATCGAGATACAAGCATACATAACCGCGCTCTGTCAGTTTTCTTTCCACGGCTCGCATTACCGAGGTCTTTCCGTATCTCCTCGGAGCAGCGAGTAGGATGTTGTCGTTTCTCAGAGACCTCAAAATGGTCTCCACCTCTTCTTCTCGGTCGAAGAAATCCACCCCCAGCGCGGGGCCGCTTATCACCGCCATCATCATCACCTAACAAGTTTGTTGTATAACAGTTATGTTATATAACTCACTCGTTATATAAAAGGACGATGCTTCGTGTCGTGATCGAGCGACTGGATGGCGAGTTGAGGAACTACCGGGAGGAAGAGCGATTTGGGGTGATCAGTAAGACCGCGCCCTTCACCGCGAATTCACCCGCTGCTGAACAACCCGTGGTCAGTACACCACGTCGACCAGCGCATCCGCACTGCGTGCCTCCTTGAGCTCACGCGCGATTCGCCGCCCGGTGCTCATGGGCTCGCGGTAGAGGAGCTGCGAGTACGGCGAGCCGTTGATGTAGAGGTTCGTGCCCGCGACGATGCGCGCCGAGATCTCGAACGCGACGAAGCTCAGCTCGTCCGTGCAGATCGTCTCGATACAGAAGGGTCCAATAAGCCCGGGGCTGAAGAGTGCCTGGGATGCCCTCACCACTTGCTGGCCCATTGCCAGAATCTGCGCAAGCAGTGATTCACGCACGACGACCGGGATGTTCCCGGTGACCACAAAGGAGGGTTCCGGGATGCTCTCCGCGAAGAGCGAGCCGAGCCGTGCAAGTCCATCGACGTTCGACTCGTACCGTATATCCATGCTGAGCAGCTCCAGCCGCCCGGTGAGCGGCGAATAGAAATAGTGGGGATAGAATCGTGTCCCGATGACGAACTCCTGGATCGTAAATCGCGCCTTATCGCTCAGCGCCAGTCGCTCGTGCTTCTGGCGAAACTCTTCAGGCGTGCGTGCGAGGAAATAGCCCTTCCCGCCCTTCGCGCCCGGGAACTTGACCATTACCAGGCGGTCGATCTCCTCCGGACTCGTGAATTCTACCGGGAGCCGCAGACCAGCCTGAGCGAGCCATCTGCGCTCCTTAGCTCGGTCCGATTCCCAGTCCAGGACCGTTCGGTTACCGAAGAGCGGCACGACGAGTTCATCCTCGATCCGCTGGGGCGAGAGATACTCCACAAAGGAGCCGTGCGGGATGAGAATGACGTTCCGCTTCACCAGGTCCTCCTGGAGCTGCTTACCCAGAAGGTCGTCGTACCGGTCGACGGTGAGGAGCTCGTCCGCGACGCCGAAATGCTCGTAAACCGCTTCTGAGCCGCGTTTACAGATCACCAGGTTCCTGAACCCCTCGTCACGAGCGCCTTTGAGGATCTGGAGCGCGGTATGGCTACCCACGGTCGCTATGGTGAGCTGATCCGGGTCATAGCCATTCACTATGCGCTCGATTTCGTGCCTCGGGATCATGTCAGTTCATGCAGCTCGGCTCAGCTTAGGTATCTCCATTGAGTCACGTTACCGTCTCTTCCAAGCGACTCTGTTCCACCGCTCTCGTGAGCTCCAGCGCTACCCGCTTGCCGACCGAGAGCGACTCGCCGTAGAGATAGCCCGAATAAGGGGTGTAGCGTGTGCCGGGCGAGCCCTGTACGCGCAGGGAGATATCAAAGATGATCGCTCGCTCCTCCGGTGGCCCGGGCACGAAGGTGCCCTGCAGGGCAAAGGGGCCGATGATGCCCGGCGGATATTCCGACTTTGAGACACGGACGAACTTCTCACCCAGCTCAAACACCTGCTCCAGAAGCGATTCCTTGATCGTGCACGCGATATGCCCCGCCTCGATCGCCTTGATATCCAGGAACTTGAGCGCTTCCAGCTGCTGCGGCGCGGGCAGCCGGAGAATGCCGTCCAGATTCGTCTGCCGCCGCGTATCCGTGCCCAGCAGCTCCAGCCGATCGTCCAGCAGTGAATAGAAGTAATTGAAGTTGCTCTGCGCGCCCATCACGAACTCCTCGATCACCGCTTTCTCCAAGCCCTCGTCCGTTATCTTGCCCGCACGGCGCATCAGCTCCGCGTTCAGGTAAAACTCCTCGGACGACGAGGCGAAGAAGAACGCGCGTTCGTACGTCCGCTGCGCCTCCGGCGCTTTCACCAGCACCAGACGGTCGATCTCATCCGGGCTCTTGTAGAGCCGGGGATAGGGTATCCCACCCTTCTCCATCAGATAATACTGGTTCTTCGCCGCATCGCGCTCCTCAGCCCGGAGCAGGTTCCTCGTGCCGAAGAGGGGGAGCAGAAAATCATCCTCGATCCGGTCAAACCCGACGTAGACCTCGAAGGACCGGTGCGGGATGAAGATGACGTTTCGCGCACGCAGCTGTCGTTGCACGCGCTCTTCTGTGATAGCCGCGAACTTCTCAAGAATGATCGTCTCATCCACGATCCCGAGCGAGTTCGCTGTCCGGTAGTAACGGTCGTACGTCTTCTCCCTGCCTCGCTGGCAGACGACCAGCGTCCTGAACCCCAGGTCCTTCGCGCCACGGCATATATCCAGTGCAGAATGCGAGCCGAGGACACCAATGGTGAGCTTAGCCTGGTTGTAATCACCTAAAACCGCCCTTATCTCATCCTGCGTGATCATCAGAGACACCAGTGTTTTATTTGTCCACCACTTTTATAAACGTTGGGTCGCTGGTACGTAACCAGAAGCACGTAGCAACGGGCGCATTCCCGATGCGCGGGCTACCACCGCATCCCGACCTGAGATGAGAAGATGGCGAACTACGTCACCCTGGCTGATTTCACCGCGAACGAGCCGGAAGAGCAGGAAGGAGAAGTCCACGAGGCGCCCAGACCGGAGCGGCCAGTTCTCTTCATCAATGCCGCGATGAGCGCGGATGGCAAGATCGCCACTATCCAACGGAAACAGACGCGGATCAGCGGGGCGAACGATTTCGACCGCGTTGATGCGCTGCGCGCGGAAAGCGATGTGATCATGGTCGGCATCGGTACCGTGCTGGCTGACAACCCATCACTCACGGTGAAAGCCGTGCAAAGGCGCGAGGCGCGGAAGAAGGCGGGCAAGGAGGAGAACCCCTGGCGCGTCGTCGTGGACAGTAAAGCCCGCACGCCGCTCGACGCAGAGCTCCTCCAGAAGGGCGAGGGCAAACGCCTCATCGCCGTCTCCCAGCAGGCGATTCTGGAAGATATCGATCGGTTGGGCAAGGTCGCGGAGATTCTCGTCTGCGGCACGGAGCGCGTTGACCTGAAGCGGCTGCTCCACGAGCTCTGGCTACGCGGCGTGCGCCGGGTAATGGTGGAGGGTGGTGCACAGCTCAACTGGTCCCTGCTTTCTCAGCAGCTCGTCGATGAGCTCTATACGTACGTCGGGAATATGATCCTCGGTGGCGAGACTGCGCCGACACTGGTGGGTGGTGCGGGGTTCGAGGATGCCGCTGCGGGCGTTAAGCTGGAGCTGCTCGATACCGAACGGGTGGATGAGGGGATGGTGCTGAGGTGGCGAGTGCTTCACGAAGCCGCGGCAGGAGTCGCGAAGGAACAGGATGCAACTGCCTGAAGGGATTACAGAGCTCAACGAGCTCGCGTATATCACGAGCCGGAAATTGGCGAATGAGCACGGTGAGAAGAC
>CAYYNW010000116.1:0-4011 GCA_964473145.1 uncultured Halobacteria archaeon
GCGCTCCGATGTCCCAGCGGTTCCATAGCGGCCCATCAATGTGCCTGACGCCCTCGAGCGAGATTGCACGCGCCTCCTCGATGCTCGCGCCAATGCCCACCGTGCAGACCGTTCGCGATCCGAGCGTGTACGTGGTTCCGTCATCCCGCAACTCCATTGAGCCCGGATAGACCCGCAGCGTATCGCCATACCGCTGCGTCAACGCATGCACGCCCGTCAAATCTACCCGCCGATCGCCCCGGAAGACCTCCCGGTACCCGCCGTACTCCATCGGCACGGCGTAGGTCACCACCGTGGCGCTCGGCGCACACTCGACATGCGTGAGCTTACCTTCGAGCATATGGAAGCAGAGCTCAACGAAATCGTTCGTCAGCACGGGCAGGATATTGATGATCTCAGGATCGCCGGGCCGGCTGTTGATCTCCAGGATCTTCGCACCCTCGCGCGTATGCATGAACGCGACATAGAAGGGAATGCCGCGCAGCCCCTCGTTCGTCCCCTCGCCCCGTACGTGTCTGAAGAGCTGCTGAACCAGCTGCTCCTCCGACTCGCGATCGCGTTCGGTCATGAAGGGTAGCCAGTCGTGGGTATCTTTGTACGAGCCCATGCCGCCCGTATTGGGGCCCAGATCGTGATCAAACGCTCGCTTGTGATCGCGTGTGTCAGGTAGCGGGACGAGGCGATTACCATCACAGAACGCCTGGAAGCTCGATTCTTCGCCCACCAGCTTCTCCTCGAGGAGCACGTCACTGCCGCTCTCGAAGATAGCCCGGAAATGCTCAAAGAGCTGCGCACGCGTGCTGAAATGGTCACCCCAGACACCAACACCCTTTCCCGCAGTCGGGCTATCCGGTTTGACCGCGACGCCGTTGCCGATCTCGTCGAGGAAGCGCCAGACCGCTTTCTTCGCGTCCTCGACCGTCGGATACGCGTCATGCGGAAAGACTTCGAAGCGCGGATTCGCCTCCGGGCAGCACTGCTCGATCACATAGCGCTGCGCTACCTTGCTCACTTCGAGCGCGAACTGCTTCGTGGGGCAGATCATTGGCACGCCCGTTTCACGCTCGATGAGGTCGCGCACGCCCGCGATGATCGGCTTCTCGGGCCCGCAGATGCCGAAATCGATTGACTGCCGGTGCGCCGCCGCGAAGTCACAAATCTTTCTGATATCCAGATCGGGAATGACAAGATGCTGCGTCGCATGTGCCACGTTGAACGGATTGCGCTGCTTATCCGCCACGTAGAGCTCCACGGCGTACTCCTCGCTCCGGGAGAGCGCATCGATGATCGCAGCGCCCCGCGAGCCGTACGAAATGACCAAAACACCCACCTTATCGCCTGCGCCACTCATGGTGTTATTTATATGTGGAACGGGTGAAAAGAATAAGTACCTCACCCAATCCAAGCCAATCCAAGCTAACCGAACGGCCGACGTGGTGAGGTACCGTAAACGGAAGAGGACGACAAAATGAGTGGAAATGTGGAAATACCGCCACAAGTGCAGAACCTGCTTGCGCAACTCCAGCAGCTCCGAGCTCAATT
Organism: uncultured Halobacteria archaeon; assembly: GCA_964473145.1. Taxonomy (GTDB): domain Archaea; phylum Halobacteriota; class Syntropharchaeia; order Alkanophagales; family Methanospirareceae; genus JACGMN01. The sequence goes on from CAYYNW010000116.1 coordinate 1,543, forward strand.
GGAGAATTTGGGACGGCAGAAGATCCAGGTGGAAGCGCTGCTCCGAGATGCCGAAACGGCACTGGAGGAAGTGATGAAGCTGGATGAGGATGCCGTGATTTACAAGAGCGTCGGCGAGTTGATGATCAAGGCAAGCAAAGATGCGGTAAAGGAAGATCTGGCGGAGAAGAAGGAGACCTACTCGTTGCGTCAGAAGACGCTGGACCGCCAGGAGGAGCGGAGCCAGAGCCGCTACCAGCAGTTGCAGCAGCAGCTCCAGGAGGCCCTGGGAGGCGTTACAGGACCCACGAGCACTGCATAACTAAGTCGGCATCGTTCTCTTCATACTTATGGCTTATTCTTCTCTCGGGTCTGATCCCGTTCTGCTTCTGCTGACCCGTGCAGAGCACGGCGGCACGGCTAGAGTAAAGCGAGGTACGTGAGAGATGGATATCCCGCTGAAGAGGATTCGTGAGGATGTATGGGAGGTACCGCAGTCGTTCAAGGAGTACATGCGGGCACCAGCGCGGATCTACGCAGCTGAAGAGCTCTTACAGAAGATGAAGAGTGATCTCACGCTGCAGCAGACGATCAACGTCGCTTCGCTCCCCGGTATCGAGAAGTACTCGATGGTGATGCCCGACGGCCATCAGGGCTATGGCTTTCCGATCGGCGGAGTGGCCGCGACGGATTTCGAAGAGGGTGTGATCTCGCCGGGCGGCGTGGGCTACGATATCAACTGCGGCGTGCGGCTCATTCGCACCAGCCTGCGTGAGGCTGAGGTCAGACCGAAGCTCGCGGTGATCGCGAACGGGCTCTTTGAGTCTATCCCTTCGGGGCTGGGGCTCTCCGGTAAGGTGCGATTATCCTTCAAGCAGTTAGATGACGTGCTCCGTGGTGGTACGGAGTGGTGCATTGAGAACGGGTACGGCTGGCCGGAGGATGCGGAGCGGACTGAAGAGGGTGGGCAGTTGAAAGCTGCGAATCCGGATAAGATCGATGAGAAGTCGAAGCAACGCGGCGCCCCGCAGCTCGGTACGCTCGGCTCCGGTAATCATTTCATGGAAGTGCAGGTCGTGGATGAGATCTTCGACGCGCGCGTGGCCAAAGCGTTTGGCATAGAGGAGCGAGGCCAGGTGACGGTGCTCATACATACCGGTGGGCGAGGTTTCTCGCACGGTGTCTGCACCTACTATCTGCGGCAATTCGAGCGTGAGATGAGCAAGGATCCGGTCCTCGCACGAATACTCGGGCTGGAGCGTGAACTGGCCTGCGCGTACCTCCGCAGCAGCATGGGCATGGCGTATTTCGAGGCGATGTGCGCCTGTGCGAACTACGCCTTCGCGAACCGGCAGCTGGCCATGCACTGGGTGCGGAAGGTCTTTGAGGACGCTCTGGGCCGCAGTGCCGACGCGATGGAGATGCGTCTGGTGTACGATATCGCGCACAACATAGCGAAAGCGGAGGAGCACGAGGTGGAGGGCAAGCGGAAGAAGCTCTGCGTGCACCGGAAAGGGGCGACGCGCGCGTTCCCGGCCGGCGATGCGCGATTACCCGCGCTGTATCGTGCCGTGGGGCAGCCCGTGCTGATCCCGGGCTCGATGGGCACCCGCAGTTTCCTGGCTGTGGGCACGGAGATCGCGAAGGCCGAGACCTTCGGGAGCTGCGCGCACGGCTCCGGGCGCGAGATGAGCAGAACCGCAGCGATGCGTAAATACTCGGGTGCCGAGGTGAAGGCAGCGCTGGAGAAACGGCAGATACTCGTGAAAGCGCGCGAGCGAACGAAAGGCGATGTGCGCATGAAGCGAGGCGTTCCGTTCGATAGATACGGTGAGCTGGCCGAGGAAGTCGCAGCGGCTTATAAAGATCCTGAAGTGGTCGTCCGGAGCTGCGAGGTCGCGGGGATCGCGAGGAAGGTCGCAGCGTTCCGGCCAATAGCGGTAATCAAGGGGTAAGTAAGAAAGAACAAAGGTAGCATGCGTATCACGATCAGCGGGCTTCCCGGCAGTGGCACGACCACGCTAGCGCGGCTGTTGGCGAAAGAGCTCTCACTGGAGATCATCTCAGCCGGCGAGATGTTTCGCGCACTCGCGAAGGATAAGCGTCTCTTGCTGGTTGAGTTCAGCAAAGCCGCGGAGGATACCGACGAGTTTGATCGCTGGATCGATGCGAAGCAACGTGAAGAGGCGCTGAAACGGGAGCACGTGATCGTTGAGGGCCGGCTCTCTGGCTTTGTCGTGCCTGAAGCGGACTTGAAGGTCTGGCTGAAAGCGCCACTCGAGGTCAGGGCGAAGCGAGTCGCGGGCCGTGAGAATCTCCCGTACGACGAAGCGCTTGCCGCGATGGAGGAGCGGGAGCAGTCGGAGCAGCGGCGTTACGAGGAGTATTACGGCATCACTATGGCTGATCTCTCCCGGTACGATCTCGTGATTGATTCTTCACGCTGGCGTGAGCAAGATATCGTGGCACTGGTTCTGCTCGCCAAGGAGC
>CAYYNW010000117.1:0-4010 GCA_964473145.1 uncultured Halobacteria archaeon
AGTGCTGCAAGAAGATACGCCGAAGTTACTGCTTCCGGTCGCATAGGTCCGTTGAATAACTCACCTTGGCTCCCTCGTTCGCCCTTACCATAAGCCCTGAGCGGTTTCTACTCAGCTATTCGTTCGTCCTCATTAAAAACTTAGACCAGTCAGAAGCGCTACCACAAGGAGAACGCGGTCGTGAGTCCTCGTTGCCTGCGGCAGTCCGCTAAAACCTCACGGCTTCCAGACCGTGAGCCAATCCACACGCTCAAAATCAGGATCGTTCGTCGCGATGTTGGGTATCCCATACGCCCGTGTAAAAGAAGCAATATACGCATCATTGGAGAGCAACGAATATTTCCTTGAGATCAAAAGAGCATCTTTAAAAATGCCTGACCTGTCTCCCAGCACCGTAAATCCCGCGGCATATAGACGTTCTAACTCATTCCAACAAATGGTCAGGCTTGGGATGATGCTTATATCTTCCTTCAAAAGTTCTAAAGCTTCCCTCGTGTTCCGCGCACGTTCTTTTGTGAGAACTTCCGCTATCATGAGTCGATGTAACAGCTCAGTCAAGACGATAGGAGGGACATAGCCTTCCAGCACGCCAGATTCGACCCTGTGGAACGCTTGGGTACATGATTCGCCGAAGAGTGGATGATCTAAGGCGGAATATACAAAGATATTCGTGTCAAATAGGACCTTCTCCTGTGAAGGAATAACCAGCAGCTTAGAAAAGGTCATCGCTTTCTGCTAGTTCTTCGATCAGCATCGAATCACCAAGTTTCAGGGCTCCACGAAAAGCTTTCGCGATAGATCCTGCTATTACTAGCTCCACTTCCTCACCCTCCTTCAAATCGAGCTTCCCCAACGGCTTCAAGACCGCATCCTCATACCGCGCCTTTACTTTGAGCACCATCCCAACCATCACTACTAGAGGATTGTGGCTGTATGCTTATAGCTCTTGGTGATTACGCAGGCACGGGTGAGCTCAGGGTAGAAGCCCGTGCCCACCTCCAGTAAGCTGCAGACGCGGCCGCGGAGAACAACCTCGCCCTCCGTCGGATGCGTGATCCGTGCCAGGATCTTGAGGAGCGTGGACTTGCCCGCGCCGTTGCGGCCAATAATGCCCACCACCTCGCCGCGTTGCACTTCGAAGTTGATGTCCTGCAGCGCCCAGAAGGTGTCCGTTCGCTGCCGCAATTTCCTGAACGATAGCACCGGCGATCTCAGAACGTTCACCGCGCTCTCACTGAAGGTCTTGTACGTCCGGTCCAGGCCGATCTTATACCGCTTCGAGAGGTGCTTCACCTCGATCACGGGCTCGTCGGGGGTGGTCATGAGGCTATGAAGCCGAGGTGCACAGCAAAACGTGGAGTTCTCGTGGATCGCTTGTAGACTCCAAGTTCTAGAGGGCGGTTCATCACGATGTGTCGCTTTTGTAAGTCGCTCATGCTTCTAACTTCAGCTCGATCTCGCCAGCAGCAAGCGGCCTCACCAGAAGCTTACCACGGTGAAACTCCCGCATGATCTCATCTATCTTCCGCGATATCTCCGGCGTATAGTACGACTCCCCACATTGCTCGCACACGTACGCCGGCACCTCCTTAATCACAATCACCTCGTCCTCTACCCGCGCTACAAATTCGGTCTTCCCCCGCTGCAATTTCCCTTCACAAAAACTGCACTTTGTCGGTTTCACAGTACCTTCACCTCCGCTGTCTATACTCTATCCATTTATCCTCATCAGGGATATAGATGGTTATCACTCTCAGATGATCTTCACATGCCGCAACCACTACATGATAGGGAACAGTTCCGAGGAACCCCAACATCAAAACTGAGGGACAGGGCTCATCATTCCTGTAATCTTCTAGTACCTCACCATTCGTGATCACGCTTTTAAGATCGTCTGTTGAGACATTTCGCTGGAACATCCTTATCCTAGCATGCTGAGTAATAAGGAACTTATCCTCACGTATAAGTTCCTTGATGCGAACAATAGAGTTCATTCTTCACGCTTTTTCTTTATACCAAATAAACTGGCTACTCGTGAACATACCGGTTATGCAATCTTAATGCCCTCCAGCATCACATTTTTTATGAATGGGTTCGCTATCTTCAAGTCTTCCCGACCAATAACTTTTACCGAAATATATGCTTCTTCATCCAATAATACATCAAAGGCCAATCAGGTCATGGCTCTCCAGCCTTCTGACTCATCTCCGTTCCAAATTACTAAAATATCAATATCCGAATCTTCCGTCGCATCGCCACGCGCGACAGAGCCAAATAAGAATATGCTCGCTATCTCAGCCCCGTAGCGGCTCAGCGCCCGCCGCACAAATTCGTCCACCGCTTCCTGATAACTCACGTGAGGCTGCATACCCATTACCTGTAAATGTCCCATTCAAACGATAGTTTCTTCTTGACCATATAGGTATATAACGAAGCTCTCATCGGTACCTTTATCGCAGACGTCTTGTACGTCCGGTCCATGCCGATCCGGTACTGCTTCGCGAGGTGCTTCACCTCGATGACGGGCTCTTCGGGATGCATCAACGCGTGGAGTTCGTTCTCGGTAGTTGCTTCGATTGGTTCACCATACAACCTCGTTCATCCAATTCTTTTTTGGGCTATCTCACGTATCTTCAAGCCATTCTTCCCGTGGTATTCCAGCCTGCTTCAGAATTCGTGCAAGGAGGTCTACACTGATTTCGTGTGGGTGTGGATTTGGAATAGTTAGAACAAGATCATCTTTTATCATATACGGATGTCTCCCACCACGATAGGGACCATCGAAACCAAATTTGCGAAGTCGCTTCACTAAATCCGGCCAGGAAACTGGAGAGAGCTTAGACGTTGACACGTATCTCCAACTTCGACAACTCCTCTATGGTATATGCGCCGAGTGGTGGAATCGGCAAACCCTTTCTCAGTCTCACCACAAGCCACCCATCAATCACCTCAGCCAGATTCTTACGGCACTCCTCGAGCGTTTTGCCCGTCGCCCACACCCCGGCTAGCTCAGGTACTTCTCCATAATACGGCTCTTTGTCCTTAATAAGCTCATACCTTGCTTTAAACAACGCAGCTTCTATGTATTCGGTAATCATCTTCTCGCCTATCCCCTCGTATCCTCTATAAATATCGATAGCTATTTAAATAATCCCCGAACACTCAGATCGCCCTGTCGCCATCATCCACGTACAACTCACAAACCGGACCTGCATATTCGAATAGCGTTTCAGGAGCGTATCCAGGAACTGCTCCACACCCGAGAAGTCTACGATCTCATCGAAGTTAGCCTCGATCTCGCGCTTCGTCATGCCCAGGATCGCGCCGTTGAAATAGATGTTCTCGCGGGCCGTAAGTTCGGGATGGAAGCCCGTGCCCACCTCCAGTAAGCTGCCCACACGGCCTCTGAGCACGACCTCGCCCTCCGTTGGATGCGTGATCCGCGCTAAGATCTTCAGGAGCGTGGTCTTGCCCGCGCCGTTGCGGCCGATGATGCCCACCACTTCGCCGCGCTGCATGCACCTCGAAGTTGATGTCCTTGAGCGCCCAGAAGGTGTCCGTTCGCTTCGTTAAGTTCCGCAGCGCCTGCACCGGCGATTTCAGTGCGTTTACTGCAGTTTCACTGAACGTCTTGTACGTCCGGTCCATGCCCTTCTCTCGATTCGTCATAGGACAAAGGATTCGCCCGCTTTCAGATCCGGTTTGAGATCCCAGTACCAGGTACCATCCTCAAGCTGGACTCGCATCGAGCCGAGTTCATCGAGCCGATTCCGCACCGCCCTCAATCGCTTCGCAAAGAAACCCGCTCGGTCAAAAAGGAGCTTCGCGTCCTCTACCATATCCAGATAAATATAACGGTTCTCATCCGCTTCCTCTTTCGAGAGAATTAAGTAGCTGAAGTAAGGAGCACTACCTCGTACCTTAGTCAGTGCTTCGTACTCGCCCTCTCGTTCCAGCCGAGCTTGCACCGCCAGGACATCGTCCAATCGACGGTGATAATTGGTTGATAC
>CAYYNW010000118.1:0-4007 GCA_964473145.1 uncultured Halobacteria archaeon
AGCAGCTTCGTCATGCAGCCCGCAATGAGCCCCCCGATCGCATCATCCAGGAACACACCCAGCCGGCCCAGTATACCGGGCTTACGGGTATCGTAATAGACGAAATTGAAGAGCGCCTTTTTACCGCCGATATACTCCGCGATATCGATCCCGATGAGCTCGTCCGCAACGATGCAGGCTGCATCTGTAGCACCTGCGTCGCCCGCGCGCCCTGTTCGTATCTCCTCCTCTTCCGTGTGGATCGCCGCGGCCAGCAGTAACGCCACGTTCGGATCAGCACATTCTTTCCTGATCAGTCTCGCCAACCCCTCTTCCAGCGAATAACGGTCACGATGCTCGCCAGCCACAGGCACGTAGAGCGCGAGCGCCGTCTCCACGAGCTCCACCATGGTTATCCCTCGCTCCTCCAGCCGTTCCAGGATCGGCCGCGCCATTCGTAACCCATTATAACTGCTGAGCGCGTCTCTCACCCCCGCTCGCACGACCTCGTAGACCGTTTGCCCCAGCTCAGTCGCTTTACCGGCAAAGAGCTCCTCCGGCTCGGTCTCACGGCCGTAACAGGCAACGACGACGGAGTCCGTGGCGTCTCCGGTCATGAGCTCACCGTCACGCGCACGAATATCAAGGTCGTGGAAGGCCGCGGCTTTCGCTTCCGTGGCAACGATGAGCACGGTCGCCATCGCAGCCCGAGCGAGGTTCCTGTTGAGCAGCAGCATGATGTTTACCGTTGAATTTGATCGTGCGTGTGCGTTGCTGATGCCCGCCGTGATAATGGCGGTCACGTCCTCCTTCTTGACGACTTGCGCATGCACCATCGCAACCGCAGTCATCATACCCACGGTCTCAGCTCGATCCAGGCCCAATTCCGAGATGTGGGAATCGAAGAACGCAACCGCATCGCCGTCAAAGTTGGCGGCCACCGTGCAATTAATGATCGTTTTCGCGCTGAGGAGCCCGCCGTGATAACACGCGGAGCTCAGCACGGTAAAGTCGCCGTGCACCGCGATACACTCCTGCGTTCGCTCCAGCTTCAGGTCCATAGTCGCTAATCTTCTCAGCGCGCCGTAAGAGGCGAGCCGAGGTCACGTTTGACGCGAGAGTTCTCTCACGATCGCATCGCCGACCTCATGCGTCTTCGAGGTGCCGCCGAGATCATAGGTGCGCACCTTGCCGTCGCGCAGAACCGCTTCGATCGCACGCACGATGCGATCTGAGGCTCGCGGCTCACCGATGGTTTCCAGGAGCATGGCACCGGCCCAGATGGTGGCGATCGGATTGGAGACGTGCTTGCCCGCGTACTTCGGCGCGGAGCCGTGAATGGGCTCGAACATGGAGACGCCCTCCGGATTGATGTTCCCGCCCGGCGCGAGCCCGAGGCCGCCCTGGATCATCGCGCCGAGGTCCGTAATGATATCACCGAACATATTGGGCGCGACGACCACATCGTACCACTCGGGATTCTTGATGAACCACATGGTGATCGCATCCACGAAGTTGAACTCTGTCTGGATCTCCGGATAGTCCCGGGCGACCTGCGTGAACACCTCGCGCCAGAACCCATAGCAGTGCGTCAGGACGTTCGCCTTGTCCACGCTCGTTACCTTCTGCTTACCACCGCGTGTGCGCGCAAGCTCAAAGGCATACCGCATCACCCGCTCGCAACCCTTACGGGTCACCACGCCGATTTGATAAGCAAGCTCATCCGTATCCGAGTCAATATCCAGCTGGAATTTGATCTGGTAAAGTGTCCGGACGATATCCAGCATGTCATGCTGCTTTCCCGCGGCTCTCATCCGCCCGCCAATACCGATATAGAAATCCTCGGTGTTCTCACGCACCACGCTGATATCAATATCCCGGGGACCTTTGCCCGCGAGGGGTGTGCGCACGCCCTCCAGGAGCTTTACCGGTCTCAGATTGACGTATTGATCGAAATAGAAGCGGAGCGTGAGCAATATCCCCTGCTCCAGGACGCCCGGCTCGATTCGCGGATCGCCGATGCACCCGAAATAGATCGCCTTATACCGCGCCAGCTCCTGTAACGTCCCTTCATCGAGCAGCTCACCGGTACGCAGGTAATGCTCCGCGCCGTGCGGATATTCCACCCACTCGAGCTCAACGTTCTCCGCGGCCGCCGCAGCGTCCAGCACCTTGAGCCCCTCTGCCATGATCTCCGGGCCAATACCGTCGCCGCGGATGACCGCGATCTTATAGTGCCTCATGTCGTCTTCCTCTTCTCAATTGTCGCGCCTCACGCACCGATTTAAAATGCATGAGCCAGGGCTGCACGCCTCGGGATTCCGAGGTGGCCCACCACTGCTCCTTGTAACCGCATCGCACGATATAAAGCTTGAACAGGGCGCGCACGCCGGGCTGACGCGACTACTTCTGCAGCAGTCGGTTCACCGCGTTAATGTACGCCTCCACGGATGCCATCACGATATCGTCACGAGCGCCACGTGCCGTGACGATTCGATCACCCTTCTGCACACCCACGAAGACCTCGGCGAGCGCTTCTGACCCGCCGGTTATCGCCTCGATCCTGAAATCCTTCAGCTCGATATCGCCCCCGATCTCGTCGCCGATGATCGCTTGTACCGCTCTGATCGCAGCGTCCACGGGACCGACGCCCATCTGCGCGCTGGTGCATTCCTTACCGCGCACGAGCGCTTTCAACGATGCGGTCGGGATGACGTTATTCCCGGTCATCACCGAGAACTCAATGAGCTGCACGACCCGCTCGTGCCGCGCAACTTCCCCGGTTACCACTTCCGCGATGGTATACAGATCATCGTCCGTGACCTTCTTGCCACTCGAGGCGAGCTCCTTTACCCGCTCCAGGATCTCATCCAGCTGGTCCTTTGAGGGCGACATGCCAGCCTCCGAGAGCTTCTTCGCGATCGAATGCCGGCCCGTATGCTTGCCGAGCACGATCCGCCGCCGGTGACCCACCATCTCCGGCGTCATAATCCCGGGCTCGAAGGTCTCGCTCTTCTCAATCACGCCATGTGCGTGGATGCCCGACTCGTGGGAGAAGGCATTCTCACCCACGATCGGCTTGGTGATCGGAATCGGGACTCCGGAGAACCGTTCAACGAGCTTCGCCGTCTCAAAGAGGTATTCGGTCCTGATATTCGTCTTGAGCCCGTAGATCGCGTTGAGGCTCATCACCGTCTCCACGAGGTCCGCATTGCCCGCTCGTTCGCCCAGCCCGTTCATCGAGACCTGGACCTGTGACGCACCCGCTCGCACCGCAGCCAGACTGTTCGCGACTGCGAGTCCGAAGTCGTTATGGCAGTGGATGCTGATCGTTGCCTTGACCTGCCGGTAAATCTGCCCTACCAGCTCGTAGATGGCGAAGGGCTCACTCACGCCCACCGTGTCAGGCACATTCAAGATGTCCGCGCCCGCCTCCTCCGCGGTCTTGAAGAGCTCGAGCAGGAACTCCAGCCGTGTCCGGGTCGCATCCATGGCGGAGAACATGCAGAGGAACCCGTGCTCCTTGACGTACCGCGTCATGGCATAGGTCTGCTCTTTCACCGCTTCCTCGCTCATCTTCGTGGTGTAGTCGCGCTGAATGCTCGAGGAGGGCACGAAGATATGGATGAGATCGACCCCGCAGTCGATGCACGCATCGATATCCTGCGGCAAGACCCGCGCGAGTCCGCAGATCTTGGCTGCGAGACCCTCGTTGCAAATCTGCTTGACGATCTCTTTCTCCTCCTTCGCGGTGTAGGGGTAACCAGCCTCGATGATGTCCACGCCCAGCTTGTCCAGCTGCCGCGCGATCGTTCGTTTCTGCTCGTCCGAGAAGGAAATGCCGGGCGTCTGCTCACCATCCCTCAAGGTGGTATCAAAGACCTGGATCACCCGAGTCCCGTGCGTCGTGCTTCCTGTCATCTCGTTCTCTCCTCCTCTCCGTTTCATTCCGTTCCATTCCTGACCCTGGGAAGGGCTAATGAACCGAAATATCACATAGTTAAAGTAGCTTCCCCGTTTATATTCTT
>CAYYNW010000119.1:0-3968 GCA_964473145.1 uncultured Halobacteria archaeon
GAATAAAAGAGAAAGTAAAGCACAGCCTGAAAGGCCTGAGAGTTGCTACCCACAATGGCTGTCACTATGCGAAGATGTTCAGGAAATCAGCCGTGCTCAATTTATTGGATGAGCTTGTTTCTATTACCGGTGCAGAGCCGTTGGATTATGCGGAGAAGAGCTTGTGCTGCGGGATGGGCTTTGATCATACGGTTGAACCCGAACGAAGGTACCTTACCCGGATAATTGCCCGAAGAAAGCTTCTATCTGCCAAAGAGGCGGGCGCTGATATTATCCTCGTGGCCTGTCCGGGGTGCCAGATAACACTCGACCGGAATCAAGAGCTTATCGAAAAAGAAAGTGCGATGGAGCTTGGTCTGCCGGTTATCAACTATGCGCAGTTTCTCGCCTTGGCATTGGGTGCAGACCCCTACAAAGTAGTGGGAATACAGACGCATTCAAACGCTCTCGAACGTATCTTGGAGATGTTTGATATTCTTTAACGATCACACGAGTGCGACATGGCGAAGCGAAGGACCGTACCGGAGATCGCCGATAAGCTACACCGGGGCAACGCGGTGGTGATGACCGCCGGGGAACTCTGCGCGCGCGTACGCGAGGGAGAAGAGATACCCTTCGAGGAGGTGGATGTCGTTACGTCCGCCACCTGCGGCGTGATGAGCGGCACCTTCGCCACGCTCTCATTCACGGTCGCTGAGCGGGACGTGTTTGAACGTGCCGCTGAGGTTAGCTTGAATGGCGTGCCCGCCTTTGTCGGGCCCTGCCCGAATGAACGGCTGGGGATCGTTGATCTGATCGTCTACGGCACGGCACGGCGGGATGAGCACTACGGTGGCGGGCATCTCTTCCATGAGCTCGTGGCACGTCACGAGCTAGAGGTCGCTGTGAAGACCGATGACGGCCGGCAGCTCGAAACGAGCACGAGCATCGATCGCATCCCGTTCGCGCGGCTCTGCAGCACGCGGAACGCGTATAAGAATTACTTCGCTGTGGTCAATGCGCGTGAGGGCGAAGTGCGCTCGATCTTCTCAGTCCGCCCCTTACGCGGGCCGTTCAAGGAGCTGACCTTCTCCGGCTGCGGCGAGCTGAACCCCCTCGAGAAGGATCCCGCTCTCGCGACCATCGGCATGGGGACGAAGATCCTGCTGAACGGTGCCGAGGGGATGGTGATCGGCACAGGGACCCGGAGCTCGCCGGTGAAGCCGAATTTGATGGGTATCGCGGATATGCACGGGATGCAGCCCGAGTATCTCGGCGGATTCAGGACGTCCGCGGGCCCTGAGATCTGGACGTCCTGGGCCGTGCCAATCCCCATCGTCAATGAGCAGGTACTGGCGTATGCGAAGAAGCTTGATGAGGAGATACCGGTAGACGTGGTCGATGTTCATACCCGATCTCCGGTAGGTGAATTGACGTACGCAGATCTCTGGCGCGAGGTCTCCGTGCAGTTCGACCGATCAGCGTGTCTCAATTGTGAGACCTGCCAGGTAGCGGCACTCTGCCCGACAGGTGCCTTCGATATGCAGCAGAAAGAAGTGGAGCATGACCGATGTTTCCACTGCGGTACCTGTCTTCAGGTGTGCGCCGGTAGTGCCTTCCACGGCGACATGGGCATCGTCACACTCGGCGGAATGGAGGTTCCCGTGACGCTGCGACAGTCTGACCGGAAAAGAGCGGCGAAGCTGGCGGAACTGCTCAGGCAGAGGATCCTGGCTGGCGAATTCACACTCGCCGAGCCGGTCTCACCGTTGCACGCGTATCATGACTGAGGTACCAGAGCGATGACTGAAGCCAAATATTATCTCCACTGTGTGGAAGGGGGCGAAGTGGTCACCGATCACTATACCACGGCGTGTCCCGCAGACCACAACTCCTTGCTGAGGACCGTGTATGCACAGAAGCAGCTCCAGAAACGCGCGGAAGCGGGGATGTTCACCTACCTCGACTGGTTGCCGGTAATCAACGCGGTGCCAACGGATGCGTGCCCGCGTACGTACCGGAGCGAGTCACTCAGCAAGGAGCTCGGCTTAACCAACCTGTGTATCAGCTTCAGCGGCTACTGGCCGGAGCGAGACGCGTTCATGAAGACCTGCACCTTCAAGGAGCTGGAGGCACTGCCAACGCTGCAGCGCGCGAAGGAGCTCGTGGGCGGAAAGACACTGGTCGTCGCCTCCGCGGGCAATACCGCACGCGCGTTCTCAGAGGTCGCGGCGATGACCGGCCTGCCGGTGGTCGCCGTGGTGCCGCGGAGTGCGCTCCATCGGCTCTGGACAACGAGTGCGAACCAGGAGAGCGTCTTCTTAATCACTGTGGACGGCGATTATTCAGATGCTATTGCCACGGGCAAGCGGCTCGCAGCGCGCCATAGCCTTCTTGACGAAGGCGGCGTCCGCAATGTGGCCCGGCGGGACGGCATGGGTGTAGTAGAGCTCGAGGCAGCATCGACTATGAAACGACTGCCCGAGTACTATTTCCAGGCGGTGGGGAGCGGCGCTGGCGCGATCGCCGCGTGGGAAGCGTTCAGCCGGCTCATTGCCGATGGCCGGTTCGGCGCGCGGATGCCGCGGCTGATCCTCTCCCAGAATCTGCCCTTCGCACCCATGGTCCATGCGTGGCATGAGGGACGGGCGGAGATTATCCCGGAGCGAGACATGCGGGATGCAGAAGTCGCGATCCCGCAGATGTATGCCGATGTGCTCTCCACCCGAAACCCACCCTATGCGATTCGAGGCGGCGTCTACGAGCTGCTCAGGAGCACGAAGGGTGAGATGTACGGCATCACGAACGAAGAGTGCCGTGCAGCGGAATTGCTCTTTGAGCGTGAAGAAGGGATTGATCTTGACCCTGCGGCTTCCGTCGCCGTTGCGTCAGTACTAAAGGCCCTCGACGATGGGCTCGTTACCAAGGATGCCACGATCTTACTGAATGTTACCGGTGGCGGCTATAAACGGTTAGAGGCGGATTGGACGCTATGCCGGATCAATGAACGGCTGGAGCTGAGACGCACTCCTTCGGAGCCGGAGCTGGATGAGGTTGAAGGCGAAGTGAAGGAGTTCATAAGGGCTCTCAGCCCCTAAAAGTGATGAGGTTATGATGAGGTTAGGTCCAACTCACGAGCGGTGTGCTACCGGCGTCAAATAAACTGCATAAGGCGAAGAGGAAATTCGGGAGATGATTTGAGCGCTCAGTTTAAGCTGTATGAGGCGCCTGTATACGTAACTAGACCATTCCCTAAATTTCTCTCAACTTCTCGATTAACAGCTCAACACGCTCAGCAGTAATTTCAACTGCTTTTCGATCCAGCTCATTCTCGTAGAAGTTCCGATGCAATCCTTGCGCCGCATGGAGGAGAAGAATGAGCTCGTTATCGTTTCGCTCCCGCGCCAGTCGGCTCACGAACGCCCATACCGCGCCATGCTTCTCCAACTTCAAACCCCTAGTCGCCGCTATTCGCTTCACGGCAAGGGCAGACGCGCCCCAGAACTTCTCCGATGCCTGTACCAAATCACCCGTATTCAATAACTCCCGCGCTTCGCTGTGGTATCTCTCACTTACCACTTGATAGTGTTCGACCAGCTCCGCAGGGTCAAGCTCCGCATCAAGACTCTTCTCCAGGAGCTCAATTCCCACCTCCTCGGGTAGCGAATCCTTCTCCTCCGCTCTTTGCTGGAGCTTCTCACGACGCCTCGTCGGTAAGGGAATAGAAGCAGCGCTCATAATCCTCCGCCTTCTCAATTACTATCTGTTCCATAACGATATATAAATCGCCACGCGGAAGCGACGGCACACTTCAGCTTCCCTCGCCCATTTTCTCTCCCGTTTAACCTGAATCCATCTGATTTGGACCTTTAAGTCCTAGCCTTCATATTCACCCACTCGGCAGGTAGATGAGATGGGTAAACGGAAGAAACAGTGAAGGACTGGATGAGATACGAAGAGAAGGAAGAGATGCTAGGAATATTTGATAC
>CAYYNW010000120.1:0-3826 GCA_964473145.1 uncultured Halobacteria archaeon
TCCTAACGAGAAAAGCAGAGAACGAGGAGGTTATGAGTTAGGTCGTTTCCCCCGAAGCGGTTACATCGCGTACCGCACACTCACCCACCAGGAGGTAAGATGGCACGAACGCTCGATGTGAAGGACATCGCACTCCTGAAGAAGCTCGCGCCTGAGTTAGAGGATCTCATCTGTGAGCATGCGGATGTGCCCTTCAAATCGATCCTGCCCCCGCTTGCTAACCATATCGCACCGGACGTCGAGGACTTTGAGCGCCGCTTGAGCATGTTAACCGCGGATGAGTTGCAGTATCTCGTGACGATGATCCGGGATGGTGCAGAAAGTTTGTCCTGCGTGCCGCCCAGCCATGCGGAGGTGTTCATCTCGCTCGTTGCCTCACGCATCTCACCCGAGGCCGCGGAGGAGATCATGACCGTCTATCTTGACACGGCATGCGGTGAGTGAGTGCTGTGCTGGTAGGTTGCACGGGCCCCGCATCGGGAAAAGAAAGTTATATTACGATCATCAGTCTACTATCGAAGTACCTGGTATGCTACGCGATCTGATACTGAGGAACAGGAGTTCCCGGCGCTTCTATGAGGACGTGGCAATCGACGAAGGAACGCTGCACGAGCTTGTTGACCTCGCCCGGCTCTCGCCGTCGAGCGGGAATTTGCAACCGATCAAGTACATCCTCTCCTGCGAGCCGCAGAAGAATGCGCTCATCTTCCCCCACCTGATGTGGGCCGGGTATCTCAGGGACTGGCCGGGGCCCGCGGAAGGTGAACGGCCGTCGGCCTACATCGTGCTGCTCTGGGACAGGGAGCTTGCCCGGGACACCGGTGGCGGTGACCATGGCATAGCAGCGCAGAGCATCCTCCTGGGTGCTACCGAGAAGGGGCTCGGGGGCTGCATGATCGGGGCAATCGATCGGCTGGGGCTCAAGAAAGCGCTCAACATCCCCCGCCGGTACAGGATACTCCTCGTTCTCGCGCTCGGCAAGCCGAAAGAAACCGTCGTCATCGAGTCCGTGGGGCCTTCGGGAGCTATTGAGTACTGGCGTGATAGTGACGGGGTGCACCATGTGCCGAAGCGCGCGCTGGATGAGATCATTATCGGTTAGAATTTCGCGATCACCGATATGCGACCCCAAATGCGGAAGTAAATGAACGTCGCCCGGCTTAATAACTCCCTGATTCCCGCTGCTCATGTTCTCTCGCGCAGGTACTTGCTTTTAAGGTTCTCGAGGGGATTAACCATGATGAAACTACTCGGCGTTGTGGGCAGTCCACGGCGGAACGGAAATACACATATCCTCGTTTCCCGAATGCTCGACGGCGCACGGGCGGAGGGCGCCATCGGAGATACCATCTTCCTCAATGACCTGCAGATCCGGGAATGCGATGGCTGTCACGCATGCTGGGAAGGCAAACCGTGTAGCAAGAACGACGACATGAACACCCTTTACCCGACGATTATCGAAAGCGACGCGATTATTTTTGGCACACCCATCTATTGGTATGGCCCAACAGCCTTGATGAAGGTATTCATCGACCGATTCGTCTACTTCAACTGCCCCGAGAACAGGGTAACAATAAAGGGCAAATCGGCAGTACTCGCTATTCCCTCTGAAGAAGAGGATCCTGATACTGCTGCGCTCCTGATAGCCTTCTTTGAAAAGAGTCTCCAGTATTTACAAATGCACCTCATCGGTACTGTTGTTGTCCCGGGCGTAAGTGGAAGAGGTGAAATTCTGGAGAAAACAGACCATCTAGCGGAAGCCTATGAACTAGGAAGAAAACTTGCTAAACTACACCTTGCGTAAAGCATTGTTGTTGCGATGTCGGCTCACTGCAACTGCAAGCGTTATAATGTGCTGGTTCTAACTAGCATCCTGCCGAAAAATCATGAGTTCTGATCGACATATGTTGTAGTAAGCGTCGGGCTCGGATTGATAATTATTCACTCGAACCTGCGCTTCACAGTTGCATGATTGCCGCAATCGCGGAACCGATCATGATCACGGCCAGTACAATGCCTATAATCGCTCTCTTCACCCTCCCACTGCCGTTCCGCTTCTTCTCCCTTCCCCTTTTCGCCATCACGTTTACTTCCGTTCCTATGCTATTTATACATTTGCTTCGTTCGAAAGATACAACTAGATGCAATGCAGTGAAATTCTCGAACGGCTAAAATCGGCGGCAGACCCTAAAGCAGTCACCGGTATGGCGCGGTTCGGTATCCGGGTGACCACCGCCTACGGCGTCTCGATCCCTCAGGTACGAACACTTGCCAGAGAGCTGGGGACTGATCACGAACTGGCACAACATCTCTGGGCATCGGGCGTTCATGAAGCGCGCATACTCGCCAGCATGATCGACGATCCCAACCAGGCGACGGACGCGCAGCTCGAACGCTGGGTGCTCGACTTCGATTCATGGGATCTCTGCGACCAGTGCTGCGTCAATCTCTTCCGCAAAACCGCCGCGGCGTACCAGAAAGCGATCGCCTGGAGTGCCCGCGAGGAGGAATTTGTCAAACGAGCGGGATTTGTCCTGATGGCTGCCTTGGCGGTACATGCTAAAGGCGCAGCGGATAGCGTATTTCTGCAGTTCCTCACGATCATCAAGCGCGAGGCCGCGGATAACCGGCATTTCGTCACGAAAGCGATCAACTGGGCGTTGCGGCAGATCGGGAAACGAAACCACAATCTAAACCACTGCGCGCTGACTACTGCCGAGGAGATACTGGCCATGGATTCCACGACCGCACATTGGATCGCTTCCGATGCTATCCGTGAGCTGACGAGCGAGAAGGTGCGGAACCGAATCCGGTGAAGAGCAGCGGTGTACATAACGGCTCTACTATCTTCACCCTCCCCTGCGGTGATGGCCGGTCCATATAATTTACCTAAAGGGCGCAGGGGCAGAGGCCGTCCAACAATTCAAAATCCGGCAAAAAAGGAAGGCAAATAGAGCGCAAAATCCAAAAAGAGGCAAAATTTTTATTGACAAACACAATTGCGGGACAGCCTCGGACAGGGCGGAAAAAAGAGCACCTCAACCGTGAACTGAGCGAACTTGAGGAGCAGTTTCAGCACGGGCTATAATTCTAAGAACTGAGAGGTTTGAGTTAGAGGAGAAGAAGGTGAGGGGGAATGGACAGGTCCACATCTGAGCTCAGCATGGGATGGCTGAAACTGGAGCAGATAACGATCGATCCAGAAGTGATGGAAATGGGATGCACCCCACCTCATGCCCTAGCCGGAATCCTTTGTGGATCATCAAGTTCACCTTATCCCGCGCTTCATCCTTCTTCAACTTCCCACCTCGTACCATCAAAAAGAGCAGAAATAACGTGCCGTGAACTTCGATCTTGAAAACGGTCGCTGCCTCACGGGCAATACTCTCGTCCAGTACGGCTATCCCGCTCTTCTCAGCGGCGAGCGCAAGCACGTCCAATTCGCCTTCGTGCAGCTCGGTTCGAACTTGAAATCGCTCTCTACCGGCACAACCGTGATTACCCCCTGCTCCACCAACCGCTCCGTAAGTAACGCATCCGCGTCTCCCCGGGCCTTACCCCTGGTTACTACCTGCTCATAGACCGCGGGTGGTACGATTTTCTCACCCTCTAACTCCTTCGAGCACCCACGCTAACCCGACCTTAGTCAAATAAATCAAGGGCGAGGAATCGAAGACCCAGATCTTGTGGTACTTCACCGCGCAGTGCCGCCTCGAAATCTTCTCTGAGCTCTTCACTCGTGATATGCCGCGAGAGTCCTTTTTCCTTGAGCAGGTCCATCATCTCCCGCACGGAAATATCCGCGAGCTCAGCCGCTTTCGCCAGC
>CAYYNW010000121.1:0-1677 GCA_964473145.1 uncultured Halobacteria archaeon
TTAGCTGGGAGTATGAACCATATTATAGGATCATACCTGGTCCGCTTCCAAACAATATCACTTATAAACTAATCGGTCCGGATGGTGTTCAATTGCATGAGATAAATAATGTGACCCTAAAGGATATCACTGTCGATTATAATGGTAAAAACTCTACAACGATAAATACTGCCGGTTTGAAAACTGGCATATACAAACTCCGCATAGAGACCGATCCTATAACAAATAACGGGCTCGATACAGAAGGACCAGAAGTATCATTTGAGGTTAGAAGTAAGGGTGTTACAATGCTTGTGGAACCACAAGAGCAAGCAACATATGAGGAACTGGTATTCACGCTTTCGACCACTCCACACACTGATGTCTCTCTTAACGTGACTTGGGGTGTTAACATAAATGTAGAGTTTATTGCTGGTAAGGGAAATGTTGTAAGAGGAGGTCCAACTGCTTCTGGAACATCAGACAGTAATGGTGAGTTTAAGGCAGTAGCATATTTTGCCGTCTCAGGAACCTATGAAATCACTGCGACTGAATATGGGTGTAGTGGGGTGAAATCAAGCACTCGCGAAAATACCACGGATAGTACAGAAGTGAAAATTGTGCCATTTAAAACAGAATTGAAGGTAAATAAAGATCCTTCTATTTATCACATTGGCGAGAACGTTAAGATTGCTGGTTCAGCAAACACGGGCAGTAACATTACGCTCAAGATCGATGATGCTGAGATAGGACGGGATTTAGATATAAAAGGCTTTGATTATACTTGGCAGACCAAAGATAAACCGCCGGGTTCATACAGGATTGCAATCTGGATCTTACCACTCTCTGATCCTGCTCATGATCTACCTGACGCGTCAATCTCTGTCGTTCTTATTCGTGGCGGTCTCTTCGCAGAGCCGAGCGCGCCGTTCGTCGCCCTCGGCGATGAGTTCACCGTTGAGGGGATTGTCCCCGGAAGGGATAGGGTAGACATTTTTACGATAGCCCCCAAGGGCGGTGGCGGGAAGGGATTTTTTGTCGAGAAAGGGGGCGTATTAGACGCTGCCGGTCTAACCTATGGTGCTTATGGCGTGAACACAGATGGCGACTTCGAGACCGAAAAGATCAAAGTGAGCAAAGAGGTGGACACGGGCACCTATTTGATCGCCGTACTCAATTACGGCCGTGACGGCATCTGGGGCATGAGCCAGAGCGATGACATGCTCGCCGCAATCAGCAACAATTACGCCACTGACCTCGGTGTGAAGACGACCGATCAGCTTCTCGCGATCCTGAAAGACACGACGATCAATGAGGCTGGCAGTGACGACCTCCTGAGTATCGCCACGATCAGTGTGGAGCAGGGCTCTGTCACCGTGGACGAGCTCGAGGACGCGCTGCTCGCCGGCGAGATCAAGGTGACGGGCACCACGAACCGGCAGGTAGATACCGCCATTATCGTGACCGTTGAGAGCCTCGAGGTAAATGGTACGAAATTGAAGCCGATGATCGCGAAGGCCAAAGAAGATGATAAGACCTTTTACAACAGCTTTGACGTCGCCTTTGCGACCGAATCGGCGAATATTGGCACGTATCAGGTGACCGTGGACGATGGCGATGGGCATACCGCCTCGACGACGGTCCGCATCCTGCCGGCTGAAGAGCACGCGGTCAACGTCAGCACGACGCCGAGCCCGA
>CAYYNW010000121.1:1777-3824 GCA_964473145.1 uncultured Halobacteria archaeon
TTATAACTCCATCTCCTCTTTCGTATAGATCGCGAAGTTCTCCCGTTCATGGACGAGCGGGAAGTACTGGAGACTGTGGTGGGTGAAGCGCATCTTCACCACCCCGATATACCGCTCCTGCATATCTCGCTCGCGTCTGAAGTCCAGATGGATGATCGCATCGGAGAGGAAGTCTTCAACCCCGTACTTGCCGAACCGGTTCTCCCCCGGGTACATCTCGGAGATGACGAAACTGGTGAGCCCCATGCTCCGGAGATCGGTGAAGAATCGATAGATCTCTCGCCGCGGATTTTTAATCGTGGATAAGGTATAGAGCGCATTAAGCGGGTCGAGCACGATCAGATCGAACTTTTCACGGGTCACCTGCTCGCTCAGAAACGTCTTCGCCTTCTTGATCGCATTCACGTCGAATCGCATCTCGATCCCGACCTCCTTATCGATACTGGTATGATCCACAATGACCAGGTTCGCCGTCTCCTCGCCCATGCCCAGTCTTCGCATTTGCTCCTTCAAGCCCCCGATCTCCTGCTCGAAGGTGATGAACAATCCTCGCAAGTTCTCCTTCACGGCGTTATGATACAGGATGTTATAGGCAACGGAACTCTTCATACATCCGGGGGTGCCGCAGATCATGGAGACTGTCCCTTTCGGAACCCCGCCCTCTAGCTGCTCATCCAGCCGTTGAATATACGTCTTTATTCGCTCCATCTCCCTAAGGCAATCTAGCACGCGGAGGTATAAATACTTTGTGATTTACGCGGCTTCATCCCGAAAAGATGAAGAGATAAGAGGCCGGGTAGATGAGCATCACAGCATATCTGCAGCCGTATGGTCACTTCTCATAATGTGCGTTACTCCTCCCGGTACATGGGCTTCTCGGGCACCAGATAGATCGTCCAGAACACGAGCAGCGTGATAATCGCTTTGACCGTGATGTTGGTCCAGAACATCTCCACCATGGCCGTGGAGCTGATAATGCCTGAAAAAGCGATGAGTGGGAAGAGCACGCTATCCACCGGAATGGAGATGGCATTGGAGACGAAGACCCTGCTCCACTGCGGCCGATTCCTGCCGATTCCCGTGGTCCAGAGCTGGTAGACCTGCGTGTCGACGAGCTCGGCGATAAGCGCCGTGATAATCGAGCCGAGCACGATCCTGAGCTGGAGCGAGAAGACGGACCGCCACCAGGGACCCCCTTCCGCCGTACCGAGAATGCCGAAGAGGAACTGCCACGCAGCCTGCCCGCCCGCCTCGGCCCAGCTGGGCTCCGCCGGAAGAACGACCACGAGCTGGAAATAGAGCGCGGCAGCGAGATTGATCGCTGCAGCCAGCCAGATGGTGGTGATCGCTGCCCGCTTGCCGAGCTGCTTGTGGATCAGATCACGCCAGGTGAAGGTGAAAGAATAAATGAAGCCCGCATCCATCACGAGCGTGCCAAAATACGTGACCTTCGTGGCCGCGACGTTGCCGGCGAAGGAGAAGAGGAGGTAAAACCCGCAGAGGATAATCGTCGCCTGCGTCCTGTCTATGTCAAATACCGGCTTCTTTCTCCGTAGCTTTCGGGCTACTGCCCGCCAGGTCAACCGCTCTTCAGCCATTGCTGCTTCAGCCGTGCAAAGCTCCCGGTCATGATGGACGCCCGTATCAGCTCCATGAGCCGGAGCATGAAATGAAGGTTGTGGATCGTCGCGAGCCTGAAATACGCGAGCTCAGAGGTGGTGTACAGATGCCGCAGGTAGGCGCGTGAGTAGCTCTGGCAGGTCGGGCAGGTGCAATAGGGATCGATAGGCTTTTGGTCATCTTTATACTGCCCGGCCTTGATGTTTATCCTGAACTTGTTCTCGGGCGCGCCTCCCGATTCGGGCGAGATGAGCACGTTCCCGCGCCGCGCGAGTCGGGTCGGCGTGACGCAGTCGAAGGTGTCAATGCCGCGCTCCACGCACTCGAAGAGGTCTTCGAGCTCGCCGATGCCCAGGAGGTGCCGGGGCCGCTCGTCCAGTTCGGGCACGACCCACTCGAGGATCTGGTGCATGTCGCGCTTGGAGTT
>CAYYNW010000122.1:0-3783 GCA_964473145.1 uncultured Halobacteria archaeon
AAGAGAGAAGTTTCGACTTTTTTTCTTGAACATAGAGAGGATGGAATATTTTAGAAAGCTGGGTATTATTGAGCCCATTTTGAAATCAATAGAAGACGAAGAGTTTGAGAGACCAACAGAGATCCAGGAGAAAGCGGTTCCCCCGATCCTGGAGGGGCAGGATGTGATAGCAGGAGCGGCGACGGGCTCGGGCAAGACGCTCGCCTTCGCTTCCCGCATCATTGCGCAATCCGAACGGGGGAAGGGAATTCAAGCACTGGTATTGACACCGACTCGGGAGCTGGCACAGCAGGTGGCAGCCGCGATACAGATTTTCGCGCGGTACAAGCCGTTAAAGGTGGTCGCCGTGTTCGGCGGGTTATCCATCACACCCCAAATAGAGCACTTAAGAAGCGCTGATGTGGTTATCGGGACGCCAGGCAGGATATTAGATCATCTTGGACGGCAGACGATTGATTTCCGCGGTGTAAAGACCCTGGTCCTGGATGAAGCGGACCGGATGCTGGATATGGGGTTCATCGATGATGTAGAACGGATAATCAGGGCCTGCCCGCGCAACCGGCAGACGCTCCTGTTTTCCGCAACCATCTCGCGCGAGGTCGCGCGGCTTGCGCAGCGGTACATGCAGAGGCCGGTGGAAGTGTTTGCCGAGCAGTACGTTGATCCGACGAAGTTGACGCAGTTCTACTACGACGTGCCGGACGACTCGAAATTCTCGCTGCTGGTTCATTTATTGCAGCATGAGAAGGCCGGGCTCGTCATGGTATTCTGTAACACCCGGAGGTACACGGACGTGGTGGCCGAGAGCCTCAATGCCGCGGGCATCGATGCACTGGCCATTCACGGCGGGCTGACGCAGGAGAAGCGAGATCGGGTGATGCAGCAATTCCACGCGCAGAAGGTCTGCGTGCTGGTCTGCACGGATGTAGCGGCACGCGGACTTGATATCCCCGGCGTCTCGCACATCTATAATTACGATATCCCGAAAGAGAGCAAGGATTACATCCATCGGATAGGCCGAACGGCACGAGCGGGAGAAGAAGGGTGCGCCATCAGTATTATCACCCCCGGTGATTACGATAGCTTCAGACGCGTGATGCATCTCGAAGACATCACGATCACCGAAGAGCACATGCCTGAGGTGAAGCACGTGCGTCTTACACGGAAGGAACGCGCAAAAGCCGTGAGACCACTCGCTGGGAAGCGACGCCCAACTGCAGTGAGATCAGGCAGAGGAATGGGTGGAAGCAAAGCACTGTACTTTTAATGCACTGACTGCTGGTCAGTCAGTTGCGGACTATCCATCTAGCCACTTGCCGTTTTTTTTTACGTTACACTGCGCGATAGTCCGCAACGATGATCCGCATCTCGTTCGCGTTCGTTGCTTCCCGGAGTACCTGCTTGATCTCACGAGTATCCACGGGATTCGTGATCCAGCGAACGTATTTCGTGTAGCCCGCCAGGATACGTTCGAGCGTACCCCCCGGGAATACGCTGTCCGCCAGTGGTCGCGGATTGGCCGTTATAGATCAGAAGGACCTTGAGCGGAATCCGTCGCTGCACCGCTTCGAGCAACGCGAGGTGTCCTGCGGCGATGAAGGCGAAATCGCCGGTCACTGCCCAGACCGCTCGATAACCCGCCAGACATGCGCCGAGCGCGAGCGGGATGCTGCCGCCCATGCAGGTGGTGATGTCAATGCAGTGGTAGGGTGGAAAGGCGAAGAGGCTTGAGACGCCCGTATCGCCGGTGACGAGTTCGCCCCGGAATGGTTGAAATACCGTGAACAGCGGGGCGTACGAATCGACGAGCGTTTTCCAGTCACGGGGTACATCATCAGGGAGCAGTGGAAGCGGTGGTTTCGGGATGCGCTTCCAATCGGCACCACCTCGTTTCGCATCGAGTACCGCGCGTTGATACGCACTGAAGAAGGGACAGAGCACGTGCTGCCTGATGTCTCTCTGGTAAGAGAGGCGAACGGGCGGCACGGGCGTTGATTCGCAGGGCGCGAGCTGATCCAGAGCGTCAGCGTCAACGACGAGCGCGCAGGGGAGCTGGTACCGCTCCGATTGTTCATAACAGTCGATCACCTCCTGATAGATCGTCTCGCCCGTACCACTTTGATGGGGAATACCGCAGCCGTCCAGATACGCTCCGAGATTGAGGATGCTGTCCGAATGGGTTCCTGCTTTATCATCGAAGATGATCGTGACAAAGCCCGCGGTGGTGCCCGCGTATAGCGAATCGAGCACGCTATTGCCCGCTTTGCTGAAGCCGTGCGCTTTCATCAAACTCACCGCGCGGGCGCCGATCAGGCTCGCGCCGTGCGCGATGGTATACGCGACCTCTTCGTGGAAGGAGACCGGGTGCTCCTGGCCACTGATGCGGCAGTAGGCGTAGAAGACCTGCGTGGCACCATGTCCAGGCACGTAGGTGGCGACCTTTACGCCCGCGTCGTGGAGTGCGCGGGCGATGATCTCGGCGAGCGGAGTTTTCATCTTCTTCCCTTCAAATTCGCCCTGTCATACGTCGTGCCCGTGTTCTATACTCCTTTTACTGGCATTGAGAATGGTGATTCCGACAACTTCACCTTTCTCATATCTGAGGATAATATCATCGTCCGTGAGTTCGGAATCGTCTGCATGGCTCGGCTTTTTGAAATTGATGTAGAGCACATCGGCTTCTTCATCGTACGAGGTCCACATTCTGGCGTGCGGGACTTTCAATAGCTCGGGCACGAGCGTCAACAACTTTTTAACCTCTACCGCGGCCATATCTTTCGCCTCCGTTCCAGTTGTTTCCGCCGTCTCGTTAAGAACGCTGTAATCACAAACCCATCCTCCTTGCTTAATTCCCTATATAGCACCACGAGATATCCATTTTTTTTCGAGTTCTCGCACCACTATGCATTCCCCTGCGTTGCCCTTGTAAACCGCATCGGGCGCCTCCACCGTTTCGAGCACGTCGAAATAATAGCCTGCCATCTCTGAGTGCTCTTCTGTAATATGAAGCCACCGTTCCTCTGTCAGCCGGATGGGTACGTCGTTTTTAGATCGGGACACATCCATACTCGATGAAAATTCTTTTCCGGATATCAAGAGGCTGTCCCGCAATTGCGTTTGTCAATAAAAATTTTGCTTCTTTTTTGGATTTAGAGCTCTATTTGCTTCTCTTTTTTGACTGATTTTGAATTGTTGGACCGCCTCTCAAGGTACTCAAGAGCTGCACTGTGGCAGTCTCGACTCTATCAGCACAATACAGACGAATCTCAGCCTTTAAGGTCTCTAAAACCTCTTCGTAGCGAGCGCCTTGCGCATAACAGCCCTGTAATTTCGGTAAGAATGCGAGTAGCCATTAGCCTCATTTTTGATTACTCAGGAGACCGTAACTATTTGTCACCTTGCCTTATGGGCAGTTAATGCGTCTTATTCAATGCGGGTCTAAAAAAACAAGATCTCAATATCCCGCACCTTCTCGAAATCGTTATCCATCGTAACTACTTTTAGGCCATAACATTTAGCAACGCTGTATTGATAGGCATCATCAAAGTCAAAATTCAAGCTTTTTCTTACTGTTACAAGTTCGCTATACTGTTCTATTGGCAATGTAAGCAGTCGAATATTGGGGAGAACATCTTCAACGAAGTTCTGAAAGACATCTTCTTTCCCGTATCTGAATAGAATGATACCGATGGAGTGAAGCGAGAAATCAGTGATGTGGAGATTCCCGATATTGGTATCCAGAAATGTCTTGCAACGCTCCTTCTTGTCGCGCCCGAGGAAAAT
>CAYYNW010000123.1:0-3756 GCA_964473145.1 uncultured Halobacteria archaeon
AGAATCGCGGGTAGCTTCTCGAGCACATCGGTCGCGAGCAGGCTATACCCCTGCTCCACGAAGGCAAGATCGCCCGCGGCACCGTTCACGAAGGCCGCGGCCGTCGCTGCCATGAATGCATCATCATGAACCGCAAAGAACGCGCCCACCAGGCCTGCCAGTACATCGCCCGTGCCGCCCACCGTCATGCCCGCATTCCCGGTTCGGTTCAGCTTCACCCGCGTGCCGTCCGCTATGTAATCCGTGGGGCCTTTCAGTAACGTCACCACACCGTTGCGGCGTGCAAATTCCTGCACAAAACTAACGCGCGCCTCAGGGTCGTGCTCCGGCGGCACCGACGTGAGCCAGCCAGTAGCACCAATCGCCATCTTCGCAAACTCGCCTGCATGTGGCGTGACGATGACCCGTTTCTCACGGGACTCCAGCGGCAGCTGCAGCCCGTAAAAGCCGTCTGCATCCACCACCACCTTCCTGCTCGCGTCATGCTCGATAATAGCCCGCGCCGTGGCTTTCGTAGCTGCCGCAGCGCCCAGACCCATGCCGATCACCACGACATCGTGCTTCCGTACGAGATCGACGATGGCTGGCACGTCATCCTCCACCAGCACCGCGGAAGAGAGCGGATGAACGATCAAATTGGGCGAATATGACGCGATAATAGCGGAAACGCTTCGCGGGGCTGCTACAGTAACCCAGTCCGCGCCAGCGCGGAGCGCCGCGAGCGCCGTCAGCGTGGGCGCGCCGATGAACGGGCCGCCGCCTACAACTAAAATACGGCCGTTATCACCTTTATGGCTATCCGCGCGTCGCTTCACCACCATGCGCACGTCACCGGGCCCCGCCAACCGCTCCAGCCACGACGGTATGCCGATATCCGCGACCACTAGGTCACCGACGTATGCTGCGGCCTTTTGAGCGAGTAAGCCCAGCTTCGGCCGGTGGAACGTCACGGTCAGATCAGCCCGCACGGCCGTTTCCGCTTCGCCCGTATCAGGATCCAGCCCGGAAGGGATATCAACCGCAACAACCTGCGCACGGGGTTTCGCACGGTTCAGCAGCTCAATCGCCGTCGCTTCCGGCTCGCGGATCGCGCCTTTCACACCCGTGCCGAAGATCGCATCAACCACGATATCCGAACCGTTCAGTAGCTCTGCGCGGGCACGAAGCTCAGTAGAATCCGTGATCTCCACGAGCTGATAGCCACTTCCCTCCAGTAGCTCCCAGTTTCGGCGTGATTCCTCGGTACGGATATCCCGTGCATACCCGAGCACAAGCACGGTCACCTCGTGCCCCTGCAGGTGACGGGCCGCGACGAAGGCATCACCACCATTGTTACCTTTGCCCGCAAGTATGGTCACCCTGCCAGGTCTTGCACGCCCTTCCAGCCGGTTCTCGATCTCCGCAGCGAGTCGGGCGCCCGCGTTCTCCATCAACTGTAAGGGCACCAGCCCGAAGTATGCGCAATTCTCATCCAACGCTGCCAGCTCCGCCGCGGTTAACCCCTCCTCGTGCTCCATACCGATCGCTTCTGGCCCCTCATTACTATCTCGGGCGCCGGGTTACATATAGGTGCCGGTGGCACGGCACAAGCGCCCCTTAACCGATTCAGACTTCATGCAGCCGTGAGAGCAGACTGGTGTAGCATACAGCCTCCCGACCCCTCCGCTAAGTGCTCACAAACACAGCCGCAGATAGCTTACAAACCGGTTTGACACCGTATCGGCGGTGTCTCCTTCAGCAGCTGCCGCAGCGCTTCGACATCCGCTGCCACCTCCCGCGGTGACTCACAGATCGCAATCACCCGCTCCGGATCCTTCAGGAGATGGCCCGTCGTGATGCAGACTATGCGCTCGTCGCGATCGATCTCACCCTGTTCGACCAGTTTCTTCAGCCCCGCAAGTGACGCGGCGCTCGCGGGCTCTACCCCGATGCCCTCCACACGGGCGAGCTCGAGCTGCGCATCCGTGATCTCCTCGTCCGTCACCGATTCCGCGACGCCACCCGTGCTGCGGATCGCAACCAGCGCCTTCGCCGCATTCACCGGATTGCCAATGCGTATCGCGGACGCGATGGTCTCCGGCTTCTCCTCGGGCGTGATCTCCTCCTTGCCACCCTTTATCGCATCCACCACCGGCTTCGCACCCGCCGCCTGGATGCCTGTCATGCGGGGCAGCGCGTTGGTGATCTCCAGCGTCTTCAGCTCTCTGAAGCCCTTGAAGATCGCGCTGATATTACCTGCATTGCCCACCGGGAGGATCACGCGATCTGGCGCTTGCCATTCGAGCTTCTCCGCAACCTCGAAGGCGATCGTCTTCTGCCCTTCTAACCGGTACGGATTCACCGAGTTCAAAAGATAGATCGATTCCTCTTCACAGAGGATCCGCACCACCCGGAGCGCATCGTCGAAATTGCCGAGGAGCGAGAATACCCGCGCGCCGTGCATCATCGCCTGCGCGATCTTGCCCAGCGCGACCTTGCCCTTCGGCAGCAGCACGTAGCAGGGCAGCCCCGCCTTCGCCGCAAAGATCGCCAGTGACGCGGAGGTATTGCCCGTGGAGGCGCACGCGACACCCTTCACTCCCAGCTCAACCGCTTTCGTCACCCCCACGGTCATGCCCCGGTCCTTGAATGAGCCCGAGGGGTTCAAGCCCTCGTGCTTCACCCACAGGTGCTTGACGCCTATGAGCTCCGCGAGGCGGTCGCACCGGTAGAGCGGCGTATTACCCTCATGGATCGTGATCGGCTGGATCTCCTCCCCAAAGGGCAACAGAACACGATATTTCCACACACCTTCGCCCCCGGCGCAGACGATCTCTTCCGCATCCACCGTGGCATAATCATACGTGATATCGAGCAGCCCGCCGCAGGCGCGGCAGGTGTAAATGATCTCGTTCGTCGCGTAGCGCGCACCGCAGCGTATACATCTCACTTCGTAGTCGCGCATAGTACGTCCCCGTGAGTACTATTGGTGCGCTCGCAGCATAAAAGAAGCGGTGACCAGAGCGAAGAAGAAAGACTCGGAGGTGCTCGGGGGAAAAACATCCTGGCTATGCTATCCTATCCGAGCAGCAATCGGAGCTATCCCAATAGCCATTTCCACAGAGGTATAAACTTCATTCCATTCGCTTCCACTGCCTCATAATCCCACGTTAGTATAACTAGGTCGTTACAGTTTAATTCGCTCCCAGCCTTCTTTAATGCACTTAATTCCCGCACTCCAATTTCATTGCGCGTTGAGGCGTAGGTCACTTGAATGAGCTGCTTGACTTTTAGACCCTCTTTAACAGCAAAATCCACTTCATTGCCAGCATAATCTTTCCAATAAAAGAGCTCAAGTAAGGGGTTCTCCAACCTTGCTTTGAGCAGTTCTATCGCAACCAAATTCTCCATTTTAATGCCAAGGTCTTCAGAAAACGTTGGGTTGAGCTTGTAAAACCCCGTGTCTATCCCATAGATTTTTTTCGGCTGTTGCACTCGCTCTTTGAGTTTGGGCGAGAGTTTTTCAAGTGTGAGCACAAAAAAAGCCTCTTCCAGATACTTCAAATAATTTGAGAGGGTCGTCTTGCTCACCCGCATTCCCAAACTTTTAAAATATCGCTCTGTTTTGGACAGCGAAAAATACTTCCCGAAGCTTGAAAACACGGTCTTAACGAACGTGTCAATCAGACTTACATTTCTAATTCTATGACGGTCAACAATATCCCGGTAGAAGATAGTCTCAAAATATGTTCTGATCAGATCCAGCTTTTCACCTGC
>CAYYNW010000124.1:0-3710 GCA_964473145.1 uncultured Halobacteria archaeon
AGCCCGTTTTTAGTTAAGGTTTTCTGCGCAGCAGAAAAAGTTATTTTTAGTAAAGGTTTTTACGAAGTAAAAAAGTTTACCACCAGAGCACGAACGGCTTGTACTCCTGCGTGCCCAACAGGTGCTTCGTCAGCTTGTAGCACTCCAGCCGGATCAAGCGCTGGTACGAGACGTTCCGTTTCAACTCGCGGTGCTTGATCGTCGTCTTCAACTTCTCGTCCCACTCCGCTAAGAACGTCCGCCGGCCTTTGTCGTTCAGCAAGCACGAGTTCAACTCCTGCACGAAATCGCGCTCGTCCAGCATCTGCTTGTTCACCAGCTTGAAGATCACCCGGTCCACAAGGAACGGCTTGAAGACCTCCGCTACGTCCAGCGAGAGCGAGAATCGGCGCGCCGAGGGCTCGTGCAAATAGCTGATCGTCGGGTTCAGCTGCGTATTGTAGAGCTCCGTGAGCACCGTGCCGTAGAGGAGCGAATTGCCAAAGCTGATGAGCGCATTCAGGGGATTAGCCGGCGGCTGCTTCGTACGACCATCCAGGCTGAACGCCGCAGGGAGGATCTTATCGTAGCTCTGGTAATATGCGCTCCGGATCGCGCCCTCGACCGCCATGAGCCGCTGCACATTGTTCGTGCCCGGCTCGTCGATGCTCGCACGCAACGCGCGGATTGCCGCCTCGTCGTCCGCCACGGCCTTACCCTCGCGACTGTAATACTCCAGGTTCCTTAGGATGTTCTCCGCGGCACCGCGTACAAACGCCTTCGCGAGCGCGAGCCGCTTAGCCGGATCGAGGTAGTGCGCCGCCTGCCGGATCACCAGATCGCCCGAGACTAACGTCTCACGCGGGTAGTAGCTCCCCTCATAGTACCCGTAGTAGTTGTAGAAATGCACCGGTGTCCCGTGCTTCGCGAGGTAGCTGATCACCCCGGAGGTGAAGGAGATGCGGCCGTAGGCATAGATCGCGCTGATCCGTTCAATGGGCAGGATCTTCTTCACGATACCCGGCTCCTCGGGCTTTTCCGCCTGCGACTCGGGCGCTACCGCAAGCTCCGCTTCAGCACCCTCAACTTCAGCCTCAAACTCCTCTGCACCTTCCTTCTCCGGGTGCGCACTCTCCTGCTTATAGATGAAATAAACCGTGTTCTGCTTCCGCCGCAGCACCCCATTCCGCAAGATATAATAATTCACTTTCATGCGTCCCAGCCCTCACACCCAGCAGAATTCAAAATACGCGCACTTGCGACAGATCCGCAGATATGCCGGGCGTGGCGGTTCCGGGAGCGCAACCAGTTCCTTTATTCCCGTGAGGATCTCTTGTAGCTCCTTCTTTAACGGATCGGTCAGGACCACTCGTTCCTTCTTACGCAACAAGGGATAGTCTATCTCACCTTCCACCTGCGCCACACCCTTCAATTCCTGCAGATAGTACAGATAGTAAAGGAGCTGGTATCGGTGCGCCTTCTCCATGCGCTTACCTTTCTTCACTTCGTGAACGATGAGCCCATCGCCCTTCTGGATAAAATCGATCGCAATGCGGTCATCGACCATCACCTCCTTCTGCTTCTGGCTGTATGCGGTCTCATGCACGAATTTGCCCTGAGAGACGAGGTCCGAGTTCCGTTCCATCGTCACGAAGTGCGAGAACAGCCATAATTTCGTCCTGCAGATCAGATAGTAGTTCACCTGCGTGCCGCTGAAGAGCAGCTCCTTCGAGAGCAACACCGCTGGCTCAGCTTCCGCGCCCATGCGTACCGTTCTCCACCTTATTCACGAATCCAAAGCCCATTGAGCTCCGTTCACCAAACCCGGCGTCTAACCCAAACGCTAAGAGGGTACGCTGCAGCTTGGTCAACGAGCTCCAGATGAATTCCCACATGCTGCCTACCAGCACATACTCGCGCCCTTCAATAACTACCTTTGTCGCTGTCGGCCTCCGGAACACAAACTGCTCAAAGAGATCACTGGTATCTAGTTCAGTGCCGTGAAATTCGTTATATTTCTTTATTAAATTCTCACTTAGCTGCTTTAAAAACGCTTCAAAGGAATATTTAGGACGCCAGTAAACATACCGCTGTTTCCGTTCTGACTCTGGTATCTCATACCGGTCATAATTGCGCTCTGGTATCCGTATTATCACCGGCGTTGCGGTGAGCACTCTCAAAGTTCTTGCCTCTAGCTTAATCTCAACTCTTTTTATGTCTAGTAGGTCAAAGGACATCTCACCGATATGTACTCTCGTTTCTGAAGCTGCGATGGCTCGCAGTGTTCCTTCCAGCGATGCGATCAGAGCTGTGTTCGGTGATGCAATGAGCAACTTCGCACGATCGCCTTCGTGCATATCCCCTATCGGGAAGATATTGGAAAAGCAGAAGAACTTGTAGCCTTCTTTTTCGTGCACCGTGCCAAACCCCGAAGCTCGCAAGAGCTCGTAAATGCAGCCTTGCAGCTTATGATGGTACAGACTTTCGTAGCCCTGTGCCTTGGCGGCCTTCAGCGTAACCAGCAGACGCATGGTTAAAGAATTTGTCATCCATCATAAATAAAAAGCTTGCGCAGCGCAAGAGCTTGAGCCAGTTCTCACGCAAGCACGAGCGCCGAGCGGTGCGCGATCGCTTCTCACCCGCCCTTACTTCTCACGCAGGCAAGGCCGATATGCAATCGCGTTTTTGCCATCGGTTGCTCGTAACCTCTATAGCCTTAAAAGGGTATGCTCATCAATCAGCAGCGCGTGTAGCGTATGAGCGGTGAAGGCGAAGCGGAGGCGGGAACGTATGCTCGTTCTACAGGCGGTTGAGGTGCGGAAAGCACTGCCCATGGCCGAGACGATCGCGGCGATGAAGCGAGCGTTCGCATCGCTGAGCGCCGGAAGTGCGCAGGTGCCCTTACGGTCCCGTGTGGTAGTGTCACGGCACGGTGGTGAAAGTCTCTTCATGCCTGCATTCGTTGATGATGAAGCGGGTGCCGCATTGGCTCTGAAGGTCGTCTCGGTCTTCACGCGCAATCCACAGCAATACGGCTTACCCACGCTTCATGCTGCCGTGGTGGTGCTGGAGCCGCATACCGGCCGTCCAACTGCGCTGCTTGAAGGCGGTACGCTGACCGCTATACGCACCGGTGCGGCCTCTGGTGCGGCAACGGACCTGCTCGCGCGGCACGATAGTCGCATCGCCGCGATCTTCGGCGCGGGCGTGCAGGCACGCACGCAACTGGAAGCGATCTGCACGGTGCGCCCGATACGAACGGTGTGGATCTATGATCGTATCCCTGCGCGCATCGAAACCTTCATGCGAGAGCTGGCTGGTCAGGGGCCCATCCCCGACGAGCTGCGCGTGGCCGCGAGCCCACTGCAGGCGGTGCGTGATGCGGACGTGATTTGCACCGCGACCACGTCATTGACGCCCGTCTTCGACGACGCGGACCTCAAGCCCGGCGTGCACATCAACGGCATCGGCTCTTATACGCCTGCTATGGCTGAAGTGCCCGCGGCGACGGTCAAACGGGCGCTCGTCGTCGTTGATTCGCGTGCTGCCGCGCTCGCCGAGGCGGGCGACCTGATCCAGCCGATCCAAACGGGTCTGATCTCAGAAACGCACATTCACGCCGAGCTTGGTGAGCTCGTGCTTGGCCGCAAGCCCGGCCGTGCAAGGGCCGAAGAGATTACCTTCTTCAAATCCGTCGGCGTTGCGGTGCAGGACGCGGTCGCCGCGCAGCT
>CAYYNW010000125.1:0-3708 GCA_964473145.1 uncultured Halobacteria archaeon
TCGCGCTATATTTCGTATAGTCATCCTGCGGAAGCTTGTCTTCTGCGAGAACCCTTTCTTCTCCTCGCGAGTTTATTATCTGTGAACCGCGAAGACGATGAGGGATCGCGCATGAACCTGGAGGAGATCGTACGGGCCATTGGGCCGTTAGATGCCGCTGCGATGCGGCTCGCACGCGAACGGCAAGCGAAGCTCACCAAACCCGCCGGCAGCCTCGGCGCACTCGAGGAGCTCGCTATACGGGTCGCGGGCATTACCGGCACGCCCCTGCCGACTTTGAAGGAGAAGGTGATCATCACGATGGCCGGCGATCACGGCGTCACCGCGGCAGGCGTGAGCGCGTATCCGCGTGAAGTGACCGCGCAGATGATTTACAACTTCCTCAATGGCGGCGCGGCCATTAACGTGCTCGCACGGCACGTCGGTGCACGCGTGGTGGTCGTTGACATGGGCGTCGCGACCGATATCGTCGCGGAATCGCTGCTCAGCAGAAAGATCGGGTACGGGACTGCGGACATGACGAAGGGGCCTGCTATGACACGCGAAGAAGCGCTAAGGGCCGTGGAAACGGGCATAGCGGTGCTCGAGGATGAAGCGGTGAAGGGCATGGATATCCTCGGCCTCGGCGACATGGGCATCGGGAATACAACGGCGAGCAGCGCGCTTACCGCGGTGATCACCGGTGACGCGGTCGAAGCCGTCACGGGCCGCGGCACGGGTATTGATGATCTCGGGCTGGCGCGGAAGATTCACGCGATCCAGGCAGCTATAGGGGTCAATCAACCGGACCGGAGCGACCCACTCGAGCTGCTCGCCAAACTCGGCGGCTTCGAGCTCGCCGGCATGGCTGGCGTGATGCTCGCGGCGGCCGCGCACAGAATACCGGTCGTCCTTGACGGCTTCGTATCCGGCGCTGCCGCGTTACTGGCGTACGAGTTGGCGCCCGCCGTGAAGGAGTACCTGATCGCCTCGCACCGTTCGGTGGAACGCGGGCATACCTCGATTCTCACGCATATCGGCTTGACGCCGCTGCTCGACCTGCAGATGCGGCTCGGCGAAGGGACGGGCGCGGCACTCGGCATCTCCCTTACTGTGGCGGCCTGCAAATTGCTGAAAGAGATGGCGACCTTCGAGGAGGCCGGCGTATCCCCGAGGTCTGAACGGGACCGCTAAGCCGCGCTGAGCGACCTTGCGCTTCGGATCTGGCCAGCACGCGATTTGAAACGATTAACCGGCTGAATCGAATTAGCGATCATACCGGCTGGTGAAGCTGCACGCCCTTAACGCTCCTTAGCCGCCCGATCTCCTCGAGCAGCTCGCCTGGTATCGTTTTATCCGTGATGATCGTCAGTTTCGGATCGTCGACCAGGAAGGGGTCGTCACTCACCGCCTGCCGGATGCTCAAGCCGCGGCGTGCCATCACGGTCGCGACCTCGCCGAGGATGCCCTTCGCGCGCGCATCCATGGGATGGATGATGAGCACACTGAGCCCGAGGAGCGGCGCGACCTCCGCGAGGAATGCGATTGAGCGCAGATGCTCAAAGATCAGGCGCAATTCCGGCTCCTGCAGGATTTTCTTCACCGTCAGATCCACGACCCGACGGTCGACGCCCGCCTCGGTCGCGATCTGCGTGTGCGGGATCTCAATGCCGCCGGACGCGACCTTCCCTTCCTGGCTCACCTGGAAGCCGCGCTCCAACAGGAGCTCAATTACCTTCTTCTGCGAGGGTGAGCCCTCAAACTTCGCCATGACCTCCTTCCACATCGCTCCCCCTCTTTACCTACCCTTCCGACCCGCCCGCGCGCGTGAACGCCTGAACGCCCGAGGAACGGTGAACCGCGAGGTGGCGGTACGTACGCAGGCAGGCAGGTACGTGCGAGACCCGCGTTTCGTCCTACCGGTAGCCCCGTTTCATGATCTCCTCGCGAAGCTCCTCCATCCGCCTCGTCGCCGTGCCCACTTTCTCCTGCACTTCCTCTTCGACCGATTGCAGACTCACCCGCAAGGACCGCTCCTTATCGCCTATATCGCGCTCTATCTTCCGCAATCGCTCATCGACGCTCAGGAAGAGAAGCGCAAGCATCGCAACCACAATCACGGCGGAAAAGACGGTCACCGGGTCTTGATACCCCTTCCACGACAACAACCGGTACGTGAGCACGAAGGTCGAGAAGACCATCACCACCGAGAAGATCACATTTCTTGCTTCCATACTTCTCCCTCATCCTCACTCCTTTATCTCACTTTCGCTGGGAAAAACAGTGCTCTCATTATCTGACCTTACCGGCACTAGTTAAATAATAAGTGAGCCATGCCTCTCTTCTACTACACGAAAGGGATGCGGAAGACCGCTATTATTCTCGCAGGTGGCCGGGGGCAACGGGTCCAGGCGCGGGACAAGTGCCTGATTCCACTCGGCTCGAAGCCGCTCATCCAGCATGTGGTGGAGAATCTCGCTGATGTGGCGGATGAGTTCGTCGTCGCGGCGCGAGACGAGCAGCAGGGGGCTGCGATCAAGGAGCGGATACCCTCTAGGATCACGCTGGTCTACGATTCGGTCGAGGACTTCGGCCCGCTTGCTGGCTTCCTCGCTGGCCTTGCACGCGCTTCTTCGCCCTTCGCCCTCGTTATTGGCTGCGACATGCCGTTCGTTGACCCGCGGGTGGTCGAGCTGCTCTTTGCGGTCGCGACGCAACGGGACTACGATGCTGTGGTGCCGCAATGGGAGAACGGGATGCTCGAGCCACTCCACGCGGTCTATAAACGCGAGCCGACGCTCGCCGCGGTCCGCGATGCGATCCGCCGTGGCGATGAGAAGCTGGCCAATGTGCTCGCGCAGCTCCGTCACGTCCACTTCCTGCCTATCGCCAAGCTCAAGGAGATCACGCCTGATTTGCGCACCTTTCGGAACATCAATACGTACGCGGAGCTCGCAAGCTGCGCCGCACTGCTCGCTGAGCGATGTTCAGATCACTGAAGCCCGCAGGAACTACCTACCGGCGCTTCCTGCACAGCTGCGTGTAATACCTCCCTCTGGGCGCGCGCCGGCAGCGCGCGATGCGTACCGCTCCCTCCTTCAGCCGCTTCACGATCAGCGCAGGCTCCCGAATCGCCGCCGCGCTCACCTCTACCTCCACGGTCGCCAGCCCGACGCAGTCCGCAGTATGTGCATCACTGCCCGCGACTGCGGTCATCCTATGGCGTGCTGCCGTCCACTTCGCCCAGGCGTTCGCCAAACCGGTGAAATAGCGCGCATTGAAGACCTCGATCGCATCTACGCCCGGCGTGAGGCAGCGCCGGCCAAGGCTGTGCCGGAAAGGATGGTACGGGTGCGGTGCGATAATAGCCACCGTACCGTTCGTCTCACGCTCCTGCTGCCGCGCACGCTCGATCGTCTCCTCCAGCGGCAAACCCTGCTCGATCGCGTCGTCAAGGCCAAGCACCAGAAGATGCCCCTGTGAGGTCGATACTTCTATCCCTGGAATAATGACCAGCTCCAGCTGGTGTTCGGCCACGGAGCTGCGGGCCGCAACCGACCCGGCCATCGTATTGTGGTCGCAGATCGCAATGCCATCAAGCCCCTGCGCAATCGCGCTCTGCACCACCGCTTCAACTGAATCGCGGCCATCGTGCGAGTAGTTCGTATGCACGTGCAGGTCAAGGGTTACCGTCCTCGTGCTCGGCATTGTCCTCTACCACCCTATTTA
>CAYYNW010000126.1:0-3629 GCA_964473145.1 uncultured Halobacteria archaeon
CAGGACTTCTCGCTGCACCCGTCCCAGGGAGCGATCGAATGGCCCGACTCACCGTGCTTTTTGTGTCTGCGTGCGCTATAGATGTTAGGTTAGTTACATGCTCCTCGGAGAACTCACCGCGCTTTATGAAGACGTGAGAAGCACGACGAGCACGCTAGCGAAGGTAGCGCGCGTTGCTGAGCTGCTGCGGCAAACGCCCGCGGTGCTCGTGCCGCAGGTCTGCTACCTGCTCCGCGGGCGCGTCTTCCCGGAGTATTCGACCGATGAGCTGCAGCTTGGCTGGTCGAGCCTCTGGGATACGATCCGAGCGGTGACCCATCGCTCCGGTGAGGAGTTAAAGGCGGCCTACGACAAGTTCGGCGATCTGGGCTCCGCAGTCGAATTAATCTTCACGGAGACTCCGAAGATCGCGGTCTCACTCGTCACCGAGCCGCTCACGGTCGAGGAGTGCTACGCCGCGCTCGTGAAGATCGGAACACTCAGCGGCAAGGATTCGACGCGGCGCAAACGCGCGATCCTCATGGGCTTACTGAACCAGAGCACGCCGGCGGAGGCGAAGTTCATCGTGAAAACGATCACGGGTGAGATGCGCTACGGCTTCAAGCAGGGGTTGCTGGAAGAAGCGATTGCGCAAGCGTTCGCCGTTGACGTGAACGTGCTCCGGAAGGCGTATATGGTGCGCTCGGACATTGGCGAAGTAGCGCGTATCGCGCAAGAGCAGCCAGAGCAGTTGAACGCGTTGTCCATCGTGCCCGGGCGGCCGCTGCGGCCGATGCTTGCGGAGACCGCGGCGAGTTTAGAGGAGGGCTTCGCACGCTTCGAGCGGGCGCTCTTTGAGTACAAATACGATGGTGCACGGCTCTGCATCCATAAGTACGAGGACGCGGTGAAGATCTTCACGCGCGAAGCGGAGGAGGTGAGCCAATCGCTCCCCGAACTCGTGGCTGACCTCCGAACGCTCCCACGCTCGTTCATTGTGGACTGCGAGATCATCCCTTTTGAGCACTCGCCGAAAGCGTTCCAGGAGCTGATCAAGCGGCTCAGGCGGAAGTACCGGGTTGACGAATTCGTCCGTAAGATCCCGGTGAAATTGTTCGTCTTCGATCTGCTGTATCTCGATGGGCACTCGCTTATCGAGACTCCCTTACTCCAGCGACGCAAATTGCTGCGCGAGGCCATTCAGCCGACCGAACGCATCGAGATTGCCCGGTGCATGCACACGAAGAGCAGCGCAAAAGCGCGGATCATGTTCCAGGAGGCGCTCGACCTCGGCTACGAGGGGCTGATGATCAAGAATCCGCGCTCGCTTTACACGCCGGGCAAACGCGGGTATGAATGGCTGAAGCTGAAACGTGAAGCGGAGACCCTGGATCTGGTCGTCGTTGCGGTCGAATACGGCCATGGCAAGCGAGCACATCTACTCTCCGATTACACCTTCGCGACGCGAGACCGGGATGATAAGCTCATGCCGCTGGCGAAGGCGTTCAGCGGCCTGAAAGACGCGGAGATCGAGGAGCTGACCGCGTATTTCAAGGGGATCGCGCGTGAGCAGCGGGGCAGGACCCTGCTGGTCGAGCCGCAGGTCGTGGTGGAGGTGAAATTCGACGAGATCCAGAAGAGCACGCTGTACGAGGTGGGGTACGCGCTCCGGTTCCCGCGGATCAAGCGAATCCGCTGGGACCTCTCGGCCGATGAGATCGATACGATCGAGACGGTGGAGCGGCTCTTCAACCGCCAGAAGCGACAGCACGGGTAAGCATGCTTACTTCGGGCGAACGTGCCCGTGCGTCACGAACATGCTGGGGCGGTACCACGCACCTCCACATTTGCGTTAACGAACGTCACCCTGCTGTACGCTCTGGCGCTCGCCAAGAACTTCGCGCTGCAAAGCCGACCTGCCCGGTGGTGTTATAGCTCGTTACCCTTATAGAACTACCTATGGGAACTATCTCCGACTTTGTGCGCGAGGCGATTCGGGAGAAGCTGCGGGCAGTCAAGGTGGTGAAGGCGCGTGATGTCTTCCATGAGGAGGCGAAGCGGGAAGTGCTGGGCTATTATCGCGCATACCAGGAGGCGTACCCGTACGAGGTGGCTGAGGATTTAGCCCTGGACTACGATCTCGTCTGGGCGATTACCGAGAAGTTGAAAGCGGAGAAACGGCTTGAGGTGGTTGAGTGAGTGAATGAAGACCTATACCGAGGAGGGAGCGACCATCGTGGGCGATCTGGTCGTCGGTGAAGCGAGAGAGATCTCCAAACCGCGGGCCATCGTGAAGACCGGTAGACATAAAGCGCAGCGGGTCATCCTCCGCGAGCATGCACGCTGCAGAATAGAGAAGAAGTTACGGTTTATCGCTGAAGCGACTGCGTAAGTCGTCAGTCTTCAAGCTGGAAGCAGATGCGGGTTAGGACGTTCTCACCACGTGCACGCCGATTCCGCGCTACTGAAAAGGCGGTATGTATATATAGTCAGGTAACCAACATGTTGGGCGGTGATGCCCATGAGGACAGAACCTAAGATGGGGAACAGATGGGTGATATTGCTTGGAGCGCTCATGCTCCAGTTGTGCCTTGGTGCAGTCTACGCGTGGAGTGTCTTCGCGGCCGAGCTTACGAAAGGAGTAGCACTTGGCGGGTTCGGGTGGAGTGTAACCGAAACTCAGATCGTGTTTTCAGCAGCACTTGCCACCTTTGCGCTCGTCATGGTCTTCGCCGGCAGATGGCAGGATAAGCTCGGGCCTCGTAAAGTAGCACTCGCCGGCGCAGCGGTGCTCGGGCTCGGGTACATGCTCGCGAGTTACATGCCCGGGCAGTTCCTCTGGTTCGTGATCACCCTGGGCATTATTGCGGGAGCGGGCATCGGGCTCGGCTATGTGTGCCCGATAGCGGCGATCGGCAAGTGGTTTCCGGACAAATTGGGATTGGCAACGGGAATCGCGGTCGCGGGTTTCGGAGCCGGGGCATTTTTCATCTCCGTGTTATCAGGAAAAGGGATAGACATGCCCGGATTAAAGGTTGACCTCATCCAATTACTCAACAATTACGGGCTTGGGGGAACACTTTTCATCTGGGGTATCGTCTTCCTCGCGGTTGGCGGTACCGGTGCGGTTCTCCTGAAGAACCCGCCCGCGGGTTGGAGACCGGCGGGGTGGGTGCCGGCCGCGAAATCGAGTAGCGCGAAGCTGCGGGAGGATTGGGAACGCTCCGAGATGCTGCGAACCCCGCAGTACTGGATGCTACTCGTCATGTTCGTCTTCGCAGCCGCTGCGGGGCTCATGACGATCGGTATCCTGAAATTGTATGGCATTGATTCTGGCCTCGCCGCTGCTGCGGCCGGCACTGCAGTCGGGATACTCGCGCTCTTCAACGGCGCGGGCAGGATCGTCTGGGGCTGGGTTTCGGACAAGATCGGGCGGACGATCGCGATGGGCATCATGTTCTTCTTGCAGGCGGGGATGATGTTCGCGCTCATATTCCTGGGGCTGGGTTCGACGATGGGAGGGCTCACGCTCGCCGCGGCCTGGATCGGGTTGATGTTCGGCGGTAATTTCGCCTTGTTCCCTGCGGCAACCCGGGAGTTCTTCGGGTTGAAGAACTACGGCGGCAACTATGCGATGGTCTTCTTAGGCT
>CAYYNW010000127.1:0-3628 GCA_964473145.1 uncultured Halobacteria archaeon
GGCCTCGCCGGAACAGTGGCGATGGTGATCGGCGCGTATCTCCTTGTTCGCAAGCGAAGAGACCGCTGAGCGCTCGGGCACTAAACTCACGGCTTCACATCCACCCACAAATGGAGCGAGCGATACGGCTCGGTCTCGTTCGCACCCGCTTTGAAGAGCCAGAATGCCAGCTTCTGATCCTCACCCACCACTGCCGGCTGGAACGCGAAGGGCCGCTCCCAGGTCTCGTTATGCCTGAGCGGAAAGCTCTCGTTCGTGAGCCGTGCATCTTCGAGCCGCACCTCCAATCGATACTCGACCGTCGTGTATTCATGGTTCACTATCCCGATGATCACCCGCCCTTCTTCACCCACCCGCAGAGTGGTGGGATAATCGTCCGCTTTGCCACCGGGCCCGAGGATGTAAAATTCCGTGAACTTCTCGCCCTGCTTCGGCGTGACAATCACGTACACCACCATGCCAATTGCCACGAGGATCGAAATGACCAGGAGCACCGATAAGATGCGGTCGAGTCGCGTCTCGCTCGCCGCGAACGACTCCTTCAACGAGCTGAACGCGGCACGGAACTCAACCGCGAACGCCTCGCCTGACGCAACAGTGCGCCGCCGCCAGCAAGCGCCCAGCGCGAGCGCGATTGTGACGACCGCGAGCGAGAAGAGAACCGGTGATAAGCGGATGCCGAACGGGGTGTAGTTCAACGCCAGCCCGATCAGCGGGACGACCGCGATGCTCAGGCCGAAACTGAGCGCTATGCGCTCAATAGCGTCTAGATCAGTTTTCCGTAAGAAGAGCAGCGCGATCAGCGCATAGCCCGGGAGGAAGAGCACGAGCGGCAAGCCCAGCACGATCCGTACCGGCGTCGCGTTCAGCGGTGGGACGAGCACGAACGGTATGCAGGTGAGCGTCCAGAGTATCACGAGCGCAAGATCTGCCGGGAAACGTGCCACTGCCCCATCAGCCATTGCTCACTCAGCCCCTCAGCCCTAAAAAGCCGCATGACGTACCGCCGCGAGCCGCTTCATACGTCCCGCTTCACTAACGTCTCCGCTTCGATCCACGTGCCGCTCCGGATCTTCACGCCCGGATAGATCGAGACATTGATCCCCGTTTTGACGTTGTAGCCCATGATCGCGCCCAGCTTCCGCCGCCCTGAGTCGATCCGCTGCCCCTTGATGCTCATCTTGACCGCCTGGTCGTCGAACCGCAGGTTCGCGATCTTCGTCCCCGCGCCCAGATTGCAGCCTTCCGCGATGACGGAATCCGCAACGTAGTTCAGGTGCGGGACGTGCGAATGCGCCATCACGACGCTCCGCTTCACGATCGAGAATTCGCCCACCACGCCACCGTCACCGATCACCGACCGCTCGATCACGCAGTTCCGGATCTCACAGCCATCTCCGATCACGACGGGCTTCCGCAGTATCGCGGAATCCCAGAGCTCGGTGGTCGCGCCAACAGCGAAGCCGACCTTCTCGAGCTGGTACTGGTTCGCCTCCAGATAGTCCCATGGATACCCGATGTCATTCCAGTAGCCCTGCAGCGGCACGATGCGCACCGGCTCACGCTCGTTCAGCGCCATGAGCGCATCGGTCAGCTCATATTCGCCACGCGCGCTCGCTTCGGTACGCTCCACGAGCTCGACCACCGCGGGCGTCAAATGATACATGCCCGCATTGGCTAACCCGGGCCCGCGGCCCGATTTCTCCTGGATTACCATCAGCCTGCCCTGATCAACCAGAACCGCACCGTAGCGCGCTACATCCTTCACCCGCGTCACGCCCAGCGCGGTCTTCTCCGCGATGAGCGCGTTGAAGTTGCTGAGATCACAGAAGAGATCGCCATACAGGAGGATGAACTCCTCGTCGAGGAAATCCTTGGCCGCGAGCAGCGCCGAAGCCGTGCCCTGGATCAGCCGGTCCTCGTAGAGGGTGACGTCCGGCAGGTCGAACTGCTCCTTCAGATGCCCAACCACCACCGCGATCTCCTCGACGCCGTGCGCGCGCAGCAGGTCCAGTTGATACGTGATGAGCGGTTTATTGCAAATAGGCAGCAGCGCTTTCGGCTTACGATCCGTCAACGGCTGTAATCGCTCGCCTTTACCCGCGGCCAGTATGACGCCCTTCATCGTCCTGCGGCACCCTCTCGATAACTGACTCTACAAAGCGCTTGATCCTGTTAAACTCACCGGTATCACGCGACTCATAGGCGATGGAGAGCTTCGGCTCGGTATTCGATGCTCGGAAGAGCGCCCACCCGTGCTCGAACCGCACCTTCACACCGTCCAGTGTCTCAATCGCATAGCCGTTTCGCTCCAGATCAGCTCGCAGGCGAGCGATGAACGAGAACTTCTCCACGTCTCGTATCGCCACGCGCACATTGTCCGTGAGGTACTCCGGGAAGTCCTGAACGAGCGCGGAGATTGGCCGGCCTTCTCGTGCCACGAGCTCGAGCACCTTCAGGCTCGCGAAGATCGCGTCATCCGCGTAGTGCGTCTCGTTGAAGTAAAAATGCCCGGAGAGCTCGCCACCGAGTGCCGCGGCCTCATCCTGCATCCGCTGCGCGATGTACGTATGCCCGACCTTCGAGGCGATCGGCACACCACCGTACCTCCGGATCGTATCAAGCGCCATCTGCGACATCAGCACATCGTGCACCACCTTCGCGCCCGGCCGTTCCGAGAGCATCTGCTGCACGAGGAGCGAGAAGATGCGGCGCGACTCTATCGCACGCCCGTCTTCCGCAATTACCGCGAGACGATCGCCATCACCATCATAGACGAACCCGAGATCCGCACCGACCTCCCGCACCTGCCGCTGGGCTTCTGCCAGGTTCTCCGCCCTGGTCGGATCGGGCTCATGCCCGGGGAACGTGCCGTCCGGCGTGCAGTTCAGCTCGTGAACCGTCATGCCCAGCTGACGAAAAGCCGCGGGCGCATAACTGCCCGCCGGGCCGTTCGAGCCATCAAGCACGATACACAACCGCTTCCTCGGCTTCACGCTCGCCCTCAGGAAGGCGAGGTACTCCTCTGCAATCGATCGGGTAGATGAGGCTCCGGCACCTTTCGAATACTCGCCGCGCTCCACGAGCGCTTCCACCTGCGCGATACCCGATTCGTAACTGATCGGCATGGCCGCGCGATCGAATAGTTTGAAACCATTGTACTCCTTCGGGTTGTGCGATGCCGTGACGTTGACGCCCCCCTCGGCGCCGAGCTGCTTGGTCGCAAAGACGATCATAGGTGTGGTGGTCAGCCCGACCTCCACCACGTCAGAGCCCGTCGAGCAGATACCGCGGATCAGCTGCGTCTTGAGGCTCGGACCGCTCAAGCGCGCATCGCAGCCGACCGCGATCGTGCCGGGATTGAGTGACCCGAATGCCGCACCTATTTGGAACGCGAGATGTTCATCGAGCTCCGCGGGATAGAGCCCCCGTATGTCGTATGCCTTGAAGATGCCCATCGCTAGCTACGTCACGGTCACGCTCTTCGCCAGGTTGCGCGGCTTGTCCGGATCGAGCCCCCGGAGAACTGCGAGCTCGTACGCGAGCACCTGCATTGGAATGATCTGGATGACAGGGTTCAGCTCCTCCGCTTCGGGCACCTTGATCCAGAAATCGAAGATCGGCTCGC
>CAYYNW010000128.1:0-3620 GCA_964473145.1 uncultured Halobacteria archaeon
TGTCTAGGATTTTCGATCTTTAACCCCGTGTTAGAACTTGGCGCCGAAGTTTAGGTGCTCCACTAAATCGCAGCTGGAGAGCGGCTCAGGTGTCACTCTTCGTAAAGCTGCTTCACCACCGTCTCGAATTCTTCAAGTCTGCCTAAAACGGTGATACCGTCCATCAGCCGTAACCGTTCGACGTTCTCAACGTCCACTTTCCGGATTCGTAACTTCAGATCCCGGCCGTTGGGCAGTTTCGTGACCAGCTCGCCCTCGTGCTGGTCCACGGGGAAGATATAGACCGGCACGTTCACCTTCATGGCCTGCGCGGCCGAATTGGTGATGAGCGAGT
The DNA here is from genome assembly GCA_964473145.1 of uncultured Halobacteria archaeon. Taxonomy (GTDB): domain Archaea; phylum Halobacteriota; class Syntropharchaeia; order Alkanophagales; family Methanospirareceae; genus JACGMN01. The sequence continues at coordinate 335 of CAYYNW010000128.1, forward strand.
CTGCGATCCCATAAGCGATCTTTGCGACCGTATTGGCCGTGGCGGGCGCGATAAGGAAGAGCGAGTAGGTGCCCATCTGGAGTTTGCCGGAGAGGAAGGGTGCATTTGGCCCCCGTTCTGGCGTTACCTTCGGAAATACTCGCTTCACCTCATTCAGCAGCCGGTAAAATTTTAAAACAACCTCACCCTCCTTTGAGAGATACACGTGAACTTCCAGCTCGTACTTCGCGATCAACTCCTCCATGAGTGCAACCGTCTCACGAATTTTATCGCCCGATCCGGTAATACCCCATGCGATCCGCCTCGCCGTGCTCATTCCTCTCTCGTGGCTCCCTGGAGCAGCTGAGCGACCTCCATCAGCCGGTTCACCGTCTTATAGAGGCTCTTCAAGCCCACTTCATCCTCTTTTACACCCGGAACGCCCTTATCCTTTGACCAGAAGGAAGCGCCGAGGTTGGCGCCGAAAGCGCCTCCGCCGACGTGGATCATCTCATTAATCACGTAGAAATCCGCAATTGCGCGTATCGCCAGCTCCTGACCGCCGATTCGGTCCCCGCCATCGGCAACCGCGGCACCGACCTTATAGCGGAGTGCATGCGGGTTGCTCGCTGCTACTGCTCGCATGCGGTCGAGCAGCACCTTCGTCTGACCGCTGAGCGTCCCCTGGTAGACCGGTGAGCCGATGATGACTGCGTCAGCCCATTCGAAGCCTGCATAGACCTCCTGCATCGCGTCCTCGTGCACGCAGCCCCCTTCTTTCACGCAGTGGTCGCAATGGATGCAGAAGTTCAATTTCTTGCCGCGGACTGAGAAGTACTGTGTTTCCGCCTGCCACCGCTCTGCCGCGTACCGTAACGCTTCCTGCACGATCCAATCGGTCGCCGCTCGGCGCGGACTACCGGAGATCCCAAAAAGGCGGACCATCGTGCCTCACTCACCCGGCATCGAGCCGGAATCCTTCCTTCATGCTGTGCCAGCTCGCCGGGTCTTCGAGATACTCGCGATAATCCCAGAGCGAGAGATAATGGCCCCGCTCTTCATGCTCTAGCGCGATAAAGAACCGGCTCTCAAACGGGTCGGTCGCTTGCTCGGCCAGCTGATGGTAAAACGCCATGCTCTGCTCTTCCCGCTCCATCCCGAGTTTAACGATCTTGCGGCTCACGTTCAGATCTTCCGTGCTCGTGGTCAGCGGTTCGAGCTGCCGCGGATCTACTGCGCGGGTGATCACGACATTGCCAATGGAGGTGATCAGTTTGGGCCATGCACGCTCTTCTTTGAGTCGGGCATAGATCTTCTGGACGGTCAGGTAGTGCCGCTCCTCGTCCTTCGCGAACGAGCTGAACATCTCCTGAGCAAACGGATGGGTGACCTTCTTGCTCGCCTCCAAATAGAACGTTCTGGCAGCTTCTTCACGGTCCATGGCGATTTCAAGCGCCTTCAGCCGCTCTTCCATAGTGCTCTCTCACCTACTGAGTAGTTGGTCGTGCATGTTTATCTTTCTACCCGCGCCGGCTCCTTTTTACGACGTAGGCACTGCAGGGTTTCATGGTATTTCGAATACGCGCTTATCCTTTCTTATCAGAACCTCGATCGAAGAATATCAACTACGAGGTAAGCCATTCCGTGAACCTGACAGATGGGAAGATGGATCTGGGGATTGATCTATTTTTCCGCCTGGAGAACTATGTGGAACTAAGTGACTGAATCACCACAGAAGCATGAAACTCGGCTTCCTTATTAACCCGATCGCGGGCATGGGCGGCTCGGTGGGCCTGAAAGGAACGGACGGCTTGGCCGAGGAGGCGCGGCGGCGGGGCGCGCACCCACTAGCAGCTGACCGTGCGAAGAACTGCCTTGCTGAGCTAAAGCTCGATGCGCTCATGCTTACCTGCTCAGGCGCGATGGGTGAAGATGTCCTGCGAAGCTCAGGGCTGCAGTATGAGGTTGTTTATTCCTTCGAGGGCAGCAGCACGAGTGCGGACACCAAGCAGGCCTGCCGCCGGTTCATGGTCGAAGGGGTAGATCTCATTCTCTTCTGCGGCGGTGACGGCACAGCTCGCGATGTTTACAGCGTCGTCGAACGAACCATTCCGATGCTCGGCATTCCCGCGGGCGTGAAGATGCATTCCGCAGTCTTCGCAATCAGTCCCAAAGGTGCTGCTCAGCTGGTCACGCACTTCGCCGAAGGGAAGGCGGAGGTGCGCGACGCGGAGGTCATGGACACGGATGAAGAGGCGTACCGGCGCAATGAGCTGCAGATGACCGTCTTTGGCTATGCCCGCACCCCCTACGAGCCCGTGCTTGTGCAGCATGGCAAGAGCATCTTTCAAAGCATAAGTGAAGAGAAGGCTAAGGAGGAGATTGCATGCTTCGCTCTTGAGTTCATGCGGGATGGCTCGCTCTACATATTAGGCGCCGGGACAACGATCCATAAGATCGCGGAACTGCTGGGTCTGGGCGAGGAGAAGACGCTGCTTGGCGTGGATGCGGTGAAAGACGGTAAACTGGTTGGCAAGGACTTGAATGAGCAGGAGTTGCTCCGCTTGCTGGAAGGTGAATCGAAGGTGAAGCTGCTGGTGAGCCCGATCGGCGCGCAGGGCTTCGTATTTGGGCGCGGGAATCAGCAGCTCAGTGCCCGGGTGCTCGAAAAGATCGGCCTGGAGAATGTGATTGTGCTCGCGACGCCGCACAAATTGAGCGAGACACCGTTCCTCCTCGTGGATACGGGCAGCGAGGAGCTGGATGAGCGGTTGAGCGGGTACCTGAGCGTTATCTGCGATTACCGGATGGCGCAGCGGAAGGAAGTGCGGCGCGGGTGAACCTCTGAAACGAACGCGGGTTCGTCATAAGTTGATCCGACCAGTTCGGGGAACAATCACCCAGTTCACAGCAGCGGCCTTATTCGCACTGAATCTTCTTTAAAACGGTATGATATCCTCGCCATTTATGAGATACACGCAGTACTCCAAAGCAGCCTGGACATCCTCGCGGGTGAGGTTGGGATAGTCCTCCAGAATCTCGTTGATGGTCATACCTTCCGCTAACCGACGGATGATCGCATCGACGGGAATTCGCGTGCCTTTGATGATGGGCTTTCCGACCATGATCTGGGGATCGATAACGATCCGCTCCTTATACCTTGCTGCCATTGCTCGATCGGACTTTTTCAACGGATTGACTTACCGCAAGAGCCGGCCAAATAAGCTGTTGAGCCCTTTCCTGCGCCGGCTTGCCCACCACTCTTCCAGCTCCTCCGCGGTCTTCGCCTGCTGATCGCCGGTATAGC
>CAYYNW010000129.1:0-3567 GCA_964473145.1 uncultured Halobacteria archaeon
TCTATTCGCTTTATCGCGTTATATAGGTCCTGAATGGTGACGGTTTCGGGCATATATTCCCTTATACCATCAACCTTATTAAACTTTTTGGATGCCGCTGGTAATCTCGATCTCCACGCTCAGCCTGTGCGCCATGAGCACATAATATGCCGCGAGCCCTTTCCACCTGCCCCACCGTTCGGCGATTCGGCGTGCCTCCGTGCCCGATATGGGGCGATCGTGGCAGTAGAAGTGCGCGATATGCCGCCGCAGGCCGAGGTCGTCCGCGGGAAGTGCATCCAAGCGCTGCATGCCGCGCAGCATTGTCAGCTCCGCGGTCCACCTGCCGATACCTCGTATCTTCATCATCCCCGTGATAATCTCGTTTGGATCCTCGTAGGCCTTGAAGTGCTCCAGATCAAGTTCGCCCTCGACGAGCGAGGTGGCAATGCCGTGGATGTACTCCGCTTTGCGCGTGCTCAGTCCGCAGGCACGGAGCTGTTCCACCGGCGCAGCGGCTATGGCGTTCGGTGTGGGAAAGGCGTAATAGACCTTCCCGTTCAGCTCGAACGTATCACCAAACGTTTTGATTACGTTTTGCTCCAGGCGATGCGCAACATTGAGCGCAATTTGCTGCTCGATGATCGAATCGACCAGCGCTTCGAAGACCGTGGGCGTGGTGGGGCTCTTCAGACCGCGGAGCTTGGCGGTCAACCGGGAGAGCACGGGGTCGTCCTTCACCTCGTCGTAAAATGCGGCGAGGTCGACCTCTAAATTGAAGAGTGAAGAAACGATCTCTTCAATCCGGCTCGTTTCGATCAGATCGAGAGGTTCGGGCGCTTGCAACGCCACGGTTAATTCCGGTGCATCGACCGTTCCTGAGGTCGTAATCGTGGCAAGTACTAAATTATTCTGGACGCGGAGCACCTGCCAGTATCTTCCATTCTCATAGGTGCGGATCTGTGGATCACCGCCGGTGAAGATCGTAGCGCTTAGCTGGAAATCGAACGGAGGAACTGGATGGAGGGTCAGGTGCATAACTCGGTACAAGCATTGGACACTGATAAAGGTTGGGGGGGACGGTGCTCAAAGATAGTGAGCAAAATCAAATTCGTCCACATCACTTCCTTCGAGCGGGAATTCGTCCAAATAGAGCTCTGTCGCTTCGCGCAGATTATCGACGGCCTCTTCTGCCGTCGCTCCCTGGCTCACGGTCCCAACTTCCGGGCATTCGGCCACATACATATCCCCCTCTCTATGGAGAATCGCGGTGAAGGTAACCATTTTGAGCACCGATAGTTCTAATGAACGGCTCTGCACATAAAGGTCTCGCCGGTGAGTGAGCAGCGTGCTATTCAAGATCGAAGTCTGCGAGTGGAGTGGAGTAATTGTGGATCGCAATCCTGCTATCGGTCTTGTGAGAATAAAAATGGGGGGGAGAGCAAGTTTGGAAGTCGAGCGAGGAAAGAGGAAAGGCTTATTAGGTATGAGCGCATTTTTATTTCCACGATAGCTCCTTGACTCGTTATAAAATGGTAAAAGATGCTGTTATCGAACTTGATGCCCACGAGGTAGCGGAACAACTTGTAGCCGCTGCAAGAGATGCCGATAATGAGCAGGAACTTATGATGAATGCGGCACCCACGTTGATCAGAGTCCTCGGCAAGCTCGATATAGCGAGCTACGATGTCCACTACGAATTCCGGACTGGCAAGGGCACATTGGTTGAGGGGAAGATTGACGCTCTTTATGGCTGCGTGGTCGTGGAGTACGAGCGGCCTGGTGCGTTCGAATCACCGGCAGGCTTCAACCATGCTAAAGAGCAGGTGATCGGGTATATTACGCAACTGGCACCCGCACCTGAAGATTGGCCGAAATATTTCGGGGTTGTTGTAGATGGCCAGCAGATAGGGTTTGTTCGGTTCAGGGAGCGATGGGTGTCTAATGGTCCGTATTCCTGTGAATGGACACACAATACTCACGTTTCTGGAAGCGCTCAGAGGCTTGAAGCGGTGGCCGCTCAGGGTAGAGTTGCTGAACAAATACCTTGGTGCGGGGAGCCGAGTAGCGGAGACGCTTGTACGGGTTCTTTACGAGACGTTAGCCACTAATAGAGAGCAGAAACGGGTGAAGGTGCTGTTCAACGACTGGAAGCGTGTCTTTGGGCAGGTTTGCGGCTATTCCCCGGAGAAGATCAAAGGCCTGGAGCAAGCTTACGGGCTCAGTGAGGACGGAATCGATTATGAAGGGCTGCTCTTCGCGGTGCACACCTATTATGCGCTCGTTATGAAATTACTGGCGGCGGAGGTCGCAGTTTCGCTGGGCGACAGTTACCTCCAGTCGTACTTGAAGAAGTTCGAGACGGCGTACTATCACGGCCAGGAAGAGCTGAGGAGTATGCTGCGGGACGTGGAGGAGGGAGACATCTTCGCACGTGCCATCGGGATCAAGAACTTCCTGGAGGGCGATTATTTCGGCTGGTACCTCGACGTCTGGGACGAGCACGTGGGCGAAGCGGTGAGTCTGCTTGCGAGCACGCTCTCCAAATTCGAGCCGGCGACGCTGGAGCACGAGCCGGAAGAGGTGAAAGATCTGCTCAAACGGCTGTACCAGTATCTCGTGCCGAAGAAGATACGGCACGATCTGGGCGAGTATTACACGCCCGATTGGCTTGCTGAGCTTGTCATTTCAGAAGTGGGCTACGATGGCAACCTAGATAAGAGATTCCTCGATCCGGCCTGCGGCAGCGGCACGTTCCTGGTATCGGCGATCAAGCGGGCGAGGCAGTATGCGCTTGACCATTTCAAAGCTGAAACGGAAACGCTGGAGGGGATTTTGAAGAACATCGTCGGGTTCGACCTGAACCCCCTCGCGGTGCTGGCTGCCAGGACGAACTATCTCATTGCGCTGGGTAAGCTGCTGAAGTACAAACGGAGCGACATAGAGCTCCCGGTTTATTTCGCGGATTCCATCCTCGTGGAGCGGAAGCGGACGCTCTACGGGAGTGATGCGTACAGCTTGAAGACCGAAGCCGGTGAGTTCCAGATACCCGCCGGGGTCGTTCGAAAAGGTTTCTTACTGAAAGTCCTTGCTGTGGTCGAGGAGTGCGTGCAGCCTCCGGGGTGCTCGGAGGAGATCTTTGAGGAGCGCGTGAAGCGTGAGGCGTCGCGGGCTGGAGCAACACTGAACAAGAACGAGCTCTCGATTCTGGACGGGCTCTTTCATCAACTCGCAGATCTGGAGAAGGAAGGCAGGAACCGGATCTGGACGCGGATCTTGAAGAACTCATTTGCACCGTTGCTTCAAGATAAGTTCGACTATGTGGTGGGTAATCCGCCGTGGGTGAATTGGGAGAGTTTACCTGAGAATTACCGAAAAGAAACGCAAGATTTGTGGAAGGATTATAAACTGTTTCTTCCAAAAGGTTATCAGGCGAAATTAGGTAGTGATAAAGATGACATTTCTATTCTATTCACTTACCGATGTCTGGATAGGTATTTGAAAGAGAGAGGTAATTTCGCCTTTCTGATAACACCCCACATTCCGCACATCTTGATATAGCCCATCTCAAAATTTGAATTTATACAG
>CAYYNW010000130.1:0-3499 GCA_964473145.1 uncultured Halobacteria archaeon
TGCCCCAGGGGAACGAGATTGAGCTCTTCGAAGCGGCCTTTCGGAACAAGCTTCCCGTGATGCTGAAGGGGCCGACCGGGAGCGGTAAGACACGGCTGGTCGAATACATGTCGTGGAAGCTCAAGCGGCCGCTTTACACCGTCGCATGCCACGATGGGCTGAGTGGCAATGACCTCACGGGCCGCTATATCATTAAGGGAGACGAGGTGGAGTGGATCGACGGGCCGCTCCTCATGGCCGTGAAAACCGGCGGCTTTGTCTATCTGGACGAGATCGTGGAAGCGCGGAAGGATACCACGGTCGTCATTCACCCCTTGACCGATTACCGGCGCTATCTGCTGGTCGAGAAACTCGGCCGGATCTTCTACGCGCCTGAGGACTTCATGCTGGTGATTAGCTACAATCCGCATTACCAGAGCATCCTGAAGGAATTGAAGCCGAGCACCCGGCAACGCTTTATCAGTATCGAGCTCGGCTGGCCAACTGAGGATCTGGAGACGCAGATTGTACTTCAGGAGACCGGCGTCGACGAGGAGACCGCGCGACGGCTGGTAAAAGCGGCGAATAAGATCAGGAATCTTGTCCATCAGGGGCTTGAGGAAGGCGCCTCGACGCGGGAGCTGGTCTACGCGGGCACCTTGCTCACCAGCGGGGTGCCGATTCGCGATGCGCTCCATGCAACCCTGATCGAGCCATTAACGCACGATACTGATCTCAAACGGAGCATCGAAGAGATCCTGAAGAACTACTTCTCACTTTAATCCTCGCATTTAAGGTAAGCTCACCTGCACATGGTAGGGCACACCCTCAAACGGGCTCTTGGAGAGCGGAAGATAAGGTCCCAGCTCAGAGAACGTTACGGCGGGGAAGCGCGTGATGACCTGGTGAGCACGCTGTATCCACTGGTCGAGCGTGTTGGAGCCGAAGGGTTAGAGCAGGTTCTGGGATTCAGCGATCAGCTTGCAAAATATAGTATAAAGCTGGCCGTTCACCAGCTCGAAGCTGCCCCGAAACTCATTGACCTCCTGCTCGCCGCGGGCGATCGCGAGCTGATCCTGAAGGTCTACGAACTCTGTCGTCAGGTGGCCCGGGATAGTATCTTCGTGGCTGCCCGGCTGCTGGAGGAGAGCCCTGGCCTTATCGAGCAGCTGCACCGGCATGCGGATACTGACCTGGTGAAGCACGTCTATGATCTCTCACGTCAGCTAGCCACCACGAGTGGTGGGACGGCGGTCCGGTTACTGGAGCTGAGCCCCGAGCTGGTCGATCGTGTGGGCTATGACGGGCTCGAGAAGATCGCGGCTATCAGCAGCCAGGTAGCCCCTGAAAACAGTTTTGTCGCGGCACGAATGCTGGAGCTGAGCCCCGAGCTGGTTGACCGTGTGGGCTACGCGGGGCTGGAGAAGGTCGTGGGTCTGAGCATCCAGCTCGCCCGTGACCACCGCTCTGTCGCCGTGCGAATGCTGGAGCTGAGCCCCGAGCTGGTTGACCGTGTGGGCTACGCGGGCCTTGAGGAGATCGCGGCGCTCGCGCATCAAGTAGCGCGATACAGCTGGCGGACCGCGGTGAGTTTGCTCGGCATGAGCCCGGCACTCATCGATCGCGTCGGCCGTAAGGGGCTGGAGGAGCTCGCTGCGCTCAGCAGTACGGTGGCCCGTAAGGACAGCTTTGTGGCCGCGCGAGTGCTGGAGCTGAGCCCCCAGCTCGTTGAAGCGGTGGGGCTGGCGTGCCTGGAGCGGATCGCCACGCTGAGCACCGCGGTGAACAAGGATGATGGCTTTATTGCGGCCCAAGTGCTGGATGAGAGCCCGGCGCTCGTAGAGCGGTTACTGACCTATGGCGATACGGATCTGGTCCGGAGCGTCTATACCTTTTGTTGCCGGGTGGCGGAGGAGTATAACTGGCGCACTGCGGTTCGACTACTCAGAGAGACGCCGGACCTGTTTGAGCACTTGTATGCTCATGGTGATCGTGCAATGGTCAAGGCTGTCTACGCGCTCTGCACTCAGGTGGCGGAGCACAGCGGGATCACGGGTGTCAGTTTGCTCGAGGCAAGTCCGGGACTCATTAACCGTGTGGGCTACGAGGGGTTCGAGCAGCTTGCAGCTCGCGCGACTGAGCTCGCGCAGATCGGAGAAGGCAGGGCAACTTCATTTGTGCGAGGTGAGTCTTCGGAATATGCTGCTTTTGTCGCATCAATCGTGAAGGGGCTCGAGTTGAAACGGATCAAACCCTTCCTGGCCATGTATCTTAACGCACTGCTAGGGTACCGGATCGAGCTTGTGGAGGCCTCATCAGCCTCGACCGATGGCGAGCGAATCTATCTTCCGGACCTTGTGCAGGAGTTTCGTGAGGAAGATCGGAACTTTCTGCTCTACAAAGTTCTGGCGACCCACGAGGAGGCGCATCTGGAATACGGCAGTTTCGAGTTCGAGCTCACAACGGTTCACGATCTCACCGGGGCGATACGGGCGACCTACGGTGAACGTGGGTCAACGAGCGGGGCGAGCGATCTCGAGCAGTTCTATGCACTCTTTCCTGAGCCTACCTTAGCGTGCGATCTCACCACGCTGCTCGAGGATTATCGGATTACCGCGCGGCTGCAGGCGGAATATCCGGTGCTCGGTGAGCAGATCGCGGCAATGAACGCGTATATGCTCGTGAAACGGCCGCCGCTCGCGTCTCTGGCGACCGATAAGCAGCGTGCAGTGGAGCTCGTCGGGCGGATCTTGCTGGCGGGAGGTGCAAGGGAGGCGATTCCGGAAGCGCTCGAGCAGCTCCTTGAGGAGATCGCAGCACTGAGTAGCTCCGTGTTATCCTCTTCACAAGCGGACGTCCACGAGACAGCTCGCGTGGCTGCGGAGGTTTATTCCCTGCTCGATGAGGCCCTTACGGGCACGTACCAGCCCGTGCAGCCGTTCTCTGCGCCACTGGACCAATCGCGAGTGGAAGAGAGGATCGGCAATGTGGGGCGAACGGCGCGTAAGATCCGTGAGAAACTGGAACAGCAGGAGCTTGCAGGAGCGGAGGAGAAAGAGCAGCCCGTCGAAAAAACGGCAGTGGCGGCACAGAGCAGCTCGGAGGAGGCGGTATGCGAGCTCTTAAAGGCGCTCTTCAAGGAGAAGGGTATCAAGCCTAAAGAGATCGAGCAACGACTTGATACGCTCGAGCCGGTGAACGTGCGAGACTATCTGGGCGAGCTAGAGACCTTGATTCGGGACGAGGATGAGCTCCAGCGCGAGCGGGACACATTTTTGTATCACGAGTGGGGACTCGACATCGGTGAATATCGCCCGAATTGGGTACGGGTGCGCGAACATGCGCTGGTGGGTGACTCGACCGAGTTCTATGGCGAGACGAAGAGTAAATATTCAGGGTTGATCAAGTGTATTCGGCGTGAGTTCCAGATGCTCAGGCCTGAGGGCTTGACGAGCCTGCGTGAGCAGTATGATGGCCAGGAGATCGATCTGGACGCCGCGGTTCAATACTTCATTGATAA
>CAYYNW010000131.1:0-3485 GCA_964473145.1 uncultured Halobacteria archaeon
ACGATCTTGTGCTGGCGGGCGGTGTGGAGAAGGCCTTACTGCTGGGGACGGCATTTGCCACCCGGACGTTCGCCATGGCCTGCCATGCGGCCACCGAGGGACCCGCGGGGCTTACGTTCCCCGGCGTCTTCGCGATGGCCGCGCGCCGTTATGCGAAGACGTACAATATCCCGCTCGATACGCTCAGGGAGCGAATGGCGTACGTGTCCATGAAGAACCACCGCCACGGTGCTTTGAATCCCCTAGCGCAATTTTACAAGAAGATGGGCAATTTGACGGTCGAGGAGGTCCTCGCATCACGCATGGTCGCGGATCCCTTGACGCTCCTGGACTGCTGTCCCTTCTCCGACGGTGCAGCCGCGCTCGTGCTCTGCCCGGCGGAGGAGGCGCGGAAGTACACGGACGAGCCGATTTATCTCCTGGGTACCGGGCAGGCCTCGGGCACGCCCCTGTCCAAGATGGCGGACCTCACAAAGCCGCTTTCACGGATCACCTCAGCGCGCATGGCCTTCAAGCGTGCGCGGCTCACGCCCGCCGAGATCGATGTGGTCGAAGCCCACGATTGCTTCACCATCGCGGAGTTGATCGCGCTTGAGTGTATGGGCTTCTTCTCCTGGGGCGAAGCTGCAACTGCGATTGCAGAGGGGCAGACGGAGCTGGGCGGGAAGCTCCCGGTCAATATGTCCGGTGGCTTGATTGGCAAGGGGCATCCCATTGGCGCGACTGGTGCGTCGCAGGCCTACTGGATTGTGAAGCAGATGCGCGGCGAGGCGCCGAACGGTAACCAGATTGATCCTGTGCCGGAGTACGGCATGACTGATACACTCGGTGGCGACTTCGGGACATTGTGCCATCTCATCCTGGGCAGGACGAAGCGGAGGGAATAGGGAAGAGGGAATAGCCAATGGGGGCCGGGGCAAGGCAAAAATGACCCTAATCCCTATTGCCTATCGCCTATTGCCCTTTCACGTAGGGTTAAGATTAGAGGTGTGTGGAGATGATAGGAAAAGCACAAGAGGAACTCGAACAGGAAATAGCGAAGGAATATGCGATCGTAACCTACGCGGATTATGAGACTGGCCTGAAGGAAGGCCGATTGGTTGGGCTGCGCTGTGCCGCATGTCAAAAGATCACCTGCTATCCCATGCCGGTCTGCCAGTGGTGCGGTGGCCGGGAGCTCGAACGGCTGGAACTGAGTGGCGAGGGTGAATTAGAGACCTTCACGGTCATTCGGGTAGCATCGGAGGGCTTTGAGGAGGATGCACCGTTTATCCCCTGCCTGGTGAAGCTGGTAGAGGGGGCTACGGTCATCGGGCGACTCGAATATGATCCCGAGCACGCCACGCAGGATCTTCTCGGCAAGCCGGTGAAACTGACGGGTGCGTACACCTATAAGGGTGATAAGTTCTCGGGCGGCCCGCGCACCTGCCCGGTATTCCGGGTGGTCGAGTAATGGTAAGGGTGGAAAGGAAGGGCGATGAGCATTAAGAAGGTATGTGTGGTAGGCATTGGCGTCATGGGCAACGGCTTAGCTCAGGTCTGCGCGCAGGCCGGGTACGATACCGCCGTGGTCAGTCGAAGCGAAGCGTCCCTGGAACGCGGACTGAAGCAGATAGGGACGAGCATGGGTATCTTCGTGAAGAAAGGGCGGCTCAAGCAGGAGGATGCCGATCGCATGCTCGCGGGGCTGCGGCAGCGTGCGACGACGAGCTTAGAGGCGGGGGCAACCGGTGCGGACTTCGTCATCGAAGCGGTCTACGAGGATCTGGAGCTTAAACGGCAGATCTTCAAGGACCTCGATCGCATCTGCCCGCCTCATACCATTCTTGCCAGCAACACCTCCACCTTCCCTATCATTGCACTCGCGACAGCAACCGGGCGACCGGATAAGGTGATCGGGACACATTACATGAATCCACCGCCGCTCATCCAGGGCGTGGAGATCATCAAATCCCTCATGACCTCGCCAGAGACGGTCCAGAAGACTGATGAGTTTGTACGCTCGCTGGGCAAGGAGCCGATCGAGGTGAAGGATTCCCCGGGCTTCGTCGTGAGCCGCATGATCTGCCTGGTGATGAACGAGGCGGTCAGAATGCACGAAGAAGGCGTGGCCAACGTGGAGGATATCGATAAGATCTCGCGCTTATGCTTCAACTGGCCGATCGGGCCGTTCCAGCTCATCGACCTCATTGGGATCGACATTGTGGCCGCGGTGCTCAATGCGATGTACGCCGAGACGGGGAGTGAACGGTTCAAGCCGGCACTTCAAATGGTGCAAATGGTGCGCGCAGGCTGGACGGGCCGTAAAGCGGGTAAAGGGTTCTACGAATACTCCTGACTCGCTTCGGACGGGCATGCTCTGCTGCAATGAGTGAAGAACCGAAGGTTCTCCTGGTGGCGAGGAATGGGCCGGTGGCGACGGTCATACTCAACCGGCCGCAGGCCCTCAACGCTTTGAATGCACGGCTGTTGCGCGAGCTCGAAGCGGCATTAGCGGAGCTCGCTGCGGATCCTGAGGTGCGTCTCCTGGTGATCACTGGTGCAGGCACGAAAGCGTTCTGCGCTGGTGCGGACCTGACCGAACTGGCGGCTAAGACGCCCGAAGAGGGACGTGCATTGTCGCAGTGGGTTCAGGAGATATTTACCGCGGTGGAACGAATGCGGAAGCCGGTGCTCGCCAAGATCCAGGGGTTCTGCTTGGCTGGCGGGTTCGAGCTGATAATGGCCTGCGATTTCCGAATCGCCGCGGATACCGCGGTCTTCGGGCAGCCGGAGGTGACTTTGGGGCTGGTTCCCGGCGCCGGAGGGACGAAACGATTGCCGCGATTGATCGGGAAGACGAAAGCGCTGGAACTGCTGATGTCTGGTGAGCGGATCAATGCAGCCGAGGCGGCCCGGTTAGGACTCCTTAACGTCGTGGTGCCGGTGGAGCAACTCGACCACGCGGTCGATGAGTTCGTTGCGAAGTTACTCTCCAAGAGCCCGGTAGCACTCGGCATCATCAAGGATACGGTAACGAGAGGGCTCGAACTGGATCTGGCGCAGGCCCTGGCGTACGAAGCGGACCAATTTGGTGCCGCACTGGGGACAGAAGAGGCCCGTGAAGGGTTACGGGCCTTCATGGGGAAGCGGGATCCAGCACATCGGGGTAGCTAAGGGCGCCCAAAAAAGAACACTCCCGGCCTCAGGCACTGCCTCTGGAGGGCAGGTAGGTACCGCATACCTCTATTTCTGTAACGTACCAGTTCGTGACTTGTACCCCCACGGTTCGGCAATCGTTCCGTTTCCTTGAACGTCCGATTGCTGAAAATCGGTGCGAGGAAAGCTTTATCTCCTGCGAGGCACCATTTTCAATCGAGCATGCAGGAGCGAATGAATACCGGCTTGTACGAGACGGGCAACTTCGAGATCAAGGATGAGCCGTTCTACTTGCCCCAGGGGAACGAGATTGAGCTCTTCGAAGCGGCCTTTCGGAACAAGCTTCC
>CAYYNW010000132.1:0-3445 GCA_964473145.1 uncultured Halobacteria archaeon
AAATGTCCTCCAGCTCTCGGAAGAGGTCTTTCTTCGCTTCTTCTACCTCTTCCTCGCTCACGTCTCCACCCGGTATGCAGCCAAAAAGTGAAACTTTCCTTCCCGGTTGCTCCACCACATGCAGCAAATCACGCGTGAGATATTCGATTTCACGTCCTGGGTCACCAAGCCGTTTCAAGACCTCTGTTGTCTTCAAAGGTTGAGAGCTCATGGTCACTGCACTTCAGGCTCCTTCTATATCAACTGCTTCTTTGCCAACAAAAGCCCAAACCCGGACCGAGGCGAGCGCGGGAAAGCGCTGGTGCAGCACCAGTCCAATGAGACTGCCAATAACCACCGCCACGACGTTCACGTAGGTGCCCAGCATACACACTACCTCCTACTACTGCCGGGCAGTGGCGGATCGCGCGTACTCCGCGGCTTCGCGCATCAACACGATCGCTTGCCGCAGCCGGCCGAGCGCTTCGAACCCGTAGGAGAGCCGTAGCTGCCTTGTGCCCAGTTCAACGGGCTCGCCGCGCGGATGCACGCAATGCTCGCCCGGCACGTACAGCCCCCGCGGATTCCTGTCAGCCTCGGGCCCGTCGATCGCTGCATCGCCTGTTGTTCGCGCAAGGTACCGAAAGAAGTGCGAAGCTTCGGTCGTCGCAATGCGATCGAGCGTCAGGTAGTAATAGAAGCCCGCCCGGCCGCCGTTGCACGCCGTGATGAACTCGCCCAGATACTAAGTCAGCCACCCCTTGACCGCTTGCGCTTTCTCACGGTAGCCCTGGTTCACCCGCGCGATCTGCTCCAGCGCATGGTGGTCGAGGAGGTAACTGGCAACCTCCTGCGTGATGAGCGGTGCACTGAAGCCCACATCGCTTGTATTCTGGATGAGAGCACGCAGCAATGAGCTATCAGGACCCAGCATATAGCCGACCCGCAAGGCGGGCGCGAGTATCTTTGATACCGTGCCAAGCTCATAGACGAGCCCTTGTCTATCGTACAGTAACCCGGATTCTAACGGTGGGACCGTGGGGTCGTGGACCAGATGCTCGTACGCTGTATCAAAGAAGATCGGGATCTTCCTGCCCACCTCGGCTGACAGTTCCGTCACGAGCTGCACCAGCTCCGCTCTGCGGTCGTTCGCGAGGATCGTGCTCGTCGGATTGTTGATCGTTACGATATAGAAGAACGCGATCTCCCTTTTCCGCGTACCTAGTCGTTCGAGCTTCGAGCGCAGGAGGTCGGTCTGTATCCCCGCGTCGTCTTCCGGCACGGTAATGACCTCAAAGCCCTGCCGTTCCAGATAATTGCAGTAGATGTAGTACATGGGATCGGTGGTGATCACAATGCCGGGTTGCAGGACGTGCGCGATCCCTTCGAGCAGGCTCGTCGCGCCGTTCGGCCCGATAATCACCTCGTTCCGATCGATAATCTCGCGGGTGAGCCCGCCGATGCCGTGCTCCACGTAGAACCGCCTGATCGACTCGATCAGATTAGGTGAGCCACGAGACCCGCCATAGTTGAAGGGCATTCTGTATTTCGCTGGCTGAGCAAGCACCGCTTGCAGCGCCTCTACCAGGAGATCATAGGGGATCGTGCGTTCATTCACATACCCCACGCCCAGGTTGATGTCCTTCTCCGGCCGGAAGTCCGCGTCAAACGCTGCCATCATCCGGTTGATCGGTGAGGGGCTGCGTGAAGCCTCACCATACCCTGAGAGCGCGAACTCGGCAAGCACCATGGTATAGCATACCAACGGCACGAGGTGTAATAAAGCCCGGTTACGTTCGCATGGCGGGATAGCTTTACTATGCCCGGGCTTAGCTTTAATATACCCGGTCTTCAACCGATGAGGGGTGCTCAGCAGGTGCTCAGCGTCTATAATAGCCTATCGCGGAGAATTGAGCCGTTTGTCCCCCTAAAGGTGGGACACGTGAGGATGTTCACCTGCGGACCTTCAATCTATCAACGACCCCATATCGGGAACTACCGCACGTATCTCTTCCAGGACGTGCTCCTGCGTTACCTCGAGGTTTCGGGCTATACGGTGGTTCGCGGGTTGAACTTTACGGACATCGAAGAGAAGTCGATTCTCGAAGCGGCGAAACGCCGCATGGACGTCCTCGAGCTGACGAAGCGCTGTGAGCGAGCTTTCTGGCACGATTTCCAACGGCTGCAGATGAAAGCACCGGCCTATAATCCTCGATCCTCCACCTCCGTCGCTGAGGCCGTTCAGCTCATCCAGAAACTCCTGGCGCAGGGGCACGCCTACTGGCACGATGGGAACGTGTACTTCGATCCGCTGACCTTCGCGGGCTTCGGCAAGCTTGCACACCTGGACATGACCCGCTGGCCGCAGAAGCGAAGGCGCTTCCACAAGGATACCTACCCGGGCAATCGGTGGAACCGGGGCGATTTTATACTCTGGCACGGCTACAAGCCCGAAGATACAGTCTACTGGGATACCGTGATCGGCCGTGGGCGGCCCGCGTGGAACGTGCAGGATCCTGCGATGGTGCTCCAGACCATGGGCCTCACGCTCGACCTCTACTGTGGCGGTGAGGACAACCTCGTGCGACACCATGATTACAGCATAGCCGTTGCTGAATCGGTTACCGGGCAACCTCTGGCGCGGTTCTGGCTCCACGGCGCGCACCTGCTCGTTGCGGGTAAGAAGATGTCGAAGAGCATAGGGAACGTGATATATCTCGATGACCTCCTGACCGCGGGCTTTACGAGCGAAGAGATCCGGTTCTTCCTGATCTACGGCCATTACCGGGAGCGACTCAATTTCACTCCTGAGCGGCTCACGCACGCCGCGGCAAAACTGCGTGTGGCTCGTGAGCTGATCGATACTATCCGTGGTGTCGGAGGAAGTGTGAAGCGCAGTGAACCCGAGGTGGCGGACTTAGCCCGTCGGTTGATGCGCGAATTCGCGCTGTACATGGATGCCGATCTGGACGTGAAGGGCGCGTTCGAGGCGATCATTCGCACGCTTCACCAGCTCGCGCACCTGGCTACTGAGCACGGAATTACCGGCGCAGACGCGCAGAAGATGCTCGATTCTCTTGCCCAGGTGGACCAGGTGCTCCAGGTCTTTGGGCTCGCGTCATCGAGTTAAACGATGAGCCGCCGTTTCATCAGGTTCACGGCGAGCACGAACAAGATGAATGACACTACCACAATCCACACCAGGTGCAGCACGAGGTAGCTGCTCGGCTCCGCGAGCGTGAGCGAGCGTGTGATGCCCACGAGATGCGTGAGCGGCAGCGTGGCGAGCGCGAAATACTGCAGCGGCTGCGGCAGGAGCTCGAGCGGGAAGAAGGTGCCGCTGAAGAGGAACATCGGCGTGATGAAGAGGAATGAAGGATAGTTCAGGGCGTTGATGTTGGGTGTGATGGCGGTAAAGCACATGCCGATCGCCGCGAAGAGGAACCCGGCGAGGAATGAAAAAGGG
>CAYYNW010000133.1:0-3431 GCA_964473145.1 uncultured Halobacteria archaeon
TCCTTCTATTTATGTTTTGTTATGCGGGATACTATAGTGTATATTACTCTCTGGTACGTTTCCACTGGAGAACGCGGATTCCATAACAAATCAGCGGGGACAACCGAAAACCTTTTATAGCTCGTCGACAAACGTCCCTCTACTCTTTTCTATTGATAGAGTGCATGTGGGTAGTTCGTTCAGGGGGAGAAGAAAAATTGTGGGGGGGGGATGAAAATGCTACAAAAAGGAAATAAAATAGTGGGGCTTGCATTGGTGGTCGTGCTATTCCTGGGAACTATCGTGGCGCTCGCGCCCTTTACCGGCGGCGACGGCGGAGAAGCAGAAATCTTTGCGGGGGTCGCGCCCCCAGTGCCGCAACCGCCGCCGGCCGCGCAGCTCGAAGCCGCTTTAGCGGCTGCAGCGAGGCCCGCGGGCACGCTGCTGGAAGAAGTAGAAAGCGCGCGACCGGGCGTGCCGCGGCTCCAGAGCACGACCATCGCTTCGCTTCACCTCACGGCGCCGCCTCCCTCCCGCGCCGGGACCGCGACGTGGACGGTCAGCCCCACCGATCCCACTGCGGACTTCGAGTCCATACAGGCCGCTATCGGTGATGCGCGCGTGAAAAGCGGGGATACCATCGAGGTCTGGCCCGGCACGTATTATGAGCTGATCGAGGTGTATAAGCAGCTGAATATCTACGCACACGATGGCCCGGACGCTACGATCATCAATGCGAGCGGCTGGGGTAGCGCGGTTACCATCACCGCGGACGGCTGCAGCATCCGCGGGTTTACCGTAACTGGGGGGGGCCGTACCCCGGTGAGGCGGGCATTCTGGTTACTTCGGATAGCAACTATATCGAGGAGAATATCTGCGTGGAGAACGGCTTCGAAGGGATACGCGTGGTAAGCTCGTCATTCAACGTGATCCGGAACAACACCTGCAGCCAGAACTCGCAGGCCGGTATGTATCTGCAATCAGCCGCGTATACCCTCGTGTCGGGGAACGTGGTGGATCACTGCTATGATGGCCTCAGCTTATCTGATTCCTCATCGAACAGGATCATGAAGAATAACCTCTCCGAGAACGCGCAGTATGGCCTCGTCATTGACAGTTCATCGGATAACCAGATCTGGGAGAACCACTGCCTCGAGAACAACATCGGGGGCATCTATCTCGGTAGTTCCTCAAATCTCATGCTCATCCATAACGAGATCCGCGGGAACCAGCAGTATGGTATCTACGCCATTGCTGTCTCGGATTCCTTCTTCCTGCAGAATACCATTCTTGAGAACGGCAAAAGCGGCCTCTACGTTCAGAGCGCATCGAATAATATCCTCTACCTGAACGACTTCGTGAATAACACCGTGAATGTCGACTCATACGATGCCGATAACCGCTGGAATTCATCCGCTCCCATTGCTTACACCTTTAACGGGAATCCATACGCCAACTTCTTAGGCAATAACTGGAGCGATTACAGTGGCGGCGACAGTACCGGAGATGGGATTGGCGAGACGGCTTACGACATCTACGAGGTGAAGGGCGAAGGTGCTGGGGATGACTTCGACTACTATCCTCTTACGCATGCTTTCACACTCGCACCGTACGTATACACCGTGACGACCGAGCCACCGGTCGCCGCCCCGTTCTCCTTCACACCACTCGAGCCGCTGATCGACGAGCCGGCAACGTTCAATGCAACTCTGAGCTTTGACCCGGACGGTGTGGTCAGCTCGTACGGGTGGGACTTCGGCGATGGCACGACTGCGACCTCCGAGGCCGCTTTCGTGACCCATGCGTATAGCGCAGCCACTGACTTTACAGTTACTTTGACGGTCATCGATAATGACGGCGGCACAAATACAACGTCGCGAGTGATCACGGTGCGTCACGCCATTTATAACCTCAGGACCGGCGAGGGCTTTGAATACTTCCAGGATGCGATCGATGATGAGGACACGCAAAGCGGCGACGTGCTCGAAGCAGCCGCTAAAACGTATACGGAGAATGTGAAGGTGATGAATAAATCGGTCACCATTCAGTCTGCATCCGGTAATCCTGAAGATACGATCATCCAGGCTGCGGATCCCGCTCAGCCCGTCATTGCGGTCTTCGCAGACGCCGTTACCATAACGGGATTTACCATCACCGGTGCGACGGCGGGTATCGAGCTCAACGGCGTCAGCTCCTGTACCATCGTGAATAACTACCTGCTCGAGAATTGCTACGGGCTTGCGCTCGATAACTCCTCGGGCAATCAGATCAGCGGCAATACCTTCGCCTCGCAGAGCGAGTGCAGCGCATGGGATATCTATATGGTTACTTCAGAGGGCAATGAGTTCACCGAGATTAATACGCTCGCCAGCTCCAGCTATCCAACGAACATAACGTTCCAGTACGCGGGCGATCTCGCCCTGAAGGGCGTTGCCGAGCCACCGGAAGATCCTGGGGACTATAGCAATAAGAGTATCAGGAAATACGTGGAGGCGACGAAGCTCTCTGAGGATGCGTGGCTGCGCTTGCAGGTCCACTACACCGATTATGATCTGCTCAGGATCAAGGTCTTTGAATCTACCTTGCGGCTGTTCCGATATAATGGCGAGGGCTGGCAGCTGGTGCCCGCTGAAAACGAGGTGAACACCGAGGATAAGTATGTAGCCGCGAATATCTCCGAGTTCGGGCTCTTCGCACCACTCGGCGTGCCCCGGCCGTTAGTGCATAACCGCGACACGGGCAAAGATTTCTGCTCGATCCAGGACGCGATTGATGCGGAGAGCACTGAAGACGGCGATCTCATCGAGGTCGACCCCGAATGGTACCTCGAAAATGTGTGGGTCTATAAATCGCTCACCATCCAGTCTAATTCCAGCGATCCCGCAGACACCTGGGTGGAAGCCGCAGACCCAACGCTTGAGGTCTTCGTCGTCGTTGCCAGCTCGGTTACCATTAGCGGGTTCACGATCGAGGGCGCGTGGGCCTATTACCCCGCCTACAGTATCTTCCTCAATTATTCCGCCTCCAGTACCATTACCGGGAATGAATTAATGTGGAGTACCTGCGGTGTCGGCCTCTGGGGCTCAACGGAAAACACAATTAGTAACAATTACATTGCGAATGACCTATGGCCCTACGGGTACAACGATTATGCGGGCATTGCATTCTATTATGGGAGTGACCATAATACAGTAGATAATAATGTATTTTCCTATAACCGAAAAGGCATCGAATTCTATCCGCTAAAATATCTGCCAGGAAGCTCATATAATAATATCACCAACAACGAGTTCACCGGGAACCAGGCGGGGATACTCATATGGGGTTCAATCCCGATCAGGGAAGGATATGCCGGACCAAGCGATTACAATATCATCGCTGGCAATACTATAACCTATTTAGAATAAATGTGCCACCTACATTTCCTGTGAATTTACGAGGCGTGTTTCCTC
>CAYYNW010000134.1:0-1661 GCA_964473145.1 uncultured Halobacteria archaeon
TTCAAACACGCCTCAACCTCACTCTGGCGAGTCAGGGCTCACGACAGATTTTGACGGTCATTGCACAACTCTTTTGGAGCGATCCTGGGAGCGTGATCATGATAGAGGAGCCGGAGATGAGTTTGCACATTGAATCTCAATTGGAGCTCCCCAAAATGTTTGCTGATGCCATCAGGGAAGATAAGCAAGTCATTGTAACGACGCATAGCGAGCACTTGATCCTCGCGTTAAAGCCTCTTATTGCGAGCGGCGAGTTAAAACCGGAGGATGTGGCTATCTGGCACTTCGAGAAGACTACAGAGGGGACAAAAGCGGAACGGTTGAAGCTCACGGACAAAGGCATAGTAGAGGGCTGGATTCCAAGCTATGTCAAAGCCGAGGGCGCGATAATAAAGGAGTGGTTTGATACGCTGCCTGAGGATTGAAGCAGCAATGAACATTGAAGGGCCAGTCGAAGTAGTATTTGATACTAGCGTAATAATTGGTGCCATTTTGGAAAGTTGTGGCGAAGAGCAAGGTCAATCCCGTAGGGCTTTTAACTCAATCGTAATGCGTCTTAATCACATTCTTAGATTTTCAGACGCTATAATCAAGGAATGTATAAAACATTTTCATTTCAAGGGAATCTATGCAAAATTAATATTAACAACCCAACTCGGTCAACTGCCAGACAACAAGATTAAAAAGTGCTCTTATAGATCAGAGGATATACAGCTTGAAGTTCCCGTTCTACACGAAGAAGATCGGCCAATCTTAGAAACCGCAGTAGCAATAAAAAGAAGAGGGATAACCATCTGCTTAGTCCATAAAAATCCGAGGCATTTTGATCCAATTAGCGATGAGATGCAAGGGCATCATGGTATATTAGTGCAATCCGCTGGGGAATATATCGATCCATAAAAATTAGTGGCCTACAAGAGTCTTGAATCGCAGCGTATCCTCATACATCGTCCCGTTATTGAAGAGGACGTAAACGCGCGGGCCCTTCGTCCGCAAGCACTGCTCGTACAGCTGCTGCAAGTCAGTGTCCGTATAGGTGTACCGGTACATTCGGTTCCCCGGCGGTTTGCCGTGTAACCGGAAGTCTCCTTGAACCGTGGCGGGGTTTGAAAGACGACCACCTTCGCATCCAGCGCTTCACGGATCTCGTTCGTCACCGCCCACGCCTCAGCCACTTCCTCGGTTGGCTTGAAGCACCCGTAGCAGTCCGCCTTCTCCGCCGGGATGTCCACTCGCGCCTTCCGGTAGGTCGGACTGTTCGGCTCGTGAGTGATCAGCTGCCACGCCTTCAGGGTGAACTCGAACTCCTGCGGCGCACGCTGCCGCCATAACTCGGCTGTAGCCCGTTGCACCGGCCGGTAAAAGGTCGTTTGCGCCTCCAGCCGCGGCAGCTGTGCAAAGACACTGGCCTGCGAGCGTGCAAAGCCGCATATTCCTACGGTTATCTCGGTCGCCATTCGAACGTTCACGGAATTAGCTCTAAAGAATCCATAAGACTTTATCAGGTACTGGTATACTACACCATAGTAAACAACCAGGAGGAGAGGGAAGATGGGGGCGTTAATGAGTGTTCAGGGGCTCTGTAAGCGCTACGAATTAACAAATCTCGGCAAGAAATTGGTTGCGCTCGATACTGTATCCTTCGAGCTTGGGCGTGGCGA
>CAYYNW010000134.1:1761-3397 GCA_964473145.1 uncultured Halobacteria archaeon
AAGCAGGTGGGCTACGAGGAGATCCCGGAGTTCGAGGATGAGTACGAGGAGCTGAAGCGCGAAGCGTTCAAAATCCTCGATCTCGTTGGCCTCAGAGACAAATGGAACCATCTCTTCACGATCCTGAGCGGAGGTGACAAGCAGCGCGTGCTCTTAGCGCGCCAGCTGGCGAAAGAGCCGTCCCTGCTCCTGCTCGATGAGCCCGGGACGATGTCAGACCCCCTGACCCGACAATACCTGCTTGACAGCTTGAAGCGAGTGAAAGAGCGTACTAACCTGAGTATACTGCTCGTCTCGCACATGCCCGAAGTGCATCGGTACCTCTGCGATCGCGTGCTCCTGCTGGAGAATGGGCAGATCGTGGATGGTGGCGAGCCCGAGCGGGTGATTGAGCGGTTCTTAGCGCCCCTTGAGCCGGAAAGGCCGTTAGCGCCGATCAAGGATACGGAGCACACCATGGTCTGGATCGATGGGGTGTGGAAGAAGTACGATCTCGTCACCTCACGGTCGCTGATCCGAACGATCGAGATGCAGGAGCTGAATATCAAGATCCCGAAGGGCGAGATACTGGGTATCATCGGCCCCTCGGCGATGGGCAAGACCGTCCTGATGCGGCTCCTGGGCGGGTTTGAGAAGCCGGATCGCGGGCATATCCTCATCCGGATCGGGACCGTGGACTTTGCGAACATCGCGGAATACGGCCGGCGGTCGATCGAGGCGCGGAGCAAGCTGGGGATCATTCACCAGGAGTTCGCCCTGCCGCCCTACCAGCTCGTGGTGGACCTCTTCGCGCAGAAGATCGGGCTGAAGAAGTTCGAGATGGTCCAGGAAGCGCTGAACCGTGCGAAGGAATACGGGATCAGCGAGGTCACCCTTGACGTCTTGCTCCGGCTCGCGGACATGCCGGAGGAGGAGGCGAAGGGGCGGCTGAACGAGCTCGGACTCGATCTGGACATTCTCGACGCGCTCTTCCCCCGGTTCCCCACAGAAGAGGCGTTGGTAGCGGCGAGACCGTATCTGAAGGCTGTAAGCCTGCCGGAGGAGATCTTCATGCGCTACATCTCGGAGATGAGCATGGGCGAGGAGATCAGGCTTGCTATTGCGGCATTGCTTGCCTCGAACTGTGAAATTCTGCTCCTGGACGAGCCCTTTGGGGACATTGATCCTATCTCGCTCCGCATCGTGACGAACTCGCTCAAGGATCTGAACCGCACCTTTGGGACGACCATTCTGGTGGTGAGCCATCAGCTCGAGGTCATTAAGGAGCTCGTGCACGAGGCGGTCCTCATCGACGAGGGTAAAATGGTGATGCGCGGCGATCCCGGCACGGTCTGTGACGCATTCCTCGATCTCCGGTTCAAGGAGCTGGAGTAACACGTTCTTTCTGCGGAGAAGAAAGAACCTGTACTAAGAAAGGGATTTCAGAGGGACAACGCCAGCGCACAAGGAAAGAACCGGCACTCGGGGGGGGAGCCAATGGCGAGGGCAAAAACGTGCGATTAAAAGAATATATAGGTGGCGCTCCCCACCTATTCTAGGTCCGTGGTAGTGCGTGCTCCGCTGGTGTAGTTCGGCCAATCATGCGGGCCTCTCGAGCCCACGACCGGGGTTCAAATCCCCGGCGGAGCATCGTTTT
>CAYYNW010000135.1:0-3395 GCA_964473145.1 uncultured Halobacteria archaeon
TCTACGATACCGGGGCCTACGCCGATTTCTTCAGCTCCACCACGAACTCCTTTCCACGACCCGCGAAAGTAATGGTCAGCCGGACAGGTGAGGTTCGCGTGATCGTGAAACGCGAGAGCACGGAGGAGATATTCCAGCGCGATGTGGAGTGGCAAGCCGCTCAACCACCGAGGAGTAAGGGCACGAACCCCGAAGCATAACTAAGTATATCAGTGCGTGAAGAAATTGGCTTAGTATGACTGCTGCTTCCGGTACGTGCGCGTGTGCGTCGAGGCGAATGCTCCGCAACCTCGTGATCTTCTTCCTGCTCACCGTGATCAACGCGCTACTCGTGCGGTATGGCGAGCTCTTCAAACCCGGTGAGTTCGGGCTGCCCGGCATCTATCTCGCCGTCGGGTTCATGATCGCGTTCGGGCTCTGGTTCGGGCTCTGGGGCGCGTTCGCGGCCTTCTCCGGCTACCTGCTCGGCGCCCTCGTTCCTGCAAACGTCCCCGCCGCAGTTCTGCTCTTCATTGGGCTTGCGGACCTCGTGCAGGTACTGATACCCGTGGTCGCCTTCCAGTACTTCGCCGCCGATCCGGGGCTGAGCACCCGGCGTGATCTCCTGGTCTACCTCGCCTTCGGCTGGCTCCTCAACAACCTGGCAGGCGCGCTCATCGGTCCCGGTTCTCTTTTACTCTTCGGGATCATCCAGCCCGCCCTGTTCCTGGCGAGCTTCTCCGGCTGGCTCGTCGGCAACCTTATCGTTACCCTGGTGGTGACGACCGCGCTGCTCAAACTGGGAACGCCTTTTCTTCGACGCAGGGGCATCAGGGTGGAGCGGTACTGGTGCTGATCCACCCGGGATTGGCTCTGAGCTGGTCATCTTCGAATCGCGGATGCACCACACGAGCACTAATGAGACGGCGGCGAGGAACGAATAGACAAAAACGGGGAAGCCAAATACCAGGGCGAGCACGAAATTGAGCGCGGCGATGTCGAGAACATCGCGAAGGTGAAGGAGCTCGCGAAATAGGTGCGCGCGAGGAATCGCGCGATACCGGGAAATCAACTACCCACTTCTATTCGTAACCCCTCACCACCCGTCCTCATCGGCATGGCGAGCGCACCTTCGAGCTCGACCGCTGTTTTGATCTTCTCCCGGAATTCGCCTGGCAGTACCAGCACCGAGCCGACACCGCCCATCTCGTCCGAGCCGCCCGCACCGGTCACTTTAGCACCCAGTGCACCCAGCTCCTGCGAGACTTTCACCAGCTCGCTTAACCGCCGGGGAACCACGCCGATCGCCTCGAGCAAGCCGTGATTGAGATTCATGAGCGCGCCCAGTCTGGTTAAATCGCCCTGCTCGATCGCCGGGATCGCCTCCGTCGTCAGTTCTTCGGCCGCATTGGAGAGTGCGTCGAAGATACGAGGAAAGAGCTCTCGTCTGGCCCGGACTTCCGCAATCAGCGTCTTCGTCTTCAAGCCCAGATCAACCGCTTTGGCAGTCTGCATACCCAGGGGGATACTGCCGACGCTCCCAACCAGCAGCTCCAATTCGGGTAACTGCAGCCGCTTCACCGAACCTCGCTCCACGAGCACGTAGCCGCCATGGGTCGAGATCGCGGTGTCTATCGGGCTCGCCGCGCCCTGCACGAGCTGCTCAACGTGGTGCGCATCGCGTCGTATCGTCTCGAGATCGCTCTTCACGCCAAAATAGGCGGTGAGTGCCGCGATCGTCGCCACACAGGTCGCCGCGGAAGAGCCCAGCCCGGCGGAGAGCGGGATCTCAGAGGTGATAGTGAGCTCGACACCTTCGTTCCCGATGCCGTACCGCTCCTCAAGATACGCAAGTGCGCTCCGCACGTAGATAAGAGCGTTTGCCGCCGTGCTGTAATCCTTATAGGGTCGCACCTGTTGCTCCATGCATTTTCGCGCGTCTAAGTCCAGTTCTAGCCCATAGGTGGGGAGGTTCTCAATCGTGACGTGATAGCCGCGCTTCTCGCGACTGCTGGCTTCAACCGTGAGCCTGCGATCAATTACAGAGGCCAACGCGCGTTTCCCGTAGACCACGAAGTGCTCGCCGAAGAGGATCACCTTCGCGGGGACCGATGCCCGTACTTTTGGCTGCATATCGCGTCAAATTTGATATGATTCAGAGTATCTTATCCCTGTCTACACTACTCGCTTATCAAGCTATATACCTATTTAGTACTTTGTCTGCTCGCCGGTACCCAGCTCTGCTGAGCCTTCACCGTGGCGAGCATGTCAATCCGGTTACCCGGCGGTGAGAACAGATGGAGCTCCATCCCGAGTGCATCCCGTGCTTGGTCGATCGTGCATCGGAAGAATCTGCGCTCGTCTTTACTAAGGATGAGGAAAGGATTCGTGCGCTGGCTGAATTCATCTCATTTCTTGGCGTGCACCTCGTCGATCGTGATCTCAGGACGCCCGCCTTTTATGGCACCGAACGGGCGCGGATAATCCAGCGGCTAAGCGGGGTGCGTGATCCTCATGAGGCGAGGAAACGGATAAGCAACGCAGTAGCGCGGAGCTTGCTTCGCGAGGCGCACTCCTTCTATGAGGCGGCGGCTGATCAGCTGGAAGCACTCGTGCGGATCGCCGCGGTGGCGAATTCGATGGAATATGGCGTGAAAGGTCATGAGTACAGTGAGGACCGTTTCAAGCGCGAATTCGTGCAGACACTCCATGCTCCCCTGCGGTGGGACCGTGGAGCAGTACTTTCCGCGCTTCGAGGCCGAGAGAAGATCCTGTATCTCACGGACAACGCCGGTGAGATCATCTTCGATGCCCTCGTGATCCAGAAGTTGCAGTCGTGGGGGAAAGAAGTAGTAATCGCGCCGAAGAGCGCGCCGGTCCTCAACGACGCGACGATCGAGGATCTGCAGGTGGCTGGCCTCGCCACCGGTGAATCGCCCTGCAGGGTCATTCCAACCGGCGCTTCAATCGGGCTCATCCTCGAGGAGACTGAAGCGGCGTTCCTGAAGGTATTCCGCGATGAGAGGTTCCTCGTGATTGCGAAGGGTATGGGGCATTATGAGACGGTCTCAGAGTTCGACGCGCGTGCCGACGTAGGCCTCAGAGATCGGCTGCTCTATATCTTGCGTGCGAAATGCGAGCCGGTAGCTCAGGCCCTCAAGGTGCAACGGGGCGATCTGGTCGCGTATCTTGCCCGGTAGCCGCGGACTCAGATCGATCGCGCTGTGACAGCCACGCAAGGGGTAGATACGGGGAACACAAGACCAAACCGACAGAGGAGCTCTTCGACACCGGTAAGGGTAGGTAACCACCTGAGCATCTCTAGGGTGAAGTTACACCCAGGAGCTCGGAAAGGACTTACATGAGGTACATGTTCTCCGCTTCCCGTAGCAAGTCATCTCTGAACCTGGGATGCG
>CAYYNW010000136.1:0-3353 GCA_964473145.1 uncultured Halobacteria archaeon
ACGGCGGCCGGCGCTATGACATCGGGAACAAGCTCGACTGGCTCAAATCGAATATCGAGCTCTCATTGACCGATGAGCGGTTCAGAGCTGCGTTGCTGGAGTTCCTTGCAGCACGACAGGGAGAGGATGAAGATGATCAGCGATGAGATTGAAGAGATCACGCGGCATCTCGGTGCGCTCAGCAGCGGTATCGCGGGTAAGCGGGTGCTGGTGACCGGTGGCGCGGGGTTTTTGGGCTCATGGCTCTGTGATGTCCTCGTGGACCGCGGTGCGAGCGTCATCTGTTTGGATAATCTGGCGAGTGGCTTGAAAGCGAATATCTCACACCTGTTGGATAATGATAGATTCACGTTCGTCGAGCATGATATCGCAACACCAATCTACTTTGACGAGCCGCTGGATCTCGTGCTACACCTTGCGAGCCGCGCATCCCCGCTGGAGTTCGCGAAGTATCCCATTCAAATACTCAAGGCGAACACCCTGGGTATCTGGGTCGCACTGGGTATCGCGAAGCAGCACCGCGCGCGGTTCCTGTACACCTCCACGTCAGAGATCTACGGCGCCGCGACCGAGTTCCCCACCTCAGAGGACTATCATGGCAACGTCAACCCGCTCGGGCCGCGGAGCTGCTACGACGAGGCGAAGCGCTGCGGCGAATCGTTTGTGATCGCCTACCGGCTGCAGCACGGCATGGACGTGCGGATCGCGCGCATCTTCAATACCTACGGCCCGCGGATGAGGTCAGAGGGCGTTTACGGGCGCGTCATCCCGCGGTTCATCGAGCAGGCATTGAAGAACGAACCGCTGACGATCTTCGGCGACGGCACGCAAACGCGGAGCTTCTGCTACGTGACCGATCAGGTCGAGGGGCTGCTGCGGCTCGCGCTGATGGACGATGCGGAAGGTCAGGTGGTCAACATCGGGAGCGAAGCGGAGATAACCATCATGGAGCTGGCGGAGCTGGTGAACATGATGACAGGATCGACGTCAGAGCTCCAGTTCTTCCCGCTGCCGAAGGATGATCCGCCGCGGCGGCGGCCGGACATCACCACAGCGCGCACGTTGCTCGGGTGGGAGCCGAAGATCGGCTTGAAGGACGGGTTGGCAAGGACAATTCGTGATTGGAGAGCGCGGCAATGACCAGTAATGCACAAGGAGCTTCGAGCATGAATGGCGTGTGTATACTCATCCCCACCTTAAATGAAGCGGAATCTATAGGCGACGTAATAACCGAGTTCAAGAACTTGGGCTTTCGCACTATCCTTGTCATTGATGGGCACAGCACCGATGCCACACGCGAAATCGCTGAACGCGAGGGCGCCCGCGTAGTAGTTCAGGACGGTAAAGGTAAGGGCACAGCGGTTCGACAAGCGTTTGATCTCATCACCGATGACGTAGTAGTACTGATTGATGGCGATGGGACATACTCACCGTCAGAAGTGAGCACGTTGCTGGCACCAATCCTCACTGGTGAAGCGGACCATGTGATTGGCAACCGATTTGGCTTTGGTGGCTCTTTCAGTCCTCTTCATCGCTTTGGTAACCGGGCATTGAATAAACTATTTTGGCTCGGCTATGGTATAAAATTGGATGATCTTCTATCAGGGTACCGAGCGCTCACCAAAGAGTGCATGAGCAAGCTGGACTTAAAGAAAGAGGGATTTGAGATAGAGGCGGAGATGGCAATTCAATCCGTGAAGCGGGGAATACGTCTGAAAGAAGTCCCTATTACGTACCAGGAAAGGAAGGGCAAAGCAAAGCTCAACACCTTTCGAGATGGGTTCAAAATATTATATACGTTATACATGCTTGCCAAGACGCACAATCCACTCTTCTATTTTGGCATACTTGGCACCTACTTCATTATTGCTGGTGTCCTCTCAGGCCTTTACGTTGTTCTGGAGTGGTACGAAGGCGTGACCCACGAGCTCCTCACGGTGTTTACCGCGTTGCTGATAATTTCTGGTGTCCAATTCTTCATGTTAGGTTTGATAGGTGATCTTATGGTTACTATACAAAAGGAAACAATCGAGCTACTTCGGGATAGGGTTATGAAGAAGTAAGTGCGAGAGCAGGGTATTACTGCACGGATATGTTTAGGTACGAGAAGCACTTTCTCAGATCTGAGCTAAAAGAGCCTCAATCTGTGAATCGTACGCGATTAGATATCTCAATGCTTCTCTCGCCAGCTGTTGCTTCGTCCCCTGATCTATTCGTCCCCTTTTGCTGAGAGCAGCGATTATCTCGTTATACCTTCCGGGATTCACGATAACCGTCACCTTCTCGAAATGCTTTATCCCTGCACGGATCAGAGCCACCCCGCCGATATCCATCTTCGCGAGCGGTTTTTTGGCGCCTTGCGCGGGCGGGATGAGATTGACCACGACCATCCCGATCTCGCCCGTGGCGATCGCGGCGTGAATGCGAGGATGCAGGGTCTTCACCAGCCCGCCGAGCAGTTCAGGCGATCCGGTAAATTCAGCTACCTTTGTTACCGGTACCCCGCTCTTCTCAAGCACACGGGCAGTGCCCTCCGTCGCAATCAGCGCGATGCCCCGCTCATGCAGCGCGTTTGCAAACGCTGCCACGCCGGCTTTATCGAATACACTGAGGATCGCTTTCATTGCTTGCTCTCCAGATAGCGGCAAGATTCAGCGTGTAGTCGCGTCAGTCTGAGGTGGAATGCTTCCGGGCGAGTAAATCTGTAATCCGTCAGAAGCCGTGACGCCCTCACGTAACGCCCATACCCACCATCTTGCCGTCGCGCGGCACGGGGGGCGCGAACATATCGATATTCAATCGCGTCACCAGCTCTTTGTAGCGATCGCGAATGGTAATCTCAGTGGTGCCAGCGACCTTAGCGATCTCCTTCTCCGTGATCTTCTCGCCGCTGAGCATCGCGGCGATATAAATAGCCGCGGCGGCGGTGCCGATCGGCCCCCAGCCCTTCGCGACGCCGGTCCCCTTATCATCCTTCAGGATCTCGACCGCGCGCTCCCGTATCTCCTCGCTCAAGCCGAGTTTCGAGCAGAACCGGGGTATATAGAGCGCCGGGTCGGCGGGAGCGAGCTTGAGCTCGAGCTTGCGGAGCAGGAAGATATAGGCGCGCCGGATCTTCTTCAGCGGGCTCCGTGAGATCGCGGCGACCTCTTTGAGCGTCCGGGGCACCTCGTACTGGCGGCAGGTGATGTAGAGCATCGCGGAGACCAGCTCCTCGATGCTGCGGCCCTTAATGAGCCCCTTCTTCATCGCGCGACGGTAGAGCACCGACGCTTCCTCCTTGATATTATTCGGCAATTTCAGCGCGCAGGCCATGCGATCGATCTCGACGAGCGCGAGTGCGAGCGTCTTAT
>CAYYNW010000137.1:0-3352 GCA_964473145.1 uncultured Halobacteria archaeon
GCGGAGCTGCTGGGGCAGTACCGGGCAGAGCTTGAGAGCGGGTTGATCCTCACGCAGGGTGAGCCCTTCGCCCTGGACCTGCCACATCCGCTCGTGGTGATCGGCTCGAATCTCGATGCGGTCGAGCAGCAGTACTATCCGCTTATCCTGACTGACTACCCGAATGTGCCCCGAATTCCGGATACCGAAACGAGCTATGGCGGCCGCTCAATTTACGAGTATAATCTCATCCTGGTTGGCGGGCCCAAGCATAACCAGGTGAGCAAGCAGCTCTTCGAAAATGCCGTCTTTGAGTTTCAACGGACTACCAGCAAGCCGAAGATCGTGATCATCGGCGTCCCAAATGCGACCGCTGCGGGCGCGGGTATCCTCTGTGGCACGATCTATGGGTTTGATTTTGTGCCCAAGAAACGCGTGCCCATCATGGCGGTACTCCCGCCCGAAGCTGCGCCTGCCGCTGCCGCCACGACCGGTATCCTGCTGGCAGGCCTGGGTACCAAGCTCCTCGCATTCATCAAGCGGTTCTTCAGTACCGCGGCGGAGGAGATCAGTGAGGAGGTGTTCCTGGAGAAGACGAGCCATCAGGAACTGCCCGCCGGGCTGGGTACGCAGACGATCCTGGGCCTGAGCAGAGTTGAACTCGCGCACCTGGGTGTCTCCTTTCTGCTCTTTGGTGGCTTTATGGCCTGGACTGCGAGCACGCTCTCGTCGTTCCTGCAGAATCTCCCGCCCTATATCCTCGGCGCGGGACTCGTGCTGATCGTTCACGAGCTGTTGCACAACTTCACCGCGCACCGCTATGGTGTCGAGTCCGAGTTCCGGATCGCTCCGGTCGGTCTGCTTTCCGTGGCGATCACTTCGCTCATCTTTGGGACCGTGTTTGCCGTGCCGGGGAGGACGATACTGTACGGCAATGCGACGGAAGACCAGCGCGGTAAAATCGCCCTCGCGGGCCCGCTGGTGAGCTTCGTGATGGTAATCCTCTTCTGGCTGGCTTCGGGTCTCGGTGGGTTCGTGGGCTCGATTGGTCTCGCAGGCTTTGCGGTCGCGTTCGTCATGGCAGTCTACGAGATGCTCCCCATCAGGCCGATGGACGGCAAAGAAGTGAGGAGCTGGAGTCGCCGTGCGTGGCGCCTGTATTTTATTCCCGTCTTTCTGCTCTACGCCTGGACGTTCCTCGTCGTTTAGTGGGTGCTGGGTACGTTACCGTTGGCGCTCGTCGCCGGCCATACCAGAGTGCAAGCATCGCCTGAAGTCGTTTTCGGCTCGCTTCCTCTAATCGTTCGACGTCCGTCATCGGGCCGCCAAAATTCGTGTGCACAAAGATCGCGCGGCCGCCAAGGATAACCCCGCTCCAGAGATACGAGGTGTAATCGACATCCTCGATCGAGGATACTATCCCGTGGCAGCTTCCACCGCGGCATTCCGCCGTCGAGATCTCTTTCTCGAGCAATTTGTCGAGCTGTAACCTTCGCTCCATCGCTGATTCTAAGATCCCCGAGTATAAAGATCTTCCTCAGCTCGCTGCGCGCACGATTATGCAGTTAAAACAGCTCGGCAAGCTCGTTCACAATCTCCTCGGCGATGAGTCGTTTCATGCCGGTGACGCGCTTCACCTCGTCAGTACCGCGGCGGAGCAGGTACACGTCGTTCTCTACCGTGCCGATGCCGCCTTTGCCGATATCATTGGCCACGACCATGTCAAGCTCGTAGCGATCCATCTTCGCACGCGCACGCCGGATCAGCTCCTCAACCGTGACGTTCGTCTCTGCCTTGAAGCCGACGATCAGGAGCTCGGGGAATGCCGTTCGCGCTTCTTCGAGCAATTTCGGGGTGGGCGTGAGGTGGAGGAGCAAATCGCCCGCGGAGGAGATCTTCGCGGCTGACCGCTCCACGGTGAAATCGGAGATGGCCGCGGAAGAGATGAGCGCGTCATAGCCGGTACGCAGCTCCTGCATGCAGGTCTCGATCATCTCACGCGCCGTCTCTACCCGCAGCTCCCTGATCCCCATGATTCGCAGCTCCTTGCTGTGGACGAGCGTAACCACCGCGCCTTGCTTGTACGCCTCTTTCGCCAGCTCGATTCCCGTGCGACCCGAGCTCCGGTTGGTCAAGACCCTGATCGGATCGATCGGCTCGGCCGTCGGGCCGCCGGTGACGAGGACGCGTTTACCGGTGAGTCTCTTGGGTGCGAGGAGATGCTCAACGGCGAGGATGATCTCCTCAGTGGAGACGAGCTTAGCGAGGCCCTCCTGGAGCTTCGGGCCCAGTACCGTAACGCCGAGTTTGCGCAGCTTCGCAAGGTTCTCGATGATGACCGGGCTCTGGTACATTGACTCGTGCATGGCCGGCACGATCAGAATGGGAATACCGGAGCCGAACGCGGTGGTCGCGAAGACCGTTACGGGCGTGTCCGAGATGCCGGTAGCGATCTTATTGAGCGTATTGGCCGTGCAGGGTGCGATAATGAAGAGATCAGCGGAGCCCTCCATACCGAGGAACTCAACGTGCTCGATATCGCCCATCAATTTCGTGACCACCTCGTGGCCCGTGGCGTAATGGAGCGTATAAGGATGGATGATCTCGGTCGCCGCCTTGCTCATCACGCCGTAAACATCCGCGCCATGCCGTATCAGGTCTCGGGCAAGCTCAAAAGCGCGTACCGCCGCCACGGAGCCGGTGACGCCGAGGACTATCTTCTTGCCCCATAAGGACCGGCTCTTCGTGCCTTTGATCCGCAGTGTGGGATGCGGGCCACGCTCTCGCTCTGCCATACTTGATCTACCCTCCTACCCACTCGATTCGATGGACCGGTCGGGATTTGAACCCGAGGCCTCCCGCACGCCAAGCGAGCGATCTTCCACCTGATCTACCGGCCCCTACCAACCACCTCTAGCCCTCTTAAGATAGGTGAATTTCACAGTTAAAAAACGCTACCACTTCTAACCAGCCGGATAACCTACCGTTACAGACACCCGGATATGTCCTCGATCATCCGTTCACAGTAGTAGCAGCGGAACCGAAGCGGGTTCTCGCCCGCCGTGCTGAACCGGGAGATCACCGGCTCACGTTCCGCATTGGAGATGCAGTTCGGATTGGCGCACCGGATAATGCCCTCGATGGTCGTGGGGAGGAAGACCTTGTGCTTCGCCACCACCTCGGAGTCCCGGATGATGTTGATAGTGGCACGGGGCGCGATGAGTGCGATCTTATCCACCTCCTCAGGCCTCAGCTCGCGATCCTCCACCTTGACGATGTCCTTGCGACCCATCTGCTTGCTCCGCACGTTCATCACCACGCTGAGCACCGCGTCGGTCGTTGCGTGGATGCCGAGGATCTTCAGCACGTTCAG
>CAYYNW010000138.1:0-3345 GCA_964473145.1 uncultured Halobacteria archaeon
CCCCAGCCGTTTCAACGTCAACTCGGTGGGCACGCCGTTATCGTCCCAGCCACGCATCCGGTAGTACTCGCTGCGCGTTCGTAAGAACTCCGCGTGATCTATGATGCGTCCATTCGCCGGCACGGTAAAGAACCGCCCGGGTAGCATATCATCCTCTTTCGAGAAGCCTTCGCGGAGATTATAGAGCCGCTCGAGGTTCCAGATCCGCTCACCCACACGCATCAGATCCTCAGAGGTGAAGGTCACGCCCGTGACAGCACTCAGGACGTTCGCGTACTCCTCCTCACCAACGCCGAAGAAGGCGAATTTGCAGACGACGAGTGAATCGACCGCGGCGAACCGATCCTGGAAGATCTTGGTGTGGCCGGCTTTGCCGGCGAGCGTATAGGGATCGATCGCTTTGGGCTTTCGCAGGATCTCAGGCGCAACGAGGTACGCGCGCGTATGGCACCCACCGCGATTGGAGGTTGCATAGCTGAAGCCCAGACCCTTCACCCCGCGCGGGTCGTAAGCTGGTAGTTCAAGCCCTTTTACCTGCATCGCTGCTTCAGGATGACCTAAGGATTCCGCGAACCGTTTGGCACCAAACCCCAGTCGAGCGCCTATACCCGCCCGCTCACCGATCTGCCCGGTAAGCGCTACCAGCTCGGCTCCCGCAATGCCCGCGCCCCGTAGCTCAGCGTAACAGCCCAGAGTCGCACCGACCGAGATAGTATCCATGCCGTAATCGTTACAGAGCCGGTTCGCCTTTACGATCGCGTCGTAATCCTCATTTCGCAGGTTCGCGCTCATCATCCCGATCGTCTCGTACTCGGGCAGCTCACCGCCTGCAGGATCTTCGCGTTTGCACGCGATGGGGCAGGAATAGCACGCTCGCTTACGCGGTGTGCAGCGCTCCGCAATGCTTTTACCGAAGAAGGGGCTCACGTTGACACTGGGCTCGGCCTGCTGGAAATTGGCGACGGGCAGGATCTTCATCCAGCTCGTGATCTTCACCAGAAAGGGTGTACCGAAGACCGAGAGGCCCCGGGTGATCGTCGGACTGGCGATGATGAGCCGGTTAATTGACTGCTTCTGCCGCTCGAACTCGCGCTCGTCTGAGATCTCCACGCGTCCCGTGCCTTTCACGGTGATCGCCTTCAGGCGCTTCGAGCCCATAACGGCACCCACGCCGCCACGACCGAACGTATGCACCGTGTCGGCCATGATAGAGGCCAGGAGCACCTGCTGCTCGCCCGCGCGACCAATGCAGGCGGTGCTGCCCTTATCCTTGAGCAGCTTCGCCGTCTCTTTCACGTTCCTGCCCCAGAGTGCCGCCGCGGGTTTCAGGTCCACATAGTCGTCTTCGATCTCAATGTATACCGGCTCGGACGACGTGCCCGTGATGATGATCGCATCATAGCCCGCCTTCTTCAGCTCCGGTCCGAAGGTGCCGCCGCAGTTCGAGTCGAAGATCGTGCCCGTCAGGGGCGATTTCGTGGAGAGCGAGACTCTGCCCGAGGCAGGTGTGCGCGTGCCGGTTAAAGGGCCTGCAGCGAATACCAGCAGGTTCTCTGGTGCGAGCGCATCCACGCGGCCCGCATCGTACACGAATTTCGCACCGAGCCCGCGACCGCCGAGATACGCCGTGAGCACCGAATCGTCAGGCACAAAGGTCTGTACTGCAGTGGTAGAGAGGTCAATGCGAAGGATGCGCCTTTTCCAGCCGTAGTTAGTGGTCATTGCTGTTTCGTTCGATGGTGGTGAATAGGTCTGCTCGCGGATTTTAAAAAGAGCGATTTCACCCTATCTTATGTCCGATAGGTGCAGAAGGCAATGCAAAGATCTTGCTTACTGCAGAACATATTCCAAACAGCCGTGTCTCTGCTACTTCATAGCCATTCCGTGCGCTCTACCCGTTTGCAGGCGCAGGTTTTATTTTAACCGCCTCTCTTGTGAGATCAATGACGAATTGGTCGAGTCAGCACAGGTGCCCTCCGGGCAGGATACGGTGCGCGAGAAGAAGGATAGCTAATCTCTATGAGCCCCTTAAAGTATGATGAGACGAACGTGCATCAGAGGCCCGCTCACGTCAGGGTTCACACTGCCGTACTGCTCATCGTTTTACTCCTCGCGGTTGCCAGCATGGCCTTCGTCCTGTTGAGCCTCCCGCCGCCCCAGCGTGAGGTGCCCCTTGGTGCTGTATTCTCCTTATCGGGTCAGGATGCCGCCACCGGGCGTGATATCCAAGTGGCACTCGAGCTGGCTGCCGAGATCATTAACCACGAGTACGACCTCGACATCCCGCTGGCACGCACCACCGGCTTGCCCGCTCTCGGTGGCGCAGAGGTTTGTATCCGCTTCGCGGACAGTAAAGGCAGTCCAGAAACGGGCTATGCGGAAGCAGAACGGCTGATAACTGAGGAGCAGGTCGTCGCACTTACCGGCGCGTGGCATAGCGCGGTGACGAGATCAGCCAGCACGGCTGCGGAAGAGCACGGGATACCCTTTATCTGCGGGGCTTCGACCGAACCTGCACTTACGGAACGCGGATATACCTGGTTCTTCCGGACGACCCCGGACGATCTCGCCTTCTCTGAAGCACTGCTCCGGTTCGCGCAGGATCTGAACGATACGCACGACCTGGGCATGAGGACGATCGTCATCGTCTCCACCGAGAACAAGTGGGGCACGAGCGCGGTTGAGGCTGAGAAGCGGTGCATCGAAGAGACCGACTTCGAGCTGCTCGAGATCATCTCGTATGATCCCGATATCACCAACGTGAGTGCCCTCGCACTGAGGGTCGCGGCGCACAATCCCGATATCCTCATCCAGAATTCGTATACCGCCGACGCCATTCGCTTCATGCACGCGTACAAGCAGCTGAACTGGTTCCCTGCACTCTTTCTAACCCAGGATGCCGGCTTCGAGACCGCGGAGTTCCTAGAGACGATGGGCAGTGATGCGAACTTCATCGTTACCCGGTCAGCATGGGCTGGGCTCGAGAACCCCAATCCATTGGTGAGCGAGATCAATGAGCTTTACAAGGCGCGGCACCCGGAAGGCCGGGATATGGATGGGCAGACTGCGCGCGAGTTTACCGCGTTCCTCGTCCTGGCGGACGCGATCAATCGCGCGGGCTCCACTGACCCTGAGAAGATTCGCACGGCGCTGCGAGAGACGAACTGGCCTGCAGAGCACCTCATTACCGGCTGGGCTGGTGTCGCGTTTGATCACCGAGGGCAGAACGTGAACGCGACACCGGTCATACTGCAGCGCCATGAAGGAGAGTGGCGGGTGGTATGGCCCGCGGAGGTAGCACACGAAGCGGCTCAGGTGCCCGCACCTGACTGGAGTCAGCGATAG
>CAYYNW010000139.1:0-3317 GCA_964473145.1 uncultured Halobacteria archaeon
TCTCCGGCAAGTCAGGTTCTCGGCACGTAACCACCACAATAAAGAACGGAGAAGTGGCTATAAATCCCCGCTGCTTCCTGAGTCGCGTTAGTCTGCTTGTGGCGATACCGCTCAGCAGCCCCGCCCGATCATTACTGCGCTGCGGTGCTGAAGGGGTACGGGTTGGTATATCACCCGTGTCATAGGCAAGGACGGCCACTACCACGTCCAGCGTGTGCGCCCTTACCCCTCCTTCTTCGTTTCTCCATCCCTTTCTTCTATTAGCGCCTCTAACTCTAGTATTAAATCTCCGGTATCAAAATATTCAAATTTCGATTCGCAGTCCACACACCAGAAGTCCTGTTCCGCTGCTGCTTCAAATAAAACACAGTGGCAATGGCACCGATAAAACTCACCTTTTCTTACGTATTCAAGTTTCTTTCTTAGCCGATTTAACTCATCATCTGATTCTTTATCCATCATTCTCTTGACATTATCGCAATTAAAGCGCCACAAATAAGTAATCCAACCGCTATTATCATTGCGTTCAGTCCTGTATTCGGCATTTCTGCTTTCATATAACTTGTACAGAACCTTTCTCACACTAGCGGTTTTGGTATCGCTTAGCGTTGCAATCTCGCTTTCGGTTATTTCGCCCTCCGGGATTTTTTCTATAATCCCCAGACCTTCTTCGCCAATCATTTTCCTAAAATATTCCCGTATTAAAAGATTATCTGTCTCGAACATTATGAAAAACCTCCATCACTATACCCATAAGGTCTGAGAAGATAAACCTTCGCATTATCCCGTCCACCACGGTTCCAAAAACGCCTGTAACCAAGCTCATGTGGAACGCAGGAGCGGCGCGAATGGGCGAAACTGTTTGAGGACGAAGCCGCGGAACTAGCCCCAAAAGCTACAGCCCTCGCGAAACATGTCAGAAGGGAGACAAAAAAAAAGCGGAAGACATCCTAGAGGCATAGCGTAAAAAGTGTAAAGGAGGGGAAAAATAAAACCCCCCCTTCCTCTTTTTTAAAATGTCACCACAGGTATTCCCGATTTTCGACGATGTTTTGGAGGAGGAAAATCAAATTAATCTTTCTCCACGCATTCTTCGACTAAAATCGTTTCGGTCGATGCTTCTGGTAACATTCCTGGCAGTAAACAGGTTTGGTGCCATCGGGTTTAAATGGTACTTGACATTCTACCCCGCACTCCGAACAAGTAACGGTGTGCATCTCCCGAGGTGGACGAGCAAAACCCTGTCCTCTGCTGCCAAAATCCCTTGATCTCTCCATGGTATATCCCTCCTTATCACCTAGTAAGGCTCCGAGTATTTAAATACCTTTAAAAAGCAGGGTGGTATGCACCCCGCAGATTTGACAGCTTGACCGCTTCTTTTGGATTCCTGGTGCTCCACCTCGCGTAGATATTTCGGTGGCTCCTTATAGCCTAACGACGAGCGAGATCGTATCTGGTTATACTGTTCGAAGGCGATGATCTCCACCGTACGTGGCGGATTCTTACAACATGAACGATCCTGAGTTGGGATGAAGCAGGCTCTGGTTAGGATTTTTCAGAGATGGGAGAAGTGCCAAAAATAAAAAGAAGAGGGATAAAAAACAAGGAGAGTGCCCTCTAACTCCGAGATTTGATGACCCCCTGACTCCTTTTGTACCGGTTACTTTGCTTTCGCACCCAGTGTTATTTCGAGCGACGAAACGTTCACTTTGTCTCCACTCTCTCCCGTTAGCTGCTCGGTCCCCATAGTTATGCCCTTCACTTCTACTCCCGGCATGAACTTATTCCTTACGACCTCGGCAGTATCCACGGCCCGTGAGATCGCGCGTCCTCTTGCCTTGATCACCAGCTCGTCGGAGCCGTTATTAAACTGCGTCACGACGGCCAGGACATAACTCATTACTGGCTTATTCCCAATATAGATCACGTTGTCTTCTCCAGCCATTTGTGCATCACTACCTTAGTGGTAGGTCTACGGGTATATAAAGGGATCAAGTCTATGGCTCTCCTGCGGTGCGCTCGCTCTTCAGCGTACCCCGCAGGTATCTTCAATGATGACCGGGTCGTACCCGTTTGCTTTGAGGTACTTCATCGCCTCATCTCGCTCCGCAACGGTAGTGAGCTCGAAGCGGAATCGCTCACGAATATAATACTTCGAGAGCGCCTCGAAGAGCTGGGGGTCATCGAAGAACTGCTTGAAGTACCACCGGTGGCCGAGCTTGAAGATATAAATCCTCCCCGGCTCGCCTTCAGCATTCGGTGCCTGCTTCCGCATCGTCGGTGTTCACTTTCCACTCGTCAAAATCGTGCGTACTCCACCCGTTGGTAAGAGCACCGGGCTAGATAAACCTTTGGTCTGGTGAACGTACCGCAGTCCACTGCAGTTGAACGAGGTGCCAAAGTTCCAATAATCATGCAGAAGAGAGAGCAAGCATCAGGAAGACCTGCCCTTGGTCGATTGAGGGGGAAGAAGGGGCTGAAGCGGATCTGTCAAGAGGCCGTGGGCCGGGAGCTAACAGTATATTTACCTCAACAAGATATAATCGTACATGACTGGAATAAGCTATACACCCATTGGTATCATTCGTTCGCCCTTCAAAGAACCACCGGGTACGCCCGTACAGGCCGCAGTTTCACCGGCTAGTGAGGGGACGGTCGAGCTCTTCCCTGAATATGCGGAAGGTCTACGGGATATAGAAGGCTTCTCGCATATTTACTTGATCTACCATTTCCATTTAGTCCGCGGCTTTTCCTTACTGGTAACGCCCTATCTCGATGACCAGCTCCATGGCGTTTTTGTCACCCGGGCACCAGCTCGCCCTAACCCCACGGCTGAACTCCTTTTTATCCTTGCAGCTACCATGATTCCTTGATGCAGCAACCCGAGTTTGCAGAGGGCGATCGCATACGACTGTGCAAGGAGACCGAGGGTGGCCAGGTCGTGTACGAGGGCATCGTGATGCCGACCGCGTCAAGGAACATTGTCCTCAAGCTCGATAGCGGCTACAATGTCGGCATTCGGCCCGACCAGGTGGCGATCGAGCTCATTCGCCGGGCAGGCAGGCCGAAGGAGCCGAGAGGAGGAGCACCGGGACGAGCTGAAGCAGGAGAACCGGGCATGGAGCAGTTACCCACCATCGCTATTCTCTCGACGGGCGGCACGATCGCCTCACGGGTCGATTACCGCACTGGCGCGGTCTCGCCCCAGTTCTCGACCGAAGATCTGCTGGAGGCCATCCCGGAGTTGGGCGCGATCGCGCGGATCAAGGGTAAGGTGGTGTACAGCATCCTGAGCGAGAATATGCGTGCGGAATACT
>CAYYNW010000140.1:0-3278 GCA_964473145.1 uncultured Halobacteria archaeon
AAGC
Organism: uncultured Halobacteria archaeon; assembly: GCA_964473145.1. GTDB lineage: Archaea > Halobacteriota > Syntropharchaeia > Alkanophagales > Methanospirareceae > JACGMN01. Next base: position 5 of record CAYYNW010000140.1, read on the forward strand.
TCTTTCGCTTTTCGAATCGCCTCTACCGCATCCTTTCCGTATGCATCGGCGCCGATCTTCTGTGCGAAGGTAGCATTGACCGCGCCGCCACCGACCAGAATCTTCACGGCCAGATCATTGCCACGGCAGTGCTCGATGACATCTGCCATGTAGCCCCGGGTCGTCGTCAGGAGTGCGGAGAGCGCGAGAATACCCGCCCCGGTCTCCTTGACGGCCTCCGCGAACTGCTCTTTCGCCACATCAATGCCCAGGTCGATCACGTCGAACCCCGCGGAGGAGAGCATAATGGTCACGATATCTTTCCCGATATCATGCACGTCACCTTTGACCGTGCCGATCACCACTCTGCCCAGACTCCGCTTGCGTTTCGTCCCCGCTTGCAACTGCGGCTTGAGGAGCTGCACGGCCTTCTTCGCGTTCCACCCGGAGACCATGAGTTCCGCATCAAAGTACCGCTCCTTATACCCCCTGCCGATCTCCCGGAGTCCCCGGGTCAGCTCATCGAGTAGCTCGTAGGCGTCCGCGCCTTCGGCCAAGCGCTTCTCGCATAACGCTTCGATCTTCTTTCTGGTGACGTCGAGCAGCGCGTCCACCATCGTGGCGTCCATAGAATACCCTAAGAATGCCCGAAGCTTTAAAACACTTACGGCACTATTGGAGTTGTGCATGAAGATCTTCTTTAAAGAATCAGGCCTCTCTGCTGACCTCGTCGCGGGCAAGACGATCCTCGAGTATGCCCGCGAGCTGGGCGTCGAGATCAACGCGCCCTGCAATGGCGAAGGGAAGTGTAATCAATGCCTGGTAGAAGTGGATAGCGCACCCGGCGCGCTCTCACCGATGACCGAGGTCGAGCGGAAGGTAATAGAGGGTGAGGTTCATCGGTTAGCCTGTCAGGCGAGGGTGCTCAGGACTACGGAGCCGATCTGTGTTCGTGTCCCCCGCCGATCATATTGCATCTTAGAATCCGGGCGGTTATGGGAGATCCCCATCGCACCTATGGTGCATCGTGAAGGGGATCGTGTGCTGTATGGCGCGGACGATATTAGCGCATACGCCGGTGAACTCTACGGAATCGCGCTCGATATTGGCACGACGACGCTCGCCATGTACCTGGTGGATCTTGAAACCGGGCATGTGCTCTCGGTCATCTCGCAGGAGAACCCGCAGACCAGGTATGCCAGCAACGTTATCTCACGGATCGAATTCGCGCGAACCGGGCGCGAGAAGCTGGTACGGGAACTCATAATCGTGCTCAACGAGATGATCACGGCACTCACGGCCCCGGAGAAGGTCTATGAGCTCGTGGTCGTCGGCAACTCGGTCATGCGCGACCTCTTCTTCGGCTTTTCTGTCGAGCCGCTCGGCAGAAGTCCGTACGAGCCAGTGAGTACAAAAGCGGTCTATAAAGCGGCACACGAGCTCGGGCTCACGGCACATCCGAAGGCCGCGGTCTATGGCCTCCCCCTCATCGGGAGTTTTATCGGCGCGGATACCTTAGCGATGGTGCTGGCGACGAACATGTACAGAAGCAGGAAGCTCGCCCTGGCGATCGATATCGGCACCAACACTGAAATCGTGCTCGGCAACCAGGATCGGTTGATCGCAACATCATGTGCTGCAGGCCCAGCATTCGAGGGCTGCAGCGTGAAGTACGGCATCGGCGGTATCAGTGGCGCGATACAAGAAGTGCGGCTCGTGAAGGGCAAAGCGCGATACAAGACGATCCTCAATGCCCCGCCGATCGGGATCTGCGGCTCGGGCTTGATTGACATCCTCGCTGAGCTGCTGGAGCACCGGCTCATCGATGGCCGGGGCAAGTTCTATGGCACCGAGAAAGAATTTAAGATCGATCGGGGCATTACCCTCTCCGAAGCGGATATCGATCAGCTCAATCTGGCGAAGTCCGCCGTTGCTGTCGGTATCAAGATCCTGCTGGACCGCTACGGGGTCGCACTGGGGGATATTGACCTCATCTACCTCGCCGGCGCGTTCGGTAACTACACCAATCTCCGGAACGCGATGCGGATCGGGCTTCTGCCCCCCATAAAGCGGAGCAAGATCGAGAAGGTGGGCAATGCGGCGATCGAGGGCGCCCGTCAGGCACTGGTATCGGTTCGCAAACGCGAGGATGGCGAGGCGCTGGCAGCGCGGATCGAGCATATCAAGCTGGAAGAAGAGCGCGACTTCATCGAGAAATTTGTGGGCGAGCTGTACTTCCAGCAGTACCTCTAAAAACTAAACGCTCTTTTCGGCCTTCATGCCCCATCCACTTCACCCCGCATTAAACTGCGAGACATCCGCGGTAATTTTTGGGCGATTCTTTTTCTTCTTTTCATTCTCCTTTTCCCTTTTTACGCTTTCTAAGCAAATAACTAATTGTTATTACAAAGATCGCGAATAGCCCTTCAAATCCTGGTATTTTAACTGTTGCAACGTCTGTGTGCGTCTTACCACCACCAGTTGCCGTTATAATGCCCTCAGCAGTGCATGGGGGAACATTTTCGGGTATGGTTACTGTATAGGTGTATGTTTTCGGATAGGGGGGATATTGAGTAGGGAGCAAGAAAGTCTCATTATATAACGGTGCTTTTGTCCTTAGACTGAGCTCGACTGGCGCATTGAAATCAGCAGTAGAAGAGATGGTGAACTCATAGGTAATGGAATCGCCGGTTTTTACTTCTACATATTTTGGTTCGATAGTTATAGCGAAATCGTAGGGTTCGATAGTTACAGGTGTTAGATTTGATATCTCCCGGTAACAGTATTTTGGAAGTTGGAGATCTCCTACCCACCCATAACCACACACGGTGTCTGAGCATGCCACAAAACTTCCACCAAATTTTAATTCTGCATCGTGCTCTGTCAAACATTCACATTCTGATGGGCATACGGGTATAAGCTGGGGTATAAACGTTGGTGTCGGTGTTGGTGTTACCTTCGACACGATTCCGATTCCAAGGGTCCCTAGCAAGATGTGCTGTACCATCCTCAAGGTGCCATCGCCTGCGACAGTGCAGGCCGTCGAAGCTGCGTTTGGATTGGCAACAGAGATACCACCTATCGTCTCCCACCTGACAAAGGTGCAATTAGCTCCCGGATTTGCCACAATGGTATATTTGTATAACCCAGGACCCTTGCCGACACTCTCGCCATCACTATAGCTGATACCATCGAAGGTGATAGTTCCTCCACAGTCTGTGTCAAAGGTAACCTTGTAAGTGCCGAAGGCATAAAGCTCACCGTCATCTGAGCCGACATAAATGGTGCCATCGCT
>CAYYNW010000141.1:0-3251 GCA_964473145.1 uncultured Halobacteria archaeon
GTGCTACTCTACTATTAGGTATGGGTAATAAAAAGGAATGAACGCCCGGGTGCTAGCGGCGCACTTCCTCGCCCCAACCCGTGCGCTCCTGATCCCGCAGTTCCGCGCACTTCGTGACCGCGATAGCCATTACCACCAAAAAACTCTTCTTTTGATAAACCTTTTCTTCCTAAGAAAAGGTTTGACGGAGCCGCTGGGATTTGAACCCAGGTCACCGGGTCCGAAGCCCGGTGGGATTGTCCGCTACCACACGGCCCCTCGTCTTATGCTATGGGCCGTGCTCTTAATAACGCTTTTCCGCACGACCGTAGCAGGCTAAGAGCTCAAAGACGACCCGAGCGGCATGCAGGCTGGTGAGCGCGTTACCGCAGTCCAGACGCGGATTCACTTCCACCACATCACTCGCGACCACATCCCTCGTGGCCAGCACGCCCTGTATCAGCGCGATCAAGTCGTCGAGCGCGAAGCCACAGGGCTCGGGATGCTCCACACCGGGTGCTATGCTGGGGTCGAGCACATCGAGATCAATCGAGAGATACGTCTTCTTTTCCGCGTCCTTCCCGAGTTCGCCGGTAAGCCAGGCCACACCTCGCTCGCGGATGAGCGCGGCATCGTAGAGCCGAATCCGGCCGTTGAGCACGCGGTACTCCTCCTCGGATGCAGATCTCACCCCGAGCTCAATCACCTGCTCGAACCCGACCAATTCCACGATACGGCGCACGACAGCGGCGTTGGAGTAGCGATTACCCTTGTACGAGTCACGGAAATCCGCGTGCGCGTCTATAACGATCACGGTAGAGATCGCGCCGGTCTCAAGGAGGCGCTTCACGAGATAGTAAGAGATCGAATGGTCACCGCCGAGGAAGATACGCTTTCTATGGGGGTCGAACGGCTCGAGCCAGGTGCTCGCGCCGGTTACTTGCTCTCCCGTGAGGTCGCCCCGGTCGTAGTAGAGCAGATCGGTGAGCTCGCGTCGTTGCGCCCAGAGGAACGTCTCCAGCCGCTGCGACGCTTTCCGAATGGCGTGTGGCCCGTAGCGTGCCCCTTTCTTGAGTGCATTACCGTCAAACGGCACGCCCACCAGCTCGTACCACGCCTTATCCTTCGCCGTCTCAGCAAGCGAGCCCGCAATCTTCATGCCCTTTTAAAAGGGCGGTCGAGCAAAGTAACTTTTACCGGCCGCGTTTAGCGCGCTGAATGCCGCCCAGCCGAGGAACGTGAACGGGCATTGATCTGGACGGACGAGTGAGCCGAGGTGCGGAGATTGATTATATCTTGCGGCAGGTCATTAGAATAGAGGAGGTCATACCTATGACGGCCAAAAAGCGTGTCTCTTTAGAAGAGGCGAAGAGAATCGGCGAGAAGTTGGGAATCAGGTGGGATAAGTTCGATCTCGATCAGTTCAAGCGGGGTATGGACGTGGAGCTGGAGCACGGGCTTCAGGATCCCGCAACGAATGTGACGAATGACGATCTCGTAACCACGGGAAAAATCGCGCTCGCACATCTCAACGAGTTCCCCGATTATTACGATCGGCTCGAGCAGATGGAAGAAGAGGCGGAGAAGTTCTGGGCAAAGAAAGCGCACTAGCTGACTGAAGCAATGTCCCTATAAGCCCGCAGGGCTGCGCCTTCAACTGCCACCGCTGAGCGTAGCGTCGTGTGGAACGTGAGGAGAAAAGGGTTTATTAGCGACTACGGGGTATGATGTTTTATCGTATGGACCTGCCAGAGGAGATCGACTTCTCCGCCTTTTCACCTACTGATTACCGGTACGCCGTCACGGAACTCCGGGCTTATCTTTCCGACGAGGCGTACGTGCGCTACAAAGCGAAGGTCGAAGCCGCTCTCGTGCGCGTATTCGCGAACCGCGGTCTGGTCCCCAAAGAGCTCAGCGACGAAATAGTAGCCGCTACTCAAACCGTAACGGCTGCGGAGGTCTATGAAGAGGAGCAGAAGACGAAGCATGATATCCGCGCGCTCGTCAACGTCATCCAGCGGCGGGTACGTGACGAGGCGAAACCGTTCGTGCATCTCGGCGCGACCTCCTACGACATCGTGGATACCGCCAATGCGCTCCGCTATAAGGACGCGGTACTGCAGGTCATTCTCCGCGACATGCTCGCTCTGGAGCGCACGTGGATCACGCTGGCGCGGCGCGAGCGAGACACGCTCCAGATCGGGCGGACGCATGGGCAGTACGCGGAGCCGATCACCTTTGGGTTCGCACTCGGGCAGTACGTGAACCGGTGGGGCTCGCAGATCCTCAAGCTCAAGGAAGCCAGTGAGAACCTCGTCGGTAAATTCTCCGGCGCCGTCGGCGCATATAACGCTACCTCACTGCTCCTCGACGACCCTGAGGCGTTCGAGCGCGAGGTGCTCGCTGAGCTTGCGATCAAACCTGCAGCGATCTCCACGCAGATCGTGCCGCCAGAGCCGATGACCGATTTTGTGCATGCGATCATCAGCAGCTTCTCCGTGCTGGCAAACTTCAGTGACGATATGCGGCACCTGCAGCGAAGCGAGATTGGTGAGATACTGGAGCGAGTCGAGGCGGAGCAGGTGGGCTCCTCTACGATGCCACATAAACGCAATCCCATTGGCTTCGAGAGCGTGAAGAGCCTCTGGAAGAAGTTCATGCCCCAGATCGTGACCATGCACCTCGATCAGATCTCCGAGCATCAGCGCGATCTCACGAATTCCGCGTCTCAGCGGTACATTCAGGAGCTCCTGGTCATCTTCGATTACTGCGTACGGCAATTAACCCGGATCTCGGAGCGCTTGGAAGTGGATAGAGCACGAATGAAGGAGAATTTCAGTAAAGCGCGGGGGACGATCATTGCGGAGCCCCTGTACATTCTACTCTCCTACGCCGGGCACCCCGATGCGCATGAGTACGTCCGCTGGAAGAGTCTCCAGGCGTACCGGGAGAAGAAATCGCTGCAGGAGCTTATTCTGCAGGATGAGGTGGAACTCAGACCCTATTTAGAGCGGATCACGACCGCGCAGCGGGAGCAGCTCTTCGAGCCCGAGAAGTACACGGGCATTGCCGCAGCGAAAGTGGAGCGTATTACGCGGCAGTGGGAAGAGGCGCTGGGCCTGTAGTGTCGCGTGTAAACCGCGTAAACGTCCGTCTGGTCTATACCAGCCTCGGCAGATACATGAGGATAAGTGCAAGTGCCATCAACACAATCGCCAGGATAATCGCGAGCTTCAGTGCACCAGGATCGCTCCCGAAGATGAGGGGGATCG
>CAYYNW010000142.1:0-3236 GCA_964473145.1 uncultured Halobacteria archaeon
CGTATCTTCTTCGAGCCCCCGGACATCTCCACGATCCCCGCGGCGTTGTCCACAATGGGCCCGAAGCCGTCCAGGCCGAGTATCATCCCCGCGATGGAGAGCATACCCATCGTGGCAATCGCAGTTCCGTATACCCCGCCCATGAAGTAGCCCACGCCGGGTACACCTTCCCCGAAGAGGCCGCCGAAGTAAAACGACGCGGCTATCGCGCCACAAATGACCACGACGGGCAGCGCCGTGTTCTCCAGACCCACCGCCAGGCCGGTGATGAGGTTCGTTGCGGGCCCGGTCTTGCTCGCGGTCGCGATCTCCTGCACGGGCCCGTACCGCCTCGAGGTGTAGTATTCTGTGATGAGCACGATGAGCAGGCTTGCCACAATACCGCTCAGCCCCGCAAGGAAGAGGTTCAGCGAATTAAACGCATAGATGGTGAGCCAGTAGAAGCCGATCGTGCAGAAGATCACGGTCGCTATGATGCCGTTGCGCAGCGAGATCATGGGATCGACGTCCTCCTTTCCGCGGACGAACGGCACGCCCAGTATCGTGGAGAAAATGCCCACTGCCCGTGCGAGCAGCGGGAAGATGAGGAAATAGATATTGGTCGTCACGGCGAAGAGCGCAAGACCCACGATCATCGCCCCGATGTTCTCGCCCGTGCAGGATTCGAACAGGTCCGCGCCACGACCCGCGACATCGCCGACATTATCGCCAACGTTGTCCGCAATGACTGCGGGGTTTCGCGGATCGTCCTCCGGGATGCCCGCTTCGATCTTCCCCACGAGGTCCGCGCCAACGTCCGCGGCCTTCGTGTAGATCCCGCCGCCCAGTTGCGCGAAGAGCGCGGAGAGCGAGGCGCCGAACCCGAAGCCGATGATCATGTTCGGATCACCATAGAGCCAGTAGAGCGAGGTCACGCCGATCAGCGAGAGGGCGACGTTTGCAAGCCCCATCACGAGACCGCCGTAAAAGGAGATCTTCAACGCCGACGCTACACCCTTCTCCGCGGCTGCAGAGGTACGCACGTTCGCCCGGGTTGCCACCTCCATCGACAAATAACCCGCCACGAGCGAGCAGATCGCGCCCAGCAGGAACGCAGCCGCCGTATAGGGCAGCTTTTTGAAATCGAAGGCGAAATAGAAGACCACGGCCAGTATGGCGGCAATGATGGCTATCGTCCTGTATTGCCGCTTCAGGTACGCTTTCGAGCCAGCCCGAATCGCCGCATAAATCTCACGCATCTTATCCGTCCCGGTGGGCTGGCGGTTGATGTACCAGCTCATGTAGCCTGCAACGCCTAACGCCACAAGACCCGCACATATAGGGGCCAAAAGCAAAATAGTCGTCATATTTTACACTTTCACCTCTTCTTCCTTAACGCACCTCTTGAGCTCCCGTGAGCAGGAGGACTGCACACTTTTTTGTCGTGTCCTCTCTTATAAATGTTGCGGTTTTTACCATACCATCCGCCGTCGCGATGAGATGAAGAGAAAAGAGCTTGAGATTCTCCTGGAACGTATCGAGGATATACCAGAGCCTGATGTGGCGAGCGAGCAGTACGCAACGCCCGCGCCGGTTGCCGCTGAGCTGCTCCACTTCGCGTATATGCAGGGCGACATCGAGGACAGGGTGGTGTACGACCTCGGCTGCGGGAACGGCATCCTGGGGATCGGTGCGAAACTACTGGGTGCACGATGCGTGATCGGGATAGATAAGGACAGTAAGGTCGTAGAAGTCGCCCGCAGTAATAGCGCGAAGTTGGGCGTGGCTGTCGACTTTTACCGATGTGAGGTACGAGAGGTGCAGGGCACAGGTGACTCCGTCGTGATGAATCCGCCGTTCGGCGCGCAATGGAAGGACCGGCATGCAGACCGAGTATTTCTGGTGAAAGCACTTGAGATCGCGCCCGTTGTCTATTCGCTCCTCAATGCAGAGAGTGAAACGTTCGTCAGGCTGCTCTTTCCTCACATGGATATTGAGCACTTCCCGATCGCGTTTCCTCTGAAGCGGCAGTTCGCATTCCATACAAAGGATCGGAAGCGCATACCCGTGGATATGTATCGGATCGCGAGGGCGGAAGGATAATCGTGCCACGGAGAGGCTCAGCCACCGCCGAAGCGACCCAGAATTAGCAGCCCGCGGGCGCCGCGATACGTGCTGTCAGTGGAGTTCTAACCTCTGACCACGCTGAGGGTGAACAAGGGAGCTAGAGCCATGCTACCCATAGGTTTTTATAACCCAAGTACCACTAACCTTCTATAGCAACGAATCACGTATGAGAACGGAGAGGTCGGGTTACGGACGGAATAGACGGTACAGAAGATGGCCTAAAGAGGTAAAAGAAGGAATCAAGCGCTTCTTCAAGCCAGCTGACGAAGGAAGCGTGAGAGAACTGGTTGACAAGGGGCAGTTCTTTGCCGCTTATAAGCGATTAAATGAACGTGGTGGGCCAAAACGAGGCATTGATTACCTCGTGAAGGCGCAGGTCAAAGCGGGATTACTGGGTGCTGCTCAGAGAACGGTTAACCTGGGCGCTTCTCCAGCAGGTATCGACTGTCTCGTGAAGGCGCAGCTTAAGCGGGGATTAGTTAGTGCTGTTGAGAGGACGGTTAACTTAGGCGCATCACCACAGGGTGTCGAGTGCCTGGTGACAGCAAAGGTCAAAAGCGGCTTACTGAGTTCCGCTGAGAACTTACTGGAACGCGGCGCTTCCACGGAAGGCGTGGATAGTGTCGTGAAGGGGTGGGTCAGATTAGGGCGGTACAGAAAAGCTCGGGAAGTCGCGCAGAAATTCGGCGCTTCCGAGAAGGTCTTAAAACTGCTGGAACGGCCCCAGGTCTCTCTGACGGTCAGGAAAACGGAAGTGCCGCCCGTGAACCCGCCGAAACGGCCGAAACGGCCGGAAGTGCCCCACTTTTAAGCCCTGTCCCGCTGCTCTGAAGCGTATACCCCCGATATCCGCCGCTAGCGGGTTCCGAGAGCCTCCGTTCAGCGTTGCTGAAGTCAACGCGGCCCGCGCCCACAAATCGCTCCACCTGCGCCAGCGTTAGGTCAAACCCGTTCGGCTGCAGCTGTGTCTCGAGGTCGATGAACTGCTCGAGCAAGGGCGGGTCGGTGCGTAAAAGTGCTCGAATCTCGCTCGCCGAGAGCACCGCACCTCGGCCGGCTGCCACGCTTTTACGCACGATTTCTTTCGCCACGTCGAGTGCCGTCTCCGTTCTTTCTTCTCTGAACAACAC
>CAYYNW010000143.1:0-3163 GCA_964473145.1 uncultured Halobacteria archaeon
CTGCAGGAAGCTGAGGAGCTGCTCAAGCAAAAGGACTACGTGCAAGCTTCAGAGAAGCTCTGGGGTGCTGCCGCGGAGATCCTCAAAGTAGTGGCGGCACGGCGAGGTGCCGAGCTGAAATCGCATCGAGAACTTTTCCACTTCGTCGTGAACCTGAGCAGAGAGCGTGACGAGCCTGGGCTCATAAGATTGTTTAGCCTCGCCTCCGCGCTCCATCAGAACTTCTATGAGCACTGGTTACCGCCCGAAACCATCGAGGATCATGCCGATGCGGTGAGAGAACTGGTAGCGAAACTCAGGGACGTGCTCTAAGGGGAACTATCCCGATTCTAACAACTCCTTCTCTGCACTTCTCCCCCTTATGATACGATTGATGGGTGAAGAAACGTACGTTTGGAGCTTTCTCGTCCCCTGTTCGCTCCCAAACTTGGAGAAGATCCAAAAGTTATCGTCTACACGTACGCTCGCCGCGCGTTAACCTCTTTATCGTAGATGCGACGAAGGGCAGTTGCCAGATCCTCGTAGCACGCAAAGGGAGCATGCGCGGCTTTATGCTCGTACGCCGTGATCGTCCGCTTCACGCGATCCATCGCCGCATCGAGCTTGACCCACCGGAGGTCGACCGACTCCTCAGGTCGGTAATCCGCGACCACAAGCTTCGTCGTATAGCGCAGCCGCTCCAGTTCAGCACGCAGCTCGGTCGCCGTGAGTTCAGCGTGCACAAACCGCTGCAGGCGGTCTTTGAGGTGCGTTAATTCCACCCGGTTCCGTATCCCGAAACTCCGGTCTGCATTCAAGGCTGGCGGCGTCACCAGGCCCGCGAGGGAGAAGAGGTACGGGGTCTCGAAGAGGGTGTGCACTGCAGCCCGTTCGGTCTCGCTGAGCTCTTTGAAGAACGTCAGGGGGTCGTCGTGCCGCGGCATGCCCATCAGGCCCAGCGTCTCCATGATGGCCAGGGGCTCCTCGTACGAGCCCAGGCCCGCAGCAGGCGCGCCCAGCGCACGGAAGAAACTCCGCAGGCCCTCGCGCGTGACCGCTACCAGTGCGTCGGGAATAACGTGCGCGGCACGCAGATTCGCACGCTGCAGCGGCGTGATGACTGCACGCTGCTCACTGAGGAACCCTGGGAAGTTGTAAGGGTAATATTCGTCGATATCCGCGAGGTACGCGAAGTTATGGCCCACAATACCCAGTTTCGCGACCCGCGAGGGATAATAGTCGAACGGCACTGCGGCATTCGGCGTGGCGAACCGCATGACACGCTCCTCGGGAAAGATGAGCGCGGGGTTCTTGAACTGGTACCACGTTGCCGGGTCATAGGCAATTCGATAGGAAGCAAGGGTTTCGTGCTCATAGTAGCGGCGCAGGAGGGAAAATGCTGTCTCCCACTCCTTTGTGATCCCGGGCAGCTGCTGCAACCATTCAGTGCCGGCCATACTACAGGAAGTCTTTCCGTAAAGTTGCCGCGGCATGCGTGCTCACGTAGCGCGGCGGGATGTCGAGCACGGTAAACGCGCCAGAACGGCCTTCGATGCTCAGGCGATGTGCGGCACGCGCAAAGGCAACGAGCACGTTCCCGGTGAACTCCGGATTGCTCTCGAGCTGGCAGCGGTATTCGAGCACGTGCCGGTTCACTTCTTTCCCAGTCACTTCGGAGGTTCCCGTCCCGGTCACGCCTGAGGCGAAGACGAACCCGCCATGCGGCAGGCAGGCATGCTGCGCGGTCATCTCCTCCCGGGTAATGAAGATGACTTCAGTATTGTAGTCCGCGAAGTAATGGGGCATCGTCACGATCGTCTGCCGGATTTGTTCGCGATCCGCGCCCGCCTCGGGCACCACGTAGACCACGCGCTGATGCAGCTCGCGTTTGCTGAATGTCGGTATCTCACCGCTCCGGACACGCTCTACCGCGCGCTCGACCGGAAATGTGTACGAGCGCGCATCCACGACGCCTTTCACCTGCCGCGCGGCATCGGAATGCCCCTGGCTCACCCCGGGCCCCCAGAAGGTGTACTGCTTGCCCTGCGGGAGGAATGCATCGCCGAGCACGCGCATGATCGAGAAGAGCCCGGGGTCCCAGCCGGTGGCGATGATGCTCACGTGCCCGTGCGCTCTGGCGATCTTGTCCATCGTCTCGAAATACTCCGGAATGGCGGCATGGGTATCGAAGCTATCGACCGTAGTGAACCGTCTGGCAAATATCGGCCCCTGAACCGGTGTATCCGCCTTCGAACCGCCACAAAGGATAACCACATCAATTTTCACCGCTGACGGCACGGTATCTTCAGTTGAAAGTACCGGAATGTCCTTCACCGCGTCACGCACGAGCTCCGGCCGCCGCGTGAAGAGCGCGACCAGCTCGGTATCCGCATTGAGGTTAATGGCCGCTTCAACCCCGCGGCCAACGTTACCGTAGCCCACAATGGCGATCGCGATCTTATTCCCAGCTTTCATATTCGTTATGAAGGTAGCTTGGCGGGTTTAAAAAGCACGGTCGGCACGTGGGCTGTCACCTTGCTGGGTGCTGAAGCTTAAAAATCATTTTGTTAACCTGAGCGGGGTTGCCGCCACCACCATTAACTTGACATCCGCGGTCCTCACCTCCGTCCTGTAGCATCCCACGTGCTGAACACTAACTCAAGCGTGGACTTTGATGATACCTCTTCCTATCATCATAACCTCAGCCTTGTGGAAGGTTTAAGGTAGATTTCTCTAGCCCTTGTGTTGAGCGTGCAAAAAAAGGCGAAAAGCGTATGTAGGTGCAAAGAAGAATAGCGAAATAAGGTGGTTTAAAATAAATGAATGTTCAGGAAGATTCTAAAGCCAGGCCAGTCGGATATGGAGGCGGGGATGTGTTCTATGCGACCTAAAAAACCGGTAGGAGTAATGCTCGAAATTTTTCGCGCGCTGGTGTCGTGATCGCCATAATAGAAGCTACGAGATGTTTAGATGGGCTTCACCTCTATCTTCCGCTACACGCCTTGTTATGCCATCCTAGCACCGTTGTTTTATATACTCGATGCGCCGATGGGTAGTGCATGGGCCGTAATGAGTGCTCTACGTCATGCGAGCCCTTCGGAACTGAGATAAAGAGATAGGATAAACCTATATTTAGAGGATTTCTAGATTGAGCCGGCTCAGAGGGATAGAAGGAAAAGTTGCA
>CAYYNW010000144.1:0-3133 GCA_964473145.1 uncultured Halobacteria archaeon
ACACACCCCGCTTCCAGCACGAGCCCGCAGCCGATCGAGCCCTTGTATAAGGGGTCAGGATGCTCACAGATCGCGAAGAAGCCGGTGATGTGCGCGGGCGCATACGCTTTCGCGGAGCGCGCGACTCCATTCGGCTCTACGTGCCGTACTTCTCCCATGTGTAGTAGTTTCGCGCTCCTCGGCTTTATAAAGCTCCGGGCGTAAAGGAGAGGGTAACAGACTCAAAAGAGAGGATGAGAGCGCCATGCTCAGCGAGAAATTGCGTGCTATTTGCGCCGGTGAGTGGCACTGTGCTGACGTGCTCGAGCTGGTGCTCGAGATCGCGGTGGATCTCGCGCGGCAGCACGATGCTGGTGCGTTATTCGTGGTGGGAGACGAGCAGGAGGTGTTGCTGCGATCTAAGCCCCTGATCCTTGACCTGCTCGAACATTATCCGAAGCGAATGAAGGACCTTCGAGATCCCAACGTCCAGGGCACGATCAAGGAGCTGGCCAAGATGGATGGCGCGTTCGTGATCAGCGGCGATGGCTATGTGCTCTCCGCGACACGGTACATTGATACCACCGCTCGCTCCATCGACCTCCCCCTGGGGCTGGGCAGTCGGCACATGGCTGCCGCTTCGATCTCACGCGAGACCAGGGCGATCGGCGTGGCCGTCTCTGAGCGTGACGGGGTGGTCCGGATCTTCACCGATGGCGAGCTGGTGGCAGAGCTCATGCCCGGGTTCTGGGACATGGAGATGCTCAAGCCGCGGATACGGGGTGAGTATGCGCGAATCTTCGAGAAAGATTCGAACCTGACGATCATCGTGAAGCGCCCGTGAAGCTGCTGGCGGCCGTCACCATTATTTATTCACCTGCAGCCTACCTACACCTATGCACACTCCTGCAGCCTCCCGTGCCTCAACCTTCCTTGCTCATCCGCTCCTGAAGCCCAATATGGTCGAACGGCGGGCGTATCAGCTCGCCATTGCCCATGTGGCACTGAAGGAATCACTGATGGTGGTCCTGCCGACCGGGCTGGGTAAGACGACCATCGCGCTCCTCGTGCTCATCAACCGGCTCTCCAAGGGCAAGATACTCTTCATGGCGCCGACGCGACCGCTGGTCGAGCAGCACGCGGCATTTCTGAAAGAGGTCGTGAACCTCGATCCATCACTGATACTGACCTTGACCGGCACGATTCTGGCGGAGAAACGTGAGAAGTTGTGGGACTCTGCTCGGATCGTCGTCTCCACGCCGCAGATCATTGAGAACGATCTGCTGAGCAACCGCATAACACTCACTGACGTGGCGCTCCTGATCTTCGATGAATGTCACCGTGCAACAGGGAACTACTCGTACGTTTATATCGCGGAGAAGTACGCCGCGCAGGCGAAGGAGCCGCTCGTGCTCGGGATGACCGCGTCCCCGGGCAGTGAGCAGGAGAAGATCGAGGAGATCTGCAGCTCACTTGGCGTTTCGCGCGTGGAGAGCAGGACGGAATACGACCGCGACGTCGCTCCCTACGTCTACAAGAAGGACCTGGAATGGCGTGCCCTCGAACTCCCAGCGGAGATCAAGCAGCAGAGACGCGCACTTGAGGCGGTACTGGCGGAACGCCTCGCCGCGCTCCGTCAGCTCGGCTTGATCAAAGCGAAGAGCAAGGAGATCTCCAAGTCAGAGATCTTAGCCGTACGGGAGAGCATCGTCGCGCAGCTGGCGACCGAGAAGCATCCAGACCTCTACAAGGCGCTCTCACTGCTCGCGGAGGTACTGAAGATCAGGCACGCGATCGAGCTCATCGAGACGCAGGGGATCTTCGCGGTCAATCGGTACTTTGAGCGCTTGCGGAACGAGGCGTTCTCGAAGGAGGGCAGCAAAGCGGCGAAGCGGTTACTGAAGGACGAGCGATTCGTCGCGGCCATGAGCGCGATCGCGGCGTACCCGGGTGAGCATCCGAAGCTCCCGGCATTGCTGGAGATACTCCATGAGGAGGTCCGCGCGCGGCCGGAGACGCGCATTATCGTCTTCACCAATTATCGCGACACCGCGGAGATGATCATCACCGCGCTGCTCGCGCAGCACGCGGAAAAGGCGGGCATTCGGGCCGTTAAATTCATCGGCCAGGCCTCGAAGGAGGAGGATAAGGGGCTGAAGCAGAAGGAGCAGGTTGAGATCCTCGATAAATTCCGCGCGGGCGAGTATAACGTCCTGGTGGCCACCTCGGTCGCCGAGGAGGGACTGGACATTCCCGCGACCGACCTCGTGCTCTTCTACGAGCCGATACCATCGGCGATCCGGACCATCCAGCGCAAGGGCCGAACTGCGCGGAAGAAAGTTGGGAAGGTGATCGTGCTCATCGGCAAGGGTACGAAGGATGAAGCGTACTACTGGCTCAGCAAGAGCAAGGAACGCGAGATGCGCCTGCGGATCAAGGAGCTGGGCATGCTCGAGCTGGAGGCGAAGGAGGCCAGCGTGAACGGCGAAGCCGTAGCAACTGAGACGGTGGAACGAAGAGCAGTCACGCAGGCGGCACAAGTGGAGCCAAAAGTGAACGAGGAGCAGCGCACGATCACCGACTTCGAGCAGGGCGAGCATCTCACGATCATCGTCGACCCGCGGGAGACGAAATCGGGCGTGGCTCGGTTCCTCGAGCACGCCGGTGTGGAGCTGCGATTACAGAATCTCGGGGTGGGAGATTACGTGATCTCAGACCGGATCTGTATCGAGCGGAAGAGCACGACCGATTTCCTGGAGTCACTGATCAATAAACGGAGGAACCTGCTCGAGCAAATCCTCCGGATGCGGAAGGAGTATGAGAAGCCCGTGCTCGTGATCGAAGGCGAATCGCTCTACGGGCAGCGGAACGTGCATCCCAACGTGGTCCGCGCCGTGCTGGCGAGCATCGCCATTGACCTCGCGGTGCCGATCATTCAGACACGGGACGAGGCTGATACCGCGTCTTTGCTCTACGTGATCGCGAAACGAGAGCAGCAGCCGAAGAAAAAGGAGATCACGCCGCACGGCAAGAAGCCCGCGGCATCGCTGAAGGAGCAGCAGGAATACTTCATCTCCGCGCTCTCCAATGTCGGGATCGTGACGACCCGCAATCTGCTCCGCCACTTCAAGACGGTCGAGAAGGTGATGACTGC
>CAYYNW010000145.1:0-3059 GCA_964473145.1 uncultured Halobacteria archaeon
TCTTTACTAGACGCTTGCCGCGAGCAGCTCGAGCGCGGCGCGATACTGCTGGTAGGTAGAAGAATCGAAGAGCACGAAGAGCACTTCATGGAGCGAGGTCTGCTCGTGCATGAGGAACGATGCTACGGCCTGTACCGCGACCGCGGCGGCCTCCGCGACGGGATAACGATACGCGCCCGTACTGATCGAGGGGAAGGCGATGCTGGCCAGGTGGTGCTCGGTCGCCAGGTTGAGACACGCGTGATAGGCGGCGGTGAGCAGCGCAGCCTCGTTCGCGCTGCCGCCCCGCCAGACGGGGCCGACGGTGTGAATAATGTACCGAGCGGGGAGCTTCCCGCCGGTGGTGATCACGGCCTTGCCGGTGGGTAACCGTCCCTGGCTTCTGACGATCGCTTTACACTCCTCGAGAATCGCCCGGCCACCTGTGCGATGAATTGCGCCATCCACGCCGCCGCCACCGAGCAAGGACGGATTTGCCGCGTTCACTATCGCGTCAGTCGCCTGCAGCGTGATATCGCCCTGCAGCAATGAGAGGGTAGTTTGGTTAATCGTCACTTCAGCGGGCATTTTTTACCCTCACCCCGTCACGTCGGTCGACCGCTGCGCGAACTGCCGCATCTACTATCACAGCACGAACAGAAGCAGCACCTACCGCAGCGCGAACTGGTGCACCATATTCACCTGCTCCTCGAGCTGGAGCGCGCCGCGTATCAGTCCTTTGACGTGCTTGATCGCATCCTCAACGGGGACGCCCCGTGCGACGAGGTACGCTGCGGCGACCATGCCACTTCGCCCAATGCCGCCGACGCAATGGACCAGTGCGGCATGGCCGTCCCCCGTTTCGGTAAGTAGCCATGCAACGAGTTGTTGGAGCTCCGGTAGGCGCGGTATCCCGAAATCAGGTATCGGGAGGTGGTTCACGTTCACGCCGAGCAGCTGCAACTGCGCGGGATCGTACTCCAGCTCCCAGCCCTCAACGAGCACCGCGACTGCACTGAAGGTGCGTGCAAGATCTTTAAGCTCGCGGGAAGCGGGCATTGACGAGACTGCGAGATGCTCATCGATCCAGGTGGTCATTGCTCCTCACGCTCCTCACGTCCGTCCACATTCTATTCCGTCATTTCGCTACTTAAAGGAGATAGGCGCCGTTCACGTACTTCGCGAGCTTAAGGTTCGTACTTAAAAGATCAAGGGTATTGCCAGTAGAGCTAAGATCACGATTGGACAGGAGAGGATTATTAGTATGGCGAGGCACAACGTAGTTAATGAGATGGATGAAACGGTCGCCGAACCTTTGGAAAAGCAGATTAAAGCAGACCTCTCAGTCGCTAAGGGCCACAGGGTAAATGACCTAGCGAAAAAGCTGGGTATCGCAATCCTGAAGCCCAGCGAAGAGGATTTAGAGAAAGTCAGGAGGATCTTAACTCGAGGTGAGCCGCTCTCTAGGATCGTCCGCGAGCAGCGAGAAGCTGCGATCGATCAGATCAGATGAGATGAGAATTTACGTGCGTTCGACGTTGAAGTCCGAGATGATCGGGAAGCGGTGCAAAGACTGCTCGAGTAATTCGGTATGGGCCCAAGGGGAAAGAACGTTATGCCCTCGCGCGTGGCGATCTGCTATCGAGCTGAGCTCAAGGAGTATGATTTCGGCGCGGGCCATCCATTTCGCGGACGCCGGTTCCCGCGGTTCTATCAATTCATGACCGAGCGTCTGCTGGCGGAGCAGTACGAGCTGATCGCCGCGGACTTCGCGACCGATGCGGACCTGCTGCGCATCTGCTCCCCTGAGTATATCGAGTTCACCCGCGCGTTCTATCGTGCGGCGCACGATGATCTGGGCTATGACGGCCGATTTTACGAGTACCACAGCGCGGATAATCTCCCGCGAGGCAGCCCGGGCAGGCTGGAGGAGGCTGCGCGGCTCATCGTCGGCCAGGCGAAACGTGCCGCGGACCTCGTGCTCAGTGGCACGTTCGAGAAGGCGATCTCGATCGGCGGCGGGCTGCACCATGCGAAGCGCTCGTTTGGTGAGGGCTTCTGCCTTTACAACGATGTCGCATTTGTGGCTACGTATCTGCTCGAGGCTTACGGCCTTGAGCGGATCCTGATCGTCGATACGGATGCGCATGCGGGAAACGGCACGGCGGAGTACTTTTATCATGACCCGCGTGTCCTGTTCATCGATCTGCACCAGGATCCGCGCACGATCTACCCGGGCACGGGCTTCATCTCCCAGATCGGCTCGGGCGATGGTGAAGGCTATACGGTCAACGTGCCCTTGCCGCTCTACGCGGGCTACGAGTCGTACCAGCGCGTCTTTGCTGAGCTTGTGGAGCCGCTGGCGGCGGAGTTCAAGCCCCAGGTGGTGGTGCGTAACGGCGGCTCGGATCCCTATTTCAACGATCAGCTGACGCAGTTAGGCCTGCCGCTCGGTGGCTTCAGCATGATCGGCACGCGTATCAGGGCGATCGCGGAGCTCTGTGGCGGTAAGGAGCTCGATCTGATCGCCTCGGGCTACAATGAGCGTATCCTGCCCTTCGCCTGGCTAGCCCTGATCGCGGGCATTGCGGGGCTGGAGCTCGTTATAGAAGAGCCTGAGCCCGTTCCCGAACTGTACCGGACGGATGGGGCGGTGCATGCGACCGAGCAGGTGGTGCGTGCGGTCAAAGCTGAGCTGCAGGCTTACTGGCGCTGTTTCCAGTAGCTTCGTTCGTCCCCAACCAGGTTCATTCGAAGAGCGTGAGCGCGAGCATCATCAACACGAAGCCGAGGATAATGCCGATATTGGTGGAATGCTCATTCCCGTACTTGTTCGCGATGGGTATGAGCTCATCGAAGCAGATGAAGACCATGATCCCGGCGACCAGCGCGATCGAAGCCGCGAGCACGAAGGTATTGAGTATGGGCAGGAGTATGAGGATCGCGAGGATAGCGCCGAACGGCGCGGTCAGCCCCGCGAGGAATGAGTAGCGGCATGCCTTGCCACGGTTACCGGTCGCGCAGTAGAGCGGCACCGCGCAGGCGACCCCTTCGGGAATGTTATGGAGCGCAATGGCAAT
>CAYYNW010000146.1:0-3047 GCA_964473145.1 uncultured Halobacteria archaeon
ATCTTGCTCGCACCGTCTTTCTTGGTAAAGCTTCTTTCTTGAGTAAGTAGGGTTTACGAAAAACTTAATTATTCGTAAATCGTAGTTTACTAATAGCCATGACCACGCAGCTGCGCACCCTCGAGCAGTTTAACGGGCGGTGGACGCGCGCGGGCTGCTCAAGCGCTCGACCGCGTTCTTTGTAGCCTCGGCATGCGCTCCTGCTCAGTAGGATTGAAATAGCGTTTTGCCTAGTGCCGTAAAAGATGTCGAATATCCTGAAACACAACTAAAAGATTTATAAGCGCAAAATGCGAGTTAGGAAGTACCAAGTATGATTCGAATTAAGGCCGTGTATGAGCACGAAATCCTGAAGCCGCTGGAGAAGCTGGAATTGGAAGATGGGGAGGAAGTAGAGATAGAACTAAAGCGTAAGGGTGACAAAGAGCGGGGTATACTGCAATACGCCGGCCTTCTGAAGGATTTGAACGAGGAAGAAGAGCGGTTATTTCAAGAAGCGATAAGAAGGAGAAATCTATTTGGACGGACACTGAACCTATGAGAAAATCGCTTTTGGATACAAGTATTCTCATCAGTTTCCTCAGAGGTGAGCAGAACGTCGCTGCTAAAGTACATGACTACATTGAAGAATACACTAGTATTAGTCTCAGCATAATAACCTATTACGAGATACTTCGTGGGTTAAAATATCTTGGTAATGAGCGAAAAATCAGAAGTTTTGAAGCATTAATGGATACCAGTACGCTAATAATACTGGACAGAGCTATTATTAAACGGGCATCAGAACTCTATGCAGCATTAATGCGACGAGGTGAACTGATCGAAGATGCGGATATTCTCATTGCCGCTTCTTGCCTTAGTAACGGTCTGGTTTTAGTAACGGCCGACGAAGAGCACTTTAGTAGGATAGAAGGCCTGGAAGTTGAGAACTGGCTAGAATACTGAACGAACCCGAATGTGGTGAACTAAGGCAGAAATACGATGGCTGAAATCAGCGAAGAATTCCGGCGCCTGGTGCAGGATGAGAAGCTCTCGCCAGCCGAAGCGGCAAAACGACTGCGGCAGAAGTATCCCTTGCAGAAGCTGCCTGAGGACTGGATACCCGATGGCGGTGGATAAGTTCTACTGCCAGAAATAAAGGTGTGTGAACATGCCAGCTGAGATCAACCTCGATGAAGAATTCAGGCCTGCGCCGCAGTTGAGAACGCTCTACTTCATTTATCTGCTCCTCGCCATCCTCATCGGCGTGCTCCCTTGGTGCGTCCCGCTTGTCCTTTACATCCCCCGCATATCCGATACTGCACCCTTTATCGTTCTCTTCTTCCTCGTATTCCCGTTGCTCGCGTTTCTCGGCTTCATCGTCTACTGGATTCCCAGATACTACGGGACGATCCGGTACAAACTGACGCACGACGAAGTGGTATGGCAGCGGGGCGTGTGGTTCCGCCAGACAGGGGTCGTGCCCTACAACAGGATCACCAATATCGACACGATCCAGGGCCCTATCTCACGGATGCTCGGCATCGCCGCGCTCCGCATTCAAACCGCGGGCTATTCAGGCCAGCAAACCAGGGCTGAGATCGGGATGAACGGGATCGAGCACTTCGAGGAGCTGAGGGCGCTGCTCATGCAGTTCATCAGAGGCAAGAAACCCGCGGCCGTCGAGACCTACGAAGCCGAAGAGAAAGAAGCAGCAGCAACGGGCACCGGCGAAATCCTCCGGGAATTGGTCAGGATACGCGAGCTGCTGGAGCAAGGAGTGCGGAGATGAAGAACCCGCGTTCTTCCAGTGTTGCGAGATGGTACGTCACCAGTCTCCTTTCCATGCCCAGCGCGCTAGCTAACGCGTTGATGTGCATCGGCTTCTCTTCAAGCAGCTCCAGGAGCCGGTAGCGTAAGGGGTGCAGGAAGATGTGCGAGTCTTCCAAAAGCTCAGCTTCCATCGGCTTCTTTCCCATATAGCATCAAGTGCTGGAAACTACTTCGCACCTTATAAGACTTACGGTGCTCAGCACCTTCTCTTCCGCCGCCCTTCGCCGCCGCCTTCGCCGTCGCCTTCCGAAGGCGGCGATCGCCTTCTATGGGCCGACGAAGTCGCCGCTGAATCCCACGAAAAATACGTCGTCCCACATCGCGGGCCTCGACGAAGGCGAAGCGACCGTGTTAAGTGAAGAAGACGGCAAGTTCATCAAAGTCAAATTAAAGGGCAGAAAGCTCAACGGACTCTTCTACGTGGCGCAACAGGAAGGGGCAAAGATGTGGGCATCCTAAAGAATTGAGCTTCAGCAATCAGATCCATCTTAAACGGGCATAGTGCGAATGCATTAATAGTGAAGCCTCATGGGAACAAAAGAAAGCGATGTCGAAATTGATGCGCTAATCGCCGAACTTACAGGTCTCGCTGCCAAGACGGGCTCCCACGAAGAAGACGCCGAGTATCCGCTTCCCGAAAGCAAACCAGTCAAGTACACGAACGTCGATGTGGTCGTGATGCCACACGGCTACAAATATCCCAAGCCGAGCGAGGAATCCCTCTCGATGGACTCGCTGCCACTGCAGCTCGATCTCGATTCGCTCAGTGAAGTCGATGGCCTACTCAGCGTGCCCGCGACCGCCGCGAAGGAGATGGTCTACGATTACGATGGGCTCAAGGTGCTCAAGCCGTTCGATGAGCTCAAGGCCGCCGCACTCTTCGCTAACGGGATACCCGTCACGCGCGAGCATCCGAAATCAGGGATCGTCACGGATCGCCGTGAAGTGCTCGGGTTCTTCCGCGATCCCGTCGCGGAGGACGGGCAGCTCAGGGGCATCCTCGAGATCGCGGACCGGGACCTGATCGCAGACGTCAAGGGGAAGAAGCTCAGCGAGGTATCCGCGGGGTTCTTCTGCGCGCTCGACCGGAGCGCCGGGGAATTCAAGGGCGAGCAGTACGACGCGGTGCAGCGGAACGTCTTCCTCAACCATATCGCGGTCGTCGAGCACGGCCGGTGCTCGCTCGCACAGGGCTGCGGGATCAACCTCGACGCCTACGCGTACCCGATGCCGCC
>CAYYNW010000147.1:0-3044 GCA_964473145.1 uncultured Halobacteria archaeon
GCCACCTGCTTACCCAGACTGCAGGACCTCACCTGATCTTTGAGCAGACTTACCACGTCCCTATAGGGTCGTGCCACCTCCACCGTGTACCGCCCATCCTCAATGAAGATACGGTGCGATGGCTGGTACTGCTCTTTGAACTTCGCAGCATGGTATGCTGCGGTAACCGGCGGTCCAATATGCCGTTTGATTCGGGGAAGCGACCACACGAGCAGCTCGAAGAGGAGATACGCTTTGCCACCCGCGGCACAGACATCGCTCCGGTAGACCGAGAAGCCGTGCCGTTCTATCAGGGTTCGTACGGACGCTTCCGCTTTGCGCAACTGCGGGTACAGGATGTCCTCGACCACCGCGGGCGCATCGAACGCGACCAGCACGATTTCCGTGCCCCGCGCTCGTAGCTCCGCCAGGAATGCCGCTTGCGTCATCGGCTCTTTCCTTCTGAGCTCAAAGAACGCTATGCTCGGCTCCGCCAGGAATGCACGCGCCGCATCAATTAACCGCGCGAAGGAAAAATCCGAGACCGCTGCTGCGACGTTACGATTCGGATCGACCGGATCGATCACGATGAGCGGGTCGTGCCCTTCACCGGTATACGTGCCCGCACCTTCGAGGTCGATTCGCTCGCCATACTGCCACCGCGCAGCGTTCTTCACGAGCTCAAGGAAGGAGGAGTAGTGCAGAATGAGTAGCTCGCAGAGATACCCGGCGAAGCCGCGGCGACGGAGTTCCGAGCCGTAAATGCCAAGGCAGGTCAGGAATTGCTTGAGCAAGAGCACGTCGTCCTCAAGGCCAACGATTCGCGCCTTCACATATTGGGTATGGAACGGAGTGCGGTCCACCGCGGACTTCAACCGCGACGCATCCTCTACGGCGAAACAGGGCACCAGGTCCGCCTCGTGCTCCTCACCGCTCGCAGTATCGTAGAAGTACGCGTGAATGTACGGATGCGCCGCGTACCGCTCCTCGTACCGATCAGCCACGCTCCTGGCGAGCGCGAGTCCCTGCTCCTTTAACTCAGCCTCCGAGTGCGTCGTGGGGAAGAGGATGAAGATATCGATGTCCGCATTGCCGCGCACCCAGGTATTTCGCGCGGTCGACCCGACGGAGAGGGCATGAGCTGCCAAGCCCAGCTCCGCTGCCCGCGCATCGAGCTGCTTGATGATGCGCTCGACGAGCGCCTCAACGTTTCGACGCTCGTCCTCCGTGGGTCTCAGCCTCTTTAAGACCTCTGCACAGATCCGCCGTATCGCTTCATCCTCAGTCATGCCGAGCAGGGAGTAAGCTGAGCTTATAGCCCTGATGGACCTAGGGATGTGTTGGTGCTCAGCATAGTTAAGCATTCCTCCGCTCTGCGTGCGTTCCGGCAACGGAGGAGCGACCGGCAGGCTTAAGAGCCGTGAAGATCAATCTCCATCTCATGGATGATTTCGTGAGCTGGAAGAACATGGCGCTCCTCACCGATCTCTACCAGCTCACCATGTGTGCCGCGTATTTCGAAGAGGGGCGTGATGAACGTGCCTCATTTGAGCTCTTCATTCGCGATATGCCCCCGCACCGGTCGTACCTCGTCGCCGCGGGGCTGGAGAGCGCGCTCGATTATCTCGAGCATGCACGATTCCCCCAGGAGGCGCTCGAGTATCTCCGGGCGAAAGAGCTCTTCACTGAGAACTTTCTCGAGTACCTCGCCAGGTTCCGCTTCACCGGTGCGCTTCACGCGATCCCTGAAGGGAACCTCGTCTTCCCCAACGAGCCGTTACTCAGGGTGAACGCGCCGATCATCGAGGCACAACTCGTGGAGACCTATCTGCTGAACGCGGTGAATTTTCAGACGATGGTCGCTTCGAAGGCCGCGCGCATCGTGCACGCCGCGAAGGGCAAGCAGGTCGTCGATTTCTCGCTGCGACGGACGCACGGGACCGACGCGGGCATGAAGGTCGCGCGCGCTTCGTACCTCGCCGGCTGCGCAGGTACCTCGAACGTGCTCGCCGGCATGAAGTACCGCATCCCGATCTACGGCACGATGGCGCATTCCTACGTGATGTTCCACGAACGCGAGCAGGAGGCATTCGAGGCTTATGCACGCGTCTTCCCTGAGAGCACGACCCTGCTCATCGATACCTACGATACGGTCGAAGGCGCACGGCGCTCAGTGCCCGTGGCGAAGGCGCTGGAGCTGCAGGGGAAGAGGCTGCACGGCGTGCGACTGGATAGCGGCGATTTAGCCGCGCTCAGCAGAGCGGTGCGAGCGGTACTGGACCAGAACGGGCTCGAGTACGTCCGGATCATGGCGAGCGGTAATCTCGATGAGTATAAGATCGAGCAGTTGCTCGCGCAGAAAGCCCCAATCGATATCTTCGGCGTGGGTACCGCGATGGGGACCTCGCAGGACGCGCCGGTGGTGAACGTGAATTACAAACTGGTGGAGGTCGAAGGTCAGGCGGGAGAATATCGACCCGTGATGAAGCTGAGTGCCGAGAAGATAACACTGCCCGGCCCGAAGCAGGTCTACCGGGTTCTGAAGAAGGGCGCCTACGCATACGATGTGATTGCGCTCCATACCGAGGAGCTGGAGATGGAGACGGCGACCACCTTGCTCGAGCAGTACATGAGCAATGGGCACGTGCTGCGGCGGGAATCACTGGAAACGATCCGGAACAGGGTGGCTGAGAACCTCGCACGGCTGCCCGCGCGCTACAAGAAGCTCGCACCGGCGAAGTATCCCGTTAAGATAAGCGCACAGCTCACCGCGCTCTCCCATGAGCTGGCCACGGCATATACCCGGGGCGCCTGATGAGAGCGCGTACCTACAGCCCTGAAAGTGGGATGCCCGGCCAGCGGTCCAGGGGCTCGGTTGACCGGACGATGTGCATACCTGCGTCGGCGAACCGCTGGAAGGCCGCATTCGCTTCTTCCGTGTAGTCCATCACTCCGGGAACGACGACGGCCGAGGTGCAGTCCTCTAAGAGATAAACCTTCTCCACTAATTTGTGATCACGAAGATGGATGCCTTCCAGGAGATCCGCAATGGTCCAGGCGACACA
>CAYYNW010000148.1:0-3029 GCA_964473145.1 uncultured Halobacteria archaeon
CTCGAAGCACCTTCACGGTCTTCGGCGAAAGTGCCAGATCAATGAGGAACTTCATCGGGGTAACATGAGGATCTTCTCGGATGTTGCCCACGCGGCGTACTCTAAAGCCTGCGTTATATCTTCCTCTTCCAGTTCGGGATAATCTTCCAAAATCTCGCCCCGCGTTCTTCCGGTAGCAAACAGTTTAACGATTAAGTGAACCGGTATTCTCAAGCCTCGTATGCAAGGCTGACCACCCATCACGTCTGGATCGATCGTTATCCGCTCCAGTCTCATCCACCCCATACTTAGCTCAGATGCAGCCCTATCCATCTCTCTCCTTCTTCTCCTCTTAGCTTACTTAGAATTATATCCATGGCTGAAACTGTTCTTCAAGCTCTCTAAGGTCACGGTGAAGGCGTTCTTTTTCCGCCCTGGTCCTGCTCCCAAATACGATTTTGAGTGTACCCAGATTCCCTTCCTTCTTGACCAACTTGCCTAAAGCTTCTGACGGGCTTTTCTTACCCGTTACTTTCAGACGCTCTTCATTAAGATCAGCTAAAGTTGTTTGTAGCTGCTTCACGATCATCTTCGTTCCTCTAAGAACTCTTTGAGAACGTCTTGGTCCACTTTCATGCGGTGTTTCTCAAGGACATCCGCTATTCCTTCGCCTCTGACCAGTACCACGGCCTTTGCACCTTCCTTCAGCTTTACCTCTTTTAACGGCTTGAAAACGCCATTCTCATACACGACCTCTATCTCGCTCACCTTCACACTCCCCCCTCACTTCTATCATACGCGCTCAATCAATAAATAACTTCGCTCAGCCACTGATTAGCTCCGTCCAGTCATATCTTACCCTCAAATCCACGAGGGTGTAAATAGCCGGTTCAGCTTCGAGGAATTCAGATAACGAGTGCTCGGTCAGTTTCGTCAGTGAGACAAGCTCACGCTCATACATGAGGTCATCCATTCGCTTCGGCCGCAACCTCTACCGGGACGGCTTCCCGAGATCGCGGAGCGCTTCGAGATAGCCCGCTATCGCCTCTCGGCCGTGAGCTATCGCTTCGTCCCTCGTAGCTCCCTGCGTGATACAACCGGGAAGGGACGGCACCGTTACCGTATACCCGCCCTCGTCATGCCGCTCCAGGACAAAGGGAAAGCGGACTTTCGTCACCGTTCGCGCTCTCTCGCTAACCGTGAAATGACGTTCAGCACCAGCCCGATGAACACGCCCAGCACACCCACGATAATGAAGAAGCCCGCAAGCATCGTATAGGGCAGCGAGAAGTACCCCAATCGATTGTATTGTCGTAGCAACGTCAACCCGAAATAGAACCCGACCATGATGAGCACGAAACCCGGTACACCGATTTAGCGCAGCGGCCGTCCCTCCGCAATCGAATGGATAATCTTACCGAGCACGCCCATGCCGTGCGAGACGGGATTCTTGGTTGACGGCTCCTCGACGTCGTACGTGCAGGTGATCGGCACCTCTGCGATCTTCAAGGGTAAGTCACGTACCGCCAGAAGCATATCTGACTCGATCGAGAACCCGTTCGCCCGCAGATTCTTGGAGAGCAAGGCTTCAACCGCTTTGCGACTCAACGCACGGAAGCCCGACTGCGAATCCGTTATCACCTGGCCACCCCGAGCGGTGACATAATCGAGCACGAGCCGCCCAGCCTGGCGGAGCCGCGGCATCTGAGTCAGCTCACGGTACCCGATCACGATATCCGCCGTGCCATCCTGGATCGGCTGGAGCAGCTGCGGGATTTGCGCTGGATCATGCTGCCCATCGCCGTCCAGCAGCACGAGCACGTCAAATTCGTTCGCCGCGGCATAATTCAACGCAGTCTTTACCGCTGCGCCCTTGCCCTTGTTCCGTTCATGCCTGATCACCGTAGCGCCCGCTTCACGTGCCACGGCCGCCGTGCCGTCACTCGAGCCGTCATCGATCACGAGGACCTCGTCAACGTGTGCACGCGCGAGCAAGGCGATCGAGCCGATGGCCAGTCGCTCATTATAGCAGGGAATTGCCGCTAACGTTCTCATCAGACGAACCTCTTGAAGCTTGCTCTGCTCACATGCTATCTCCAATCATTTTGAGGATCTCTGCTAGTGTCGGTTCGTGCGTGGGTTTCACGACGGTCCCATCATGGAGATGATCTGGTGCCACTTCTGGATGGTGCGGTGCGTTATCCCACCTCATGATTAAGTTCTGCTCCCTATCCTGCCAGTGATAGGAGTAATCCAGCTTGTGCATACTTGAAGTAACGTACTCAAAGACATGTAGCTCAGAGCCGTCTCTCAGCTCGAGTGCAAACCTGATATAACCCGTCTTCACGCCGATACGCTCGCTGATCAGCCGTAGATTCTTGACCGAAGGATCGCTGCTCGCACCAGTCTTCAAGAACTGGAAATAATGCGCAATCATCAGACAACGGCAAGTAACGCGCTTCGTTCTTCCGTGAGCTCATCGTTCAGCTCTTTCAGCGCCTTCCATTCGAAGAAGTCCATCGCATCGCCCGCTTCGCCTCGGGTAAATGTGCCATAGAATTCCGCTGTCTTCATACCGTATTTTCGCTCGAAGTAACCTATGCTCTTCTGAATTTCTTGTAACTTGTGGTTGAGCTCCTCGACCTTCGATCTCAGCGTCCGCGCTACCACATCCTTGACGACCTCGTCGGGTATTCCAGTCTTTTTCGCTTCGAACACCATCTGCATCTCTAATCTAATGAGGAGTACGGAATATTAAAATGCCGGTCTCCTCTGGTGGTTGGCTCGTGAGGCGTGTAGCCCTTTATGATCCTTCGGTAATTCTCGCGTGGCATCGTATCTACGCAGCTCGAGATCGTCTACGTAAAACATTTCTTTTTAAAAAGAAAGGTTTTCGATCAAACCTTTTCTAAAGGTTTGTTTCGGCGTCCAGCCGAGCAGCTCTTTCGCGTAGGTGAGATCGGGAACGAGCCCGTCGAGTAGTGGTTCCTCTTCCGGCTCCTCGAAGATGGTTGCACTGGATGAGGTCAACCTTTTTACCATGCTCGCCA
>CAYYNW010000149.1:0-3003 GCA_964473145.1 uncultured Halobacteria archaeon
CCCGCCACGTAATACGCTTTCCGAGTCATGACGCCCCGGGTGAAGTAGCCCACGGAGCCCTGCTGCTCCTTCGTATTCCGCTCACCGATGAGCGCATCCATCACCTCGCCCAGCTCATTCGCTCTCCCCTGCAGCAGCTCCTCGACCACGGAGCGCGGAAGCTCGAAGAACGGCGGCGTGCCATACGCCTTCCGCCCCCGGGTATCCATGATACAGACCACCCCGAAGGCAAACCAGCGCTGAACCACGTGCGTTATCCCACCTTCGAGGCCGACGAAGAAGTCCGCGTTCAACTGCTGCGCGGCATTCAGCGCCTTTAAAGCCGCTGCTCGATTCTCCGCGCCTCGAAATGTCTCATCATCCCACGGCTGCGCGGAGACACCGGTGCTCACCGCAAGGCCGATGACCTCTACCTCGGGGAAGTATGGTGCGAACGCTTCCCGCACGGCAGCCACCTTCACGGGATTCCGGGAGCCAACCAGGACTTTCATGGACGCTTCATGGACGACTCAACGATGGATACGATACCTACGAGCTCCTGCCAGTAATAACTTGCCACGGCCGGCGCTGAGGTGAGGAGACTGAAGAGTAATAAAAGTGGCTAGAGAAGTACTATACATGCCGCCAGATCCCGTGCAGAGACGTTCGCGCGTCGTACTTATCGCCGCGATCTGCGTCTTCAGCACGCAATTCGGGGTGACGGTCATTGCACCGCTCCTCGGCACGTGGGTCGCAGCTTCCAGCACGCCGTTCCTCGTCGCCGCGTTGATCTTCTCCGCGTTCACGCTCGTGAGCACGCCCCTCACCATTCCGGGTGGGATCCTCTCGGACAGGGCAGGGAGAAAGCCATTGATCATTGCGGGGCTCTTGCTCTTCGCACTCGCCTCGTTCCTCTTTCCGTTCGCGACCGAGCCGCAGGATTGGATCGTGATACGCGCAGTCCAGGGCGCAGGAGCGGGCTTATTCTTTCCCGCACTCACGGCACTGCTTGCTGAGGTGACGAGCCACGCGGAGCGCGGTCAGGCAATGAGCGGGTACAACATCGGTTTGGGCCTGGGTCTGGCCGTGGGCCCGGCATCAGGCGGCGTGCTCTTCGACCGCTACGGCATCTTCGAGCCGTTCCTGGTCTGCACCGCGCTCGCACTCTTCAGCGCCGCTCTGGTATTTCTCTTCCTCGAGGAGCCGAAGCAGCGTGAACACTCGAGCGAGGAGCGTCTGCAGTTGTCCGGGGAAGATCGCAAAGCCTTGACGCTCGCGTGCAGCATGATCTTCTTCGGGATCGGTGTTGCGGCCATCATGGGTGCCTTGTTCTCGCCCTATGTCGCGGTGCCAGAGGGCTTGAAGCTCTCTGCGGGCTGTATCGGCGCGCTTCTCTCCACGCTCTTCATGGTCTTTGCGGTCCTCCAGCTGCTCTTGAACCGCGTGATGACGCTTGTGGGCGATGCGAATCTCGCGCGTGCCGGGTTAGTGCTCTGTGCCGGCGGCCTCGTGGTGCTCTCCTTTGCGACCAGTCTCGGCGAACTCGTGCTCATGAGTGTGCTCCTCGGTGCAGGGCTGGGTGCCGTCTCGCTTGGTACGCTCACGATGGTCTCGCGAGCAGCGAGTGAGGGTGAGGGCGAGCGAGCAGAGGAGCGGGTGCGCCACGGGAAAGTGATGGGTATCTACTACACGGCATTCTATGCAGGTCTGGGCGGTATCCCGCTGGTCTGCGGCGCACTCTCGGAGGTCTTCGGTGCACAGCCGCTCTTCCTCGCCTATGCGCTGCTGCTTCTCGTGGTCATGCTTCTCGTTTGGCGCCTCGCGGGTCGCTCGCCTGACTGAGCGCTCGGCGCCCGCACAGTAAGTGCTCTTAGTATTCCCGCTGCCCCCGGACGAGAGGGCGACACGATCATCAGTCTCACTCGTGGTGAATAAAACGCGAGAGAAACAGCCGCCCTTCCTCTGTGTTGAAGCGGGGGATATCCCAGCATTGGACGACCTTATACCGGATAACGTTCACCTCGGCCGCCCGCTGGCGATCATATCCCAACTTCTCGTAGCGCTCCTTCGCCACCACCATACCGCGGCGCTGCCATGCGGGCGTATCGGTCAGGTTAATACCCTGCTGGAAGAGGAGCTCATGTACTGCCGCGGCCTTCAGCCCCTTCAATCGCTCCTCCGCTTCGCGCTCACTCATGCCCGCAGCCTGCAGCCCGTAATACCCGTAGGCGTTGAGATGGTTTCGCCACGCCTCAGCCTGCCGCTGCGCCAAATACTCGCGTGCATCCTCACCGCCGCAGAGGGGAATGACCCGTGCATCGAAGGCAACGGGGCTATCGTGAAGATCCAGGCTCAGGGTGAGCGCGCTCGCTAAGAAGCTGGCAATAAGAGAATCGAGCTTCTCCACCCGAGCATTGAACGGAACCTGCGTAAAGAGGAGATTGATCTCGTCAGAGAAGAGGTACGCTAGTCGCGGGTCGAATCCGCTCTGCGCAAAGAAGCGTACCGTCGCCTCGGCCATCCCCTGCGCGAATCGCTCGTCATAGGGCTTCCGGAACCGCTCGCGGTCGCGGAGCAAGGACTTGAAGTGGCGGCCGTCTGCGCGCACGATGAGTGGCGGAAGGGCCTTGATCTCCGCGTAGATCTCACGCCCCCGAGCATCGCGCTTGACTCTTCCCCGGCCCTGACCTGTCATCCCCGACCGTTAGGTATTCGCGCGCTTCTTATCGCTCCCGCTCGCCTTCCCCTTCCTCTAGCTCCTCGCTCTCCTGCTCCGCTCCTTGTCGCCGCACGTGCTTGATAATCACGATATCGCCAATCGCCGTTACCCAGCGGAAGGGAATAATCACACCTTTCTTCTTACCCGCGTTGAACGCGTTGGGGTTCACGTTCCGCACCGCCAGCCCTGATATCCGCTTCTCCTTGATATCAACACTCACGTCCTCGATCTTCCCCACGTAGATGCCCGAATCGGTATACAAATCCTGCCCGTACAACGAAGACAACTGGATTTCCATAATGCTA
>CAYYNW010000150.1:0-3003 GCA_964473145.1 uncultured Halobacteria archaeon
GCAGCGAACGCTTCTCTATACCGCCTGAAATTCGTTCGGATAATCGTCTCATCGGTAACGTAGAGCGGAGTCCCGTACCGCTCTGCCAGCGCGACGACGTCCACACCGCCAAACCTCAAATGATCGCCTCCCCGGGCCATATTTCTCTTCCTCACCCCTCCTCTCTTTCCTTTCCTTGTTCCGCGGATAAATACTTCTCATGATGTTCCCTACGAGAGAGCAATGAGCGAGCAGAAGGACGAGCCGATCGAGATCAACATCAAGTTATGGTGGGGCATGGAGATCCGGAAGATCACAGTGAAGCGGGGCGAGACGTGCATTACTATACGGCCGAAGAACATGGGCTACGTCTCGATGAACGATGAGCGAATGCAGAATATCTTCGCGGGCATCCTGAAGGGCCTGTTCGGGATAACCGGTGAGATGTCTTCGGTGCATCTCACGGTGCGCCGGGACGGCAGTGAGAAGATACTGAGCTTAACGCGGATGGAAGATCTGGAAGAACTGGTCAGGAAGACGTTTCTTTCATGAACCGAGATGAACGCAACCTGCCGCACGTGCTTCGTGACTCACCATGCAATGCAGCGTATGCCACCGCTGAGCAAACTCGCTCAGGGATCTATCTCGGTGACGCCGAGCCGAAACATGCGCCAGGTTAGCGCCGTTTGGTGCTGATGCCCAGCAGGGCGTAGGGCGTGCAGTGGCGTGTCATCCCCGAGAAGAGCCCGATAAAGGCGATCAAGGCGAGTAACCAGCGCCACGGGGGTGCGGGTGCCCAGTCGAGCGCGAGCGCGGTAATGGCGAGGCTGCCCGCGACACTCCGGACGAGCAGGTCGTAGCCACCGACATTCTCTTCCAGGACAAGCTTCTTGATCTCCATCTTCGTACTTCTCTACTCCACGTTCTTGAGCGCGATAATGTCACGGACATCCGTGAGCTTCCAGACGCTGCTCCGCTCTTCCGTGACGAGCGAGTCGAGCGGCTCGTCCGGCGCGTGGCCGAGCGCGGCCAGAACGTTCCTGGAGAGCTTCTTAGCCGTGATGAGGCGCACGAAGCTCGCGCGAACCGCTCGCTTCTCCCTGGCGTCCTCGACCTCAACGAGCTGGCCAGCGAGGGTGACGAAGGTGTACCTCGCGAGGTCAGGGCTGTACTGCTCCACTTCGACCGCGACGTGGGGATTCCGGCGGAAGTGGCGGATCTTATAGCCATACTTCGTGGAGAGGAAGTACATGTACCGGCCATCGAAGACGTAGAGGAAGGGCGCGATATAGGGATATTTCTCGCCCTGGAAGGCGATCCGGCTGACATACCCGTCGGCAATGAGCCGATCGTATTCCTCCCTCTCCATCTGCGGGATCTTGACGAGTTTCATGCTACCATCACTTGATGTCGCGCGGCTCTTTAAAATGTCTCTTGGTCCGCCCCTCACTTTTTTTCTCGTATCGCGCAGGAAGCCGCCTGGGCACACCGAAAGTTTTATATACCCATTTCTTCTAATGTGGCTCTGAGGAGGTGCAGCGGCAGCGGAAGCGGCGGCGCCCGGCGGCGAAGAAGAGCGGAAGGCAAAGCGGGGCCTGGGAGCAAGATAACTGAAGGTCATCCAACGCCATGACTTCTTTATCCTCCCAACAGGCTTCGCCAGCCAGGCCACGGCAGCTCGACCGGTGTGCGACTTACCTCATTCACGTGTATAATAGCCGCTGAGTTCCGCGGTGGCGAGTATATGGGCCTGCATGGCCCTCGCCAGGGCCGCCTGCTCCACACCTTCGTCCAACTGCAGTTCGGTATCCAGCGCGTAGAGTGTGAAGACGTACCGGTGCGTACCCGATGGCGGGCAGGGGCCCCGGTAGTCCGTCACGCCGTAATCATTCCGTCCCTGCGTGCCCGGAACGCTATCTTCGTCGATCCAGATCGTCACGGGGATGTCATAGACGAGCCAGTGCACCCACGTGCCGCCCGGCGCGTCCGGGTCTTCGAGCATGAGCGCGAGGGTTTTCGTCCCCGCGGGCACGTTCTCGATCCTGAGCGCGGAGTTGATATCATTCCCATCGCACGTAAATCGCGCGGGGATGAACCCATCCTGCGCGAACTCAGGGCTGGATAGTCGCAGCTGGAACTCCGGCGGCACTGGACTGGGCGAGCTGGTAGCACCCGGTAGGGAAGCCGCAGGCGTTGCTGATGGTGCTTTGTCAACACAGCCGTTGCTGAGCAGCGCTGTGCCCAGCAGGGCCACCACGAGGATGAGCCATCTGAGTTCACGGGTCATCTCTTACACACCCGTCCCGCTCGTAAAGAGGCGGGATTAGATATGAATAATGGGCGATGGAAGCTCAATAATCTTACGTATGCGCGGTTACGCTGTGGCGTCAATGGTCTGGACGCGCTCACCACCCCTTTGGCCGATCAACCACTACATTCCTAAATAGTTCAGCAAGCCATAGACCACAAAGGCCGGCCACACGAGCGCTTTCAAAAGACCGAGCACGCCCATCCAAACTGTGGTTGCCTGTCCGATAAAATACACTGCCGCGCCGATAAACCCCAGGCCATAGACGGCACCTGCGGGGCCACATTCGTGAATTTTATGTTCCGTCATTTCTTTCTCGTGAGATTGAGTAACGAGCGGGTGTATAAAAGCTTTACTTGCACCGGCTAACGAGTCGTTAGTCAGATTTCTGGAGCGTGAATTGCATAACGGCGAGGCGGAAGCGATTGCATTAGCATTTGAGCGGCACACCGCGGTTATTTTTCCGGATGGGCTCGAGGCACGACGAGCTGCGGAGGTCTACGGGCTCCGGAAGACGGGCGTGATTGCGAGCATGTACTTTCACGATAGTAAAGAAGGCACGCCTGAAGAGGATATGGTAGGGGTGAAAGACGAGGTAGATGGTACGGCAGGATTGAAAGATTTATTTACTAGAGCGTACTTACCTAGGGCATAAGGAGCGTGAGCAAGGGAAGAGATGCCGCGAACGATCGAGATCACGGTCGAGTTGATGCCGG
>CAYYNW010000151.1:0-3001 GCA_964473145.1 uncultured Halobacteria archaeon
CCGGGAATATCGAGGTAGAGGGTGAAGTCCCAACGGAGGATTTTTCTGCTGTTTTACCTACCTGTATGAAAGAGTCAGCATTTATCGATCGTATCCACGGCTTCATTCCAGGCTGGGAGATGCCAAAGATACTCCAGGCGGATATCCATCTCGCCAAAGACTATGGCTTCATTACCGACTATTTCTGCGAGATCGTACATGAGCTGCGAAAAGAGAGCTTCCAGCACTACGTCGATGAACGCGTGAAACTAACGAGCGAGCCTGAAAAATTAACCATTCGGGACGAGAAGAGCATCAAGAAGCTCGCCTCTGGACTGCTGAAGATAGTCTGCCCGCATGGTGTTATTACCGATATAGAACTCACGCTATGCATGGATTTAGCCATTGAATACAGACAGCGAGTCGTGGACTGGCTGCATCAGCTATCGCCGGGGGAATTCCACCGGAAGAGGATATCCTGGCAGCTGCGGTAACTTTGCGGTATGGACACAACTCATATTCGTAGATTTTGACCATCTCCCTCGACAGCCGCACTTTTACTCCCTCAGGTACTCCCTCACCTACTCCCTCATGAACGCCCTCATACACCCATCGTAAGAGCGTTTCACGGTCGGCACGTTCTGTGGTAACTTGAGGGGTGACTTGAGGGGTGACTTGAGGGGTGACTTAGGGGGTAACTTGTGGCCTTCTAGTGAATATAACGATGAAGAACGAGGTGAACTCATATCGGGGCTCAGGGTGCCGCTGGAAACCTTCATGTCTTTCATAAACTCTGTAAGTTGACCTTCTGGCTGGGAGAGCATAAGTTCCAAGCTCTTCTCAGAATCCATACCCAAATACCTCCAGATTCGCTTTTATCTCGTCCCTGAGACCCTCAGCTCGCTCAAACTGCGCGGCAAGTTCTGCAACAAGTCGTTGCATTTTCTCCTCGAATGGCGCCGCATAGTCCTCAAGCTCCTCTGTGCCGACATACCGGTCTGGTAGTGTGCACGGCTTATTAAGATGTTGCACTCCCGCATCGTACAGCCTCTTTTAGCTTCAAGCTCTAAAGGATACACGGAATACCCATGACTCCAATCCGCACCACGACGAGCATCTGCCCCCGCTGTTACCGGCTCATCGACGCTCAGGTCTACGAGGAGCACGGTGCGGTCTGGCTCGCGAAGCAATGCCCGGACCACGGCTCGTTTAAGGAGCTGGTCTGGTCCGATGCTCAACTGTACCACCAGTTCGAAGCGCGCGACCTCCGCGCCGCGGATCGGCGAGATACTGCCGCACCGGATCCGACGGAGGACTGCCCTTTCGCCTGCGGCCTCTGCCCTCAGCACGCGGCACCAACGGTATTAGGCGTGATCGACGTGACGGGACGGTGCAACCTGAGCTGCCCGACCTGCTTTGCGAAAGGTGAAAACGATACTACCGAGCCAGACTTGTCACAGGAGACAATTAAGGGGATCATCGACAATCTAGCGGCTAATACGAACGCATCGGGCTTGCAGTTCAGCGGCGGTGAGCCCACCCTCCGAGCTGATCTCCCGGAGCTCATCGCCTATGCCCGCACGAAGTTCGAGCATGTGGAAGTGAACACGAACGGTATGAAGATGGCGGCGAGTGCAGACTTCTGCCGTGCGATGGAGTCCGCGGGCCTCAGCGTGGTGTATCTCCAGTTCGACGGCGTGACCGAGGCGCCGTATGAGCGATTGCGCGGGCGAAAGCTGCTTGAGGTAAAGAAAAAGGCGATCGAGAACCACCGGCGTGCGGGTCCGAAGCCTGCGATCGTGCTCGTGCCCACGATCGTCAAGGGCGTGAACGATGACCAGATCGGTGCTATCATTAAGTACGCGATCGAGAACAGTGATATAATCCGTGGTGTCAATTTCCAGCCCGTATCGTTCTGCGGGCGCACGCCACATGATTCAGCCGAGAGGATCACGGTCTCTGATGTGATTCATGAAGTAGAGAACCAGACGGGCTTACTGCGGGCCGAGGATTTCTATCCCCCCTCCGTAATGAGCGTGCTGCTCGGGACGCTGGGCAAATCGGCGGTGCACTGCCATTTTTCCTGTGGCGCGTTCACCTATCTTGTGCTCGACAAGAAGAGCGGTACGGTGGAGCCGCTCACGAAGTACGTGGATATGGCTAAGTTAATCGCAACGTACCAGCGGAACGGTAAGATCACGGGTATCAGCGCGCTGCGGAGCATTCATCCCAGCATCCTGAAGGACGTGTTCATCAGCTTCATCAAGAGCCACACGTACGATGATCTGAGCGATCTTCACTTCAACCTGCTCTTTATCGGCGCGATGCACTTCATGGACACCTACAATTTCGATTGCGCGCGCGTGCGCAGCTGCGTGATCCACTATGGCCTGCCTGATGGCCGGATCGTGCCCTTCTGCGCCTATAATAATCTACACCGCGCGCGCCGCGGCGCGAAATACCAAAATCCAAATACCAAAATTAAAACAAATAACAATGACCGAAAATCAAAAACAGAAACACTATGATCTGGAAGAGAGGACGCTACAATATGCAAAGAATGTGATTGCGTTTGCCAAAGCACTACCAAACACAATCGCAAATGGAGAAGTAATAAAACAGCTTGTGCGATCTTCCAGCTCTGTTGGCGCCAATTATATCGAGGCGAACGAGGCTTTAAGCAAGAAAGATTTCGTGATGCGGATAAAGATCTGTCGAAAAGAGGTAAAAGAAAGCGCTTATTGGCTGAAACTTGTTGAACTGAAACCATCAGAAGGCGAGCAAGAACGAGCAGCACTTATTGAAGAAGCAACACAGCTTCTCAAAATATTCAGTGCGATTTTAGAAAAAACCAAATAAAGGCTTAGGTTCGGTTTAGTTTGGTTTGGTGCTTAGAATTTGTTTGAATGTTTGTGCTTGGAGCTTGTGATTTGAGCTCAGCCGTACATATACTGGCTCGGCTCGGCTCCGACGCCCTCGCCCCGGTACGCGGCCTTCTCCTGCTGCTCCTGGATACGCGCCT
>CAYYNW010000152.1:0-2961 GCA_964473145.1 uncultured Halobacteria archaeon
ATGCGGAGGGGGAGATTCGAACTCCCGAACCCCTTCAGGATGAGGCCCTGAACCTCACGCCTTTGTCCGCTCGGCAACCTCCGCCTGCTCTGGTAGGATATAAGAGCATCGCAATCAAGAAAAAGGCTTTTGTTCTGCCACACTCCTACTATCGTCAGAGGCAGAGAGCGGTATGAACCTACCTGATCGCGTACTGGCGCTGAAGAAGGACGCGATTCGCCTCTTCAAGTTCTCCATCGTCGGGGGAATAGGCGCGGTGATTAACACCGGCTTCCTCTGGCTCTTCACCGAGGTCGCGGGTATCTACTATCTGTATTCCGCCATCGTGGCGATCGAGATCGCGATCCTCATGCAGTTCATCATGAACGACCGCTGGACGTTCAAGGAGCAGAAGACCACGCAGGTCGCTCAGTTCATCACGCGCCTCGTGAAGAGCAATATCTGGCGGTCCGGCGGCCTGGCGGTCAATATCGGCGTGCTCTATCTCTTGACTGAGTATGCCGGGGTGTATTACCTGCTCTCCAACATCGTGGGCATCTTCTGCGCCTTCCTGCTGAACTACCTGCTGGAAAGCCGCTTCACCTGGGGTGTCCGCTGAGCCGCTGTTCTGGTCTACGGAGCGGGCGTCAAGTTTAATAGAAGGCTAACGCAGAAGATATACAGGGATGGCAGGAGAAGAAAGCTACAGCGCGAAGGATATCCAGGTGCTCGAAGACCTGGTAGCGGTGCGAAAGCGGCCGGCGATGTATATTGGGGATACGGGTACCCGCGGCCTTCACCACCTCGTGAACGAGGTGCTGGACAATAGCGTCGATGAGGCCAGTTCAGGCTATTGCACCGCGATTGACGTGATTATCCACACGGATAACTCCGTGACGGTCAATGATAACGGGCGGGGAATTCCCGTTGACCTGCACGCGGAGTATAACCTTTCTGCGGTGGAGGTGGTGCTAACCAAACTCCACTCGGGCGGTAAGTTTGACGATAAGGTCTACAAGGTGGCCGGCGGGCTCCACGGGGTCGGCGTTTCGGTCGTCAATGCGCTCTCCGAGTGGCTCGAAGTTGAGGTGCGGCGGAACAGCCACTGCTATCAGCAGCGCTACGAACGCGGTAACCCGGTCAATGCCTTGACCGAAGTGACTCGGCCGGAGGAAGAGATCCGGGAATCAGGGACGAAGGTCCGCTTTAAACCTGATATCCAGATCTTCGGGCCGTTCGTGATGGATGCGAACACCATTACGACGCGATTGCGCGAGCTGGCCTTCTTGAACAAGGGGCTTGCTCTTTCCCTGAAAGACGAGCGGACCGGCGAAGTGAAGACGTTCAAGTTCGACGGGGGGCTTGTTTCGTTCCTCGAGTATATTAACCGCGACAAAACCGTGCTCCATCCCCCCATCACCTTCGAAGACAAGAAAGACGAAGTCACGGTTGAGATTGGCATCCAGTACAATGACAGCTACGTGGAGAATACCTACTCGTTCGTGAACAATGTGAAGACGATCGAAGGCGGCTGGCATCTCAGCGGCTTCAAAGCGGCCCTCACCAAGGTGCTGAACGAGTATGGCAAGGTGAGCAATCTGCTCAAGAAGGAAACGCTCGAGGGCGATGATGTTCGCGAGGGCCTCGCCGCGGTCGTCAGCGTGAAGCTCCGTGATCCGCAATTCGAAGGGCAGACGAAGACGAAGCTGGGCAATAGCGAGGTGCGGGGCATTGTGGAATCGGTGGTGCGCGAGCACCTCGGCGAGTACCTGGAGGAGCATCCGAACGATGCAGCGGCGGTGGTCAGGAAGGGCATGGAGGCGGCGCAGGCGCGCGAA
Source organism: uncultured Halobacteria archaeon (assembly GCA_964473145.1). Taxonomy (GTDB): domain Archaea; phylum Halobacteriota; class Syntropharchaeia; order Alkanophagales; family Methanospirareceae; genus JACGMN01. Next base: position 1,818 of record CAYYNW010000152.1, read on the forward strand.
GCCGCGCGGCATGCACGCGACATCGTGCGGAAGAAGGATTCCATCGCCGATTCGCTCCCCGGCAAGCTCGCTGACTGCTCCGAGAGGGACCCGGCGAAACGCGAGATCTACATTGTGGAGGGCGATTCCGCCGGTGGCTCGGCGAAACAGGCCAGGGACAAGAACTTCCAGGCGATCCTCCCCATTCGCGGCAAGATCCTGAACGTGGAGAAGGCGCGGCTGGACAAGATCCTGAAGAGCACTGAGATCCGGGCGCTGGTGACCGCAGTGGGCGCGGGCATTGGCGAGGGTTTCGCGATCGAGCAGCTCCGCTACCATCGGGTAATCATCATGAGCGATGCGGACGTCGACGGTGCGCACATCCGAACGCTGCTGCTCACCTTCTTCTACCGGTACATGCAGGACCTGGTGACCATGAACCACGTGTACATTGCGCTGCCGCCCCTGTACATGGTGAAGAAGGGCACAGAGACGCGCTACGCCTTCTCCGATGAAGAATACACGCGAGTGCTTGCTGAGCTGCAGGTGAAGGAGGGCGATTCGGGCGTGAAGATCCAGCGGTACAAGGGGCTGGGCGAGATGAATGCCGATCAGCTCTGGGAGACGACGATGGACCCCGCGACGCGGTGCATCAAACGCGTGACGCTGGAGGATGCCGCGGAGGCGGACTGGCTCTTCAGCGTGCTGATGGGCGAGGAGGTCGAGCCGCGCCGGATATTCATCCAGGCGCATGCGACCGAAGTGATGAATCTGGATGTGTAGTGCCTCAATTTCTGTTTCTCCAGGGCGTGAACTGTTCCCTGGTAACTGTGGTGGCCTGAGCGAACCCGCCAGGGATACAACTACCTTCCCTCCCTTTAATTATGGTCTTACCTACCCTTCGCAAAATCTGGCACTCTGAGCTCTTCCAGGGCTCAAAGCACCGGCGGAAGTACTTCGAGGGCTGGTACTTCAAGCTCGTGGACGCGGTGGAAGAGACGATTTTAGCCGTGGTTCCGGGCATAGCGCTCGGTGTCTCTCACGAGGACTCGCACGCCTTCGTTCAGGTCTTCAACGGCAAAACGGGCGACTACTCCTATTTCACCTTCTCACTCGATGATTTCCGCCCTTCTCCGCGGACCTTTGAGCTGCACATTGCGGAGAA
>CAYYNW010000153.1:0-2946 GCA_964473145.1 uncultured Halobacteria archaeon
CGCTGTGCCGCGGCAAGGAATAGCCGCGTCATGTTCGCCTCGTTATAATAGAACTGGGTACGGTACTCATAGGCCGTCAAGCCAAACTGGCCCGCGCCGATGAAGGGTGAGGTGCCGAGCATGAGCTGAGGAATCTGGAGAGGCATGCCGCGGTGAGCGATGGTGGATTATTTGCACGCACCGTATAAATAGCAGTCGCTTATTGACCGCCTGTGCTCTCGGGGTAGCTAGAGCGAGCGGGAAAGGTGAATAATTAAGAAGGTGCGTCACTAATAGGAGGATCAGCGGAATGGCACGTGAAAGATCGTTGTACGCGGATCTGGCACCGTTCCTGCAGCCGTTACTGGAGGATGCGCTGGCGCTGCCGGATCTCGAGACCCTTGCGCTGCTCGCCGGGCTCAACGTGGCGAGCGATGCGGAGAAGCTCGTAACGCGCCGCAATGAGCGTTTGACGGGCTATAAGGTGCGTGATATCTTCTGCACGAAAGAGACGAAGGATCTCGCGAAGGAGCTGCTGACCATCCTCGCACGGTATACCGTGACGAAGCAGGGGAAGGAACGCGTGCTCACCTCTACGCCGACCCTCGCGCGTGAAGAGCTGGCGAAGCGGCTCAATGAAGTGCGTGAGAGCGAACGGCTGGCGGCGCAGCTGGGCGAGGACCGGGTAGCGGAAGTGCGAGCGCTCCTCAGGGAAGCGATACTGGAGCCTGTGCGCTTCGGCACGTCGCCACTCATCGCGGTTCGAACGCGGAGCCAGGAAGTGGCGATCAAGGCGCGGTATGGCGATTATGTCCGTGTCACGCTACTCGATACGGCCGCTCGAGCGGGCGAGCTATTACAGAAGGAATCGGTCATTCTCATTCTCACGGAAGGTGTCGAGGAGTTCGTGGTTGACGAACCGGGCATTGTACCCATCACCTCCGAGACGGTGCGGGACCTCAGCACCATCTATCCAGACCTGGTGGTCACGGCATTCAGAGCAAAGAAGCGTGCTCTCGAAGCAGTTCTCCGCATCCTAACGGCGTTCGCGGAACTAAGGGATTCACCACTCTTCCGTGACATCGCCGCAGCGGATCTGGAGCGTGTCCTGCTGCTTTTACGCGAGCTAGAAGCGGCAAAGCGCGCTGGTGGGCTTGACTTCGACGAGGTGCTCAACCGATGGGAGGAGGCGTTGAACCGAGAAGCGAGCAGGCTCGTGCGAACCGGCGGCGGCGCGGACGAGTTCAGGAGTTACCTGGATGAGGTTGTGTCTAACATGGCGTCCGAGCTGCAGCTCGACCGTGAGGACCGCGCGGTCCTCGGGGAGAGCGCATTTGAGAATCTTGAGCGCGGCCCGCCGTTTGAATTCGCTCGACGGACGATTGAGCTTCTGCGCCGCCGGTACGTTCGACGGCAGGCTGAGCGGCGCTACTATGCGGTGCGCGACTGCGCACGGCAGCTGGAAGTGCAGCGGGCAGTGGTGAGCACCGCGTTACAAGGGCTCGTGCAGCTCGACGTGATGCTCGCGATCGCGGCATTCAGTCGCGACTTTGGGTTGACGGTCCCGGAGCTCGTGGAGGGCGGCCTGGGCGTGATCGCGGGCAGGAACCCCTTCCTCGTCGATGAAGCGCGTCAGGGTGGCGAGCCGGTGGTGCCGGTCTCGTACGCCGTGGGCAGGGTGAATATCGGCCTCTTTGGCGCGACCCCGCATCCTGTTACAATCCTCACGGGCGCGAACAGCGGCGGCAAGACCTGCTTGCTCATCATGCTCGCGAGCTCGCTCATTCTCACCGCGTACGGCCTCCCGGTGCCTGCGGAACGCGCGGAGCTGCCGGTCGTGCCGCTCTATCTGTACCGGCGCAAGATGATCAAGAAGACCGGCTCGTTCGAGTACTCGATGAAGGCGCTGAGCCGCATCTTCATGCGTCCGGGCCCCAAGGTCGTCCTGATCGACGAACTGGAAGCGCTCACGGAGCCGGGCGCGATGGGCCGGATCATGGCTTCAGTTCTGAACAACCTGCCAAAGGATACCCTGGCCGTGATGATCACGCACCTGATCCACGAGTTACTGCCCCATATCAATTTGAAGAGTGTGCGGGTGGACGGCATCGAGTCGGAAGGCTTGGATGCCAGGGGTAATATCCTGGTGGACCGCCAGCCGCGGTTCAACCATATCGGCTCCAGCACGCCGGAGCTGGTGATCAAGAAGCTGCTGGGGCACGTGCGGAAGAAGGAGAAGTTGCGGACCGTGTACGAGGAGATCCTCGGGGTGCTCGCGCAGGATCGAGCGGAATGGCAGTGAAGGCGGGATGATCCGACTACGCGTATTTGCTCAATATCAAGTGGTTCTTAAAAGGTTTAAACCGAAAGTTTTATAAAGGGGGTTGTTCAGATGCACATTTATGGCGGTCACTATACCTGAAGAGATAATAACTCTGGATCCAGAAGGCATAGATTTCGGTGATAGGGAAGCAGTTAAAGCCCTCATACTCAAACTTCTCAATATCATAGAATCACAAGCACAGTTCAATGAAGGGCTCCAAAATGAAAACCAATCCTTGAAAGATGAAATAAACCGACTGAAGGGCGAAAAGGGAAAGCTAAAGTTCCCACCTAAGACAGCGGAAAAAGAAGATAACATCCCAAGCCTAAAAGCGGAGAGGAAGAAAAACTGGAGAAAAAGTGCGAAGAAGCCCAGAATTAAGATAGATCGAACAGAGTATAGACGGGTTGACAGGAAAACCCTCCCGCCTGATGCCAAGCATAAAGGCTACCGAAGTGTAGTGGTTCAAAATATCAAATTCAGCACGGATAACGTGGAATACAAACTGGAACGTTTTTATTCGCCCGGTGAGAGCAAATTGTATGAAGCGGAACTGCCAGAGGGCGTACACGGTGAGTTCGAGGACGACCTGAAAGCGTTCGTTGTTTATCTTTATTACGCCTGCAGAGTTACCGAGAACAAAA
>CAYYNW010000154.1:0-1707 GCA_964473145.1 uncultured Halobacteria archaeon
GCTTGCCGTTGACGTCCACGAACTCGGTACACGTGATCACTCCGCAGGTCGCATTGAACTGTCCTTAGTTGGGATGATCTGCGGCCGCTTCGTAAAGAAGGGCTGAAAGAGGACGGCTGCTTTTCTGCAAGCTCTATCCCCACCTCAGAGTAGAGAGATTTTATAGTAAGCGGTCACCAGTTACTTACATATATGTATGATTAACGGTGGATTCTTCGTGGGCGAGGCTCTGGTGGGTGAGGAGCCGGAAATAGCACACATCGATCTGATCATCGGCCGCAAGGAAGACGCGGCGGGGATCGCGTTTGCAGCTTCGTTTGCACAGCCGCGGCAGGGTCACACGCCCATTCTCGCCGTTGTCCGGCCGAATCTGCCCGCGAAGCCGTCCACGCTGCTCGTGCCCAAAGTGACGATCCGCAACCTGGAGGACGCGGAGAAGATGTACGGGCCCGCGCAAAGCGCAGTTGCCAAGGCGGTTACCGATGCGGTCGAGGAGGGCACGATCCCCGCGGCAGCGGCTGAGGAGCTCGTGGTGATCGTCTCAGTCTTCATCCATCCGCGGGGCAAAGATTACCAGCGGATCTACCGGTACAACTACGCGGCGACGAAGCTCGCGCTTACCCGAGCCATGCAGCAGTTCCCGGGCATCGATAAGGTTTTAGAGGAGAAAGATAAATCGGTACATGCTATGATCGGATTCAGGATGAACAATCTGAAGCACCCACCGTACCTGGAGGTTGCCCTGGATATCCCGGACTGGCGACGGGTGGAGGGCATTGTTCGCGCGTTGCCGCGGAGCGATGCGATCATCATCGAGGCGGGCACGCCGCTGATCAAGCGCTACGGCGTGGAGGTGGTGCAGAAGATCCACCAGCTGCGACCTGAGACGGTCGTGCTGGCAGACCTCAAGACGCTGGATACCGGTAACCTGGAAGCGCGGATGGCGGGCGATGCGACGGCGGACGTGGTGGGCTTCTCAGGCCTCGCGCCGCTCACGACGATGGAGAAGTTCATTGAGGAGTGCAAGAAGGTGGGCGCGCTCTCGCTCATGGACACGATCAATCTGCCGAACCCCGTCGTGGTCTTAGAGCGCCTCGACGTGAAGCCGGATATCGTCGAGCTGCATCGCGCAATCGACCTCGAGCAGACACAAATCAACCAGGAGACCGAGTGGGGCAATATCAGTGAGATCAAGCGCATCTGCGGTAATGAGGTGCTCGTGGCCGTGGCGGGCGGGATACGGGTAAACAAGGTCGAGAAGGCGCTCGCTGCCGGTGCGGATATTCTTGTGGTCGGTCGCGCGATCACCGTGGCCAAGGACGTGAACGGGGCGGCACGGGCATTCCTGCAGCGGATGGGCGTGGAAGAAGTCGATCAGTTCCGCGTCATGACGGATTTTTAGGTCTCACGAATGCCGCGCGACTTTTAACCTAAGCCACGGTCAATGGAGGGTGAGGACGAGATGTATCGGCTGAAGGCGCCTTCCGATCACAGTTACTTCATGCTGGTAGTGAGCGCGAAATGATGAGAGTGAATCTAGCAGCCACGATTTGGGAAGAAGAAGGCGTATATGTTTCAAAATGCCCTGAGTTGGGCGTTGCTAGCTGCGGAGACACACCTGAGGAAGCGATTGGAAAGTTAAAAGAAGCAGTAGAGCTTTATCTCGAGAACGCTAAGGAGCTGGGGCTTATTGCTGGTCTCGAAAAA
>CAYYNW010000154.1:1807-2925 GCA_964473145.1 uncultured Halobacteria archaeon
CCACTTCAAGTTCTAAATTCTCAACCCAGCCATATCCTCCAATCGCATCTGGATGTACTTCCTCTTCGTTTTTAATCCTGGGATCACGACGTTTTCCCGTGCGCTGACGCGCCGTTTGGTCCTCTCCTCCATCTTAACCTCATCAATTTAACCTTAGCCGCGGACATTGGAGTAGCTTTTGGGCTCAGAAAACCAATGAACGGCCTAACACATCACTAAGAAAAGCCACAGGGGCATATAAATAATCTGTTCTTTTAGATCGAAACGATTTTTGGTGATTACCAAACCAAATGACCCTGCATATTCTTTCAGGAACTGATATATCCCTTTTAATTCGCTTTTAGGTATATAGTCACTATATTTCGATTCGATCGGAACTGGTTTTCTGAATACTTCCATAATTACATCAACCTCTTCGCCTTGAGTCGTTCGCCAGTAAAATACCTGTGGATCTGCTAGAGGTTCTAAACAGAATTTTAGCCTCTTACAATGCTCATGCACTAAGATCTCAGCAACTTTTCCCAGCTCGAGATTGTCCTTCAAGAGTCCTTCGTTTAATAATCCTATGAGTGCATTCCTCAGCCCTACGTTACTCAGGTACAATTTTTTTTGCTTTCTAAGTCGAGATGCACGACTCTGAGCGTAAAATTCTGCCCTAGAAATTATGAATATTGATTCTAGATAATGTAGATATTTAATGAGGGTATCACGCTTGATTGATAATGTTTTAGATAAATCATCGTAATTTATCCGTTGCGATGAAGCATCTGCTAATAATACCGCTAACTCTTCTAACGCCCTTGGATCGCGTACATCGAAAATTCGTACGATGTCTTTATACAGCGTGAGATTAAGGTAGGTTCTTAATTTTTCGCCGGATTCGGGTAGAGAGCGTAGATCTAAAAGTTCGGGGTAGCCATCTTTGAGAAAATACTCGTGAAGATAAATCTTCAGCTTATCCTCATGAGGAACGAGCAGTGCGTAGGAATTTTTAATCGCTTCGTAAAACCCCTCGGGGTTTGAGGTTGTTAGAGCACGTCGAAAAGATTCCCGTAAATCCCAGTTGATATTGTTAATCAGATAATCGAAATCTTTATTGTTTTCGTGATACTTTACTA
>CAYYNW010000155.1:0-2909 GCA_964473145.1 uncultured Halobacteria archaeon
CATGGACGATAGACTTACCGGTAATCTCAGTAGCATTCACGTAAAGGCATCCAAATGTTGAAGGTAAAGCCACCAGAGGACTACCCCCCGGAAGAGGGGAGATACGCACGAGGGAATGACTATTCTCCTGTTGCCGTATGTGTTATCCTCAACACCTTTGATTTTAAAATACCTGACGAGCTTGAAGAGCTTGTGATGGTAGCGTTAGATGCTGGTGCGGCTTTGGCAGGAACGCTTCAGACAGAGAACATCGGGATAGAGAAGATGGTACGTAATCTGGTTGCAAACCCGAATATCAGATATTTGGCAGTCTGCGGCGAGGAGTCGCCGGGTCACTTAGTTGGTGATACAGTTATTGCGTTAGCGACAAACGGGGTGGATGAGAAGAAAAGAATAATCGGAGCTAAAGCACCGACGCCCTATTTGTATAACCTGCCACTGGAAGTAATTGAACGGTTCAGACTGCAGATAACTGTTTTAGACCTGGTGAATTGCATGGATAAAGGGGTAGTTTCTGAGGTGGTGAAGTGCTGCTATCAGGAGGAACCGGTGGATTTTTCACATGGCGGGGAGACTTATCAGCTCTACGATCCCGGCGCGTTTGGTGAGCCGCTTCTGCATAAAATCATCTGGAGTGTGAAGAAGCCCTGGCTGGCAAAGGGTGAAAGAAAACAGCCGACTTTAGCAATGAAGGATGTGCTGGAGGCACGGAGGAACCCGAAAAGAAGGGGCATCATAAAATTTCTAAGCGGCGTTATGCAGGTACAGAAAGCTGAGTTGAAGGATGTTTTCGCGCTTTCCGAGTGGGAATTGAACTTCCATCTTGAGATGCTAAAGAGGGGGAATTTCGTTGAGGTGTACGAAGATACAATGATGATAACGGAGGAAGGGGAATATCTGGCAGAGATGCTGAAGGGGGAGAGGGGATAAACATGGAACCACTAGACCACATTGACGTGCAAGGACTTATCGAATACAATGAGAACGCTCCGGTCAAACAAGACCTGTTCAAGACCGAGTGGTTCAATGTCGTCCTGGTATGCCTCGAGGCAGGGCAGGAGATCCCGCCGCATCCCGAGCCCTACGCTGTCTTGTTCGTCGTGCTTGAAGGTGAGGGCACCATAACCGTCGGTACTGAGCGCTATGAGGTTAACCCGAACCACGTGATCTTCTCACCTCAAGGCGGCGTGCGGGGAATAGCGCCACGCACACGCATGAGCATTCTAGGCATACAGCAGCCGCATTAAGCATGCCGACCAGGAAGAACGATTAGGATGAACGCTATGGAGCGTGCAGATGGAAGCGATAGAAGTGCAGGATCTGAGCAAGAGCTTTAACGGGCTTACCGCGGTTGATTGCGTGACCTTCACCGTGCATCAAGGCGAGATCTTCGGCTTCCTTGGCCCGAATGGCGCGGGGAAGACGACCACGGTACGCATGCTCACCGGCGTGCTCAAGCCTGATGGCGGCGAGGCGCGGGTGCTGGGGCATGATCTCCAGGCGGATACGGCGGGGGCCAAGGCCGTACAGGGCGTGGTGCCCGAGACGGCAAATGCCTATGTGGATCTGACCGCCTGGGGCAACCTCATGCTCATCGCGTCGCTCTATGGCATTCCGCGACGCGAAGGTGAACAGCGAGCAGCCAGCCTGCTCACGGAATTCGGGCTCTATGAGCGGCGCGCGAGCAAGGTGAAGAGCTACTCCAAGGGGATGAAGCAGCGGCTCATGCTCGCTATGGCGCTCGTGAGCGATCCTGCAGTTCTTTTCCTGGACGAGCCGACGAGCGGCCTGGATGTCCTGAGCGCGAGATCGATCAGGCAGAAGATACAAGCGCTCAGGGATGAGGGCCGGGCAGTCTTCCTCACCTCGCACAACATGCAGGAGGTGAGCATGCTCTGCGATCGCGTGGGGATCATCAACCGCGGCAAGCTGGTTGCCCTCGAGAGCCCTGAGATCCTGCGGCACCGGATCGGTGGTACGGTAACCGTCGAGTTCAGCTTCGATAAGCCCCTCAGCAGCCCACCACCCGGTGCCGAGCGCGTAGGTGATGCTTACCGGATATACACCGCCGAGCCGCACGAGGTGATCAGCTCGATTGTTGACTTTGCAAAGCGTAACGGGTTGAAGATCATCAGTGTCAACGTTCAAGCGCCCTCGCTGGAGGACGTCTTCGTGAAGCTGACGGGAGGCGCACCGGAATGAGTGGTAAGGTCTGGGCAATCATCAAGAAGGACATCCAGCTCTACTACTTCAAGGGGCCCGTGGTCATCTTCGGCGTGTTGTCCCCCCTCTTCCTGTTCCTCGCCTTTTCCGTCGGCCGCGACTTGCCCGCGGCATTCATCATACCCGGACTGATGGCCATGACCCTCTTCTTCACCGCCACCTCGGTCTCGCCGGTGATCATGCCGTGGGAGACGCAGATGCGAACGCTTGAGCGGCTCATATCCTGCCCTATCTCGGTGCGAACCCTGATACTGGGCGATATCCTCGCCAGTTTCATCTTCGGCGTCTGCATCTCCGCCGTGCCCGTTGCCGTGGGCGTCGCACTGGGTGTTGGCGTGAAGAGCCCGGTCATATTACTTGCGGCTATCCTCCTCGCCGCGTTCTGCTTCTCCTCGCTCGGCTTGCTCTTCTCCACCCCGCCGACGAGCCTGGTCTCGAACATCATGATGCTCTCCACCTTCGTGAAGTTCCCCGTGATCTTCATCAGCGGCATCTTCATCCCGGTGGAGCAGATGCCGGGCTGGGGTGTCGCGGTGGCCTCGCTCTCACCACTGACCTATTTCACCGATCTGGCGCGGTTCGCCCTGCAGGGCACGGCCTATTACCCCCTCATCGTGGATTTCGCGGCTTTGCTCGGCTTTTCCGCATTCTTCCTGCTCCTCGCGGTGAAGCTGCATGAACGGGCA
>CAYYNW010000156.1:0-2887 GCA_964473145.1 uncultured Halobacteria archaeon
TAATGGACGGCGTTTATGCGGACGTACTCGTAGGAGAGATCGCAGCCCCACGCGGTTGCTTCCGCGCCGCCGCCCATGCCCAGATCCACTTCAATGCGCAGCTCCTTGCCCTTCATGACCTCGCGCGCCACGCCGGAGAGGTCCATAAAGGCGCCGTCCTTCACCGCCAGGAATTCGCGATCGCTTTTCAAGCGTATAGATACCCCCTGCGGGTCAATGTCCCAAGAGATCGCGGCGCTGCCGATGGTGGAGATGATACGGCCACAGGTGAGGTCGGGGCGTTCACCGAAGATCGCGCTCTTAATCAAGGGTGAGCGAACGATCGCCCGGGCGACCTCGCGTGCATCTGCCGCGTAGGATGTCCCGATGACCTTCACCTCGACGAACTTCGTGGCACCTTCGCCATCGCGCGCAATGAGCTGCGCGAGCTGCTGGCAGACGGCGGTTAAGCCCGCGGTGAAATCCGGCTCACTGATCTTGCCGCGCTGGCCAGTGGCGACGAGCACGACCATATCGTTCGTGCTCATATCGCCGTCCACAACGGTCATATTGAAGGAGTGATCGACCGCTTCCTGCAAACTCCTGCTGAGCGCGTCCAGAGTGATCTGCGCGTCGGTATAAATGAAGCAGAGCATCGTTGCCAGGGTCATCTGGGGTGAGATCATGCCTGAACCCTTAGCAATCCCGCCGATGGCTGCCTGCGCGCCATCGTCCGGCTCGATCAGCACCGCGGCCTCTTTGTGGAAGGTATCAGTAGTCATGATCGCCTTCGCCGCGGCCGTGCTGCCTGCGGGTTCTGCGGTCAGCCCCTGCGTAACGACACCCAGCTGCCGCTCGATCAAGCGCATATCGAGCTTGAGCCCGATGGGCCCGGTAGAGGCAACCGCAACTTCCGGCTGCGGAACACCCAGCCGCGCAGCGAGGAGCTCAGCCATTCGCTCGGCGTCCCGCCATCCCGGCTCGCCGGTGAAGCTATTAGCGCAGCCGCTGTTCGCAATGATCGCGCTAATCCTGCCCTCCTGCCTGAGCTGCTGCCGCGTGAACCGCACGGGTGCCGCGCTCAGCTTATTCGAGGTGAACACGCCCGTCGCGGTTCCTTCACCCTCGATCACGGCGAGGCCTTTATTGCCCTCCTTTATCCCGTACGCCTTCACGCCCCGTGCGGCGCAGAGGCCACCAGTTATCACGTTTATCTTCATCGCTCTCTTCACCACACTTCGCTTCCTACCTTAAAACCCTGCATGAGTCTGCAGGAAAGGCGTTGCGAACCATTCTGCGGCGCTTAAAGCGGTCTGCACGTATGATCGCCACCTTCCTCGCTCTCATTCCACTTCTGATAAGGACAGGCAAAGAAAAAGGTTTAAATCCCTGAGGCAGTATTCCTTATGTACGAATAGGCGGGCTCGTGGTCTAGTTGGTTATGACACCGCCTTCACGAGGCGGAGGCCATGCGTTCGAATCGCATCGGGCCCATTCTGGTTCCTTTTTGGCTGCTCTGCCGGGCGAATAATTCAGTGCCGGGCAGGTTAACAGGGCAGCCAGTGGTCAGAAGGGCTTCAATTGCCTGTAAGCGTTCGTGCAGGAATACTTGCTTTGTCGCCGCCTCACTTCCCTACTTCAACAAGCTGAAGAATTCATTCTTACTCATCCCAGCTTGTTTGAGGATGCTGAGTAGAGTCCCTCGCTTCACTTCCGCTTTATTGGGAACCACTACCAGAAAGGTCTTGGCATCGCTCCTCTTGTAGAGCGATATATGACTTCCCTTCCGCCTGATGACCCGAAAACCTGCCTGTTCGAGCGCTTTGATAATCTCGGTGGCCGAGAGAAGTGGCAATTTCATTCTACGCACGCTTGGAGGGGGGTAGTGACGTATTCACCCAGCACGATCGCTTCTTTCCTTACCCGCGTATCTATACCCGCTTCTTCTAACACCTCATCCAAGATGTCAAGGTCCTTCGCGGATTCGAGGTATAATTCAACCGCCTCCACAATGTTCCTCTTCGCCTCCTCAATCGTTTCGCCCTGACTCGCAACCCCGAACTCAGGACACACGACCGAATAGCCGCCTTCTCGCTCCTCTCGTATCAGTGCGGCAAAAATGATCCTCATCTCACCTACTTCCTCCTACGTAAGTAATCTAGCTAGTTTAACTTAAGCTTCAATAATCCTTTCGGAAGAGCTGCCCGCTCACGAGGTGAAGAACGACTCGTCCGATAACCCCGGAACAGATCATTCGGGTTCCAGGTATGTCTGCAGTACACCGGAGCTCAACCCCCGCTGACGAAGGGGAAATCACCGACCAGACCCAGCGAGCTTCAGAACTGGCTCAAAACCGTCTGTCGCTTGCCATCGAGTTCAATGAACGGTTGTGCGCGTTTCACTCCGCCACCAAGCTGCTGTAACTGCTCATACCGGGTAATCCTACCCTTCCGAGTGAGTATTTTACGCGCTGTCCGTGGCCCGATCCCGGGTATTCGGATCAAGTCCTCGTACGAGGCTTCATTGATATCCACCGGTGCATCGAACATGAGTCGTGCCAGCGCGCGCTTAGGGTCCTCGCGGGGCAGCATCCCATCGTTCAGCACGGCCTCGACCTCTTTGAGCTGGTAGCCGTAAACCCGGAGCAGAAAATCAACGTTATACAACCGCTGTTGCCTGAGCACCGAGCCGGGCGGTGCATGCTCCAGTGGTGTGCCTTTCACCGGCTTGAAGGCTGAGAAATAGACGCGTTTCAGGTGCATGGTGTGGTATTCCCAGTCCACCATCTGCAAAATCTCCTTATCCGTGGCCAGGTCATTAAGAATGAGCTGCGTGGTCTGCCCGCCGGCCAAATTGAGCTTGGAGATCCAGCGCTGTCGCCTCACGAGGTCGTTCTTAAAGTCTTTGC
>CAYYNW010000157.1:0-2875 GCA_964473145.1 uncultured Halobacteria archaeon
CCCGAACACTGTGCGAGTTTGGAGCTTCAAGAAGGTGAGAAGCATAAAGAACACCGCCAAATTTAAGACAAATACAATTGGATTCTATGCAATAAAAGGAGAGAGCTTGAAGTGTTTCATTGATAACTCTAAAAAAGAATCTATAGAATGCTTTCTTGAAAATATCAGAAAATCGAACGAAAAATATAAGGCTATAGTTGCTGTTATAGACAACTTTTCATCACATAAGAGTAGAGCTGTGAAAGACAAGGCGAGAGATCTAGGTATATATCTTGTATACTTACCGCCATATTCGCCAGATTTGAATCCCATCGAGTACATTTGGAAATCAGTAAGACGAGTACTCTCTCTGATATTTGTTACCACTTTGGATGAGATGAAAGTGGTTATTTCTGCAGGGTGGGATGATTTTTCACAGCGCCTGAGCTACGCAGATAGCTGGATTAAGCGCTTCCTAAAAGGGAAAAATTATACTTACTTGTGCGGAGAACTATAAATTACTTTCTGCAAAAAAGCCTGCTGAAGCGAGTAGGAGCTCACCACCCGGATAGCCGTGGATTGGGTGCTCTTTGAGCTCTCTAAGGTGATGAAGATCGCCGTACGGAGTGGGCGGGAGTATTTCGCACAGATGCCCAAGCGGGCACGAGAGATGAGCTCACTCTTCCCTGAGGCGCTACCTATGGGTTAACTAACTCGCGGAGTTTTGGTTACCTAATGGGCGCTGCAAGCTGATAACAACGTTGATGCACGCTTTTCTCTCCTCGAAGAGGAGCAAAAACCGGTGTGCTCACTCATACAGGTCCTTCAAAGCCCCCAAAAAAAGAGGGAAGGGAGAAACCCACTCAGCTAGTGCCTTCTTCTTACCAGCAGGTAAGCGAGTGCAAGTATTCCAGCCAGTGCTGCTCCTGCCTCAAATCCAGGCACCATCGGTTCTTGCGCTGCCTCAGGTTTCGGATATTCAAAGTAGCTGGACCACTCTTTGCCCGCGAACTCAAGGCCTTCACCCCAGGCTGCTTCCTCCTTGTCCACGCTCTGGTACTCGATCTTTGACCCGAAGATGAGACCCCCATGATTGGTTTCACTGGTTCCGCCCGCCATTCCCGCGTTAGCCGTGGCGAACCGATAGGTATTCAAGCAGCATTTCAGATAGTCCGAGACTTGATAGGACTCCGGAGTTTGCCATCCCTCGGCGTGCACACACAGCTCAGACAAATTGCTCTTCCGCCATCCATCCTCCAGCTGCGCTCGCCCGACGTAATGATCGTTCACATACAGCTCATAGCCATTGTCACAGGTCGCGAAGAACTTCGTATTATTGATCTCCACGGGGTACAAGCCAGGAATCGTAAATGTCTTGTAGGACTCGATGATATCGCCCTCTTCGGGGTGCGTCACGGTTTCGCTCTCCCATACCCACCTCGCTTTCTTATCTAAGAAGGGATGTTTCACCTCACTCACTCACCCACTCAGGCGGCACCGCGGTGAGGACGACTGCGGCCCCGGATTTACCTGACGTGATCCCGTTGAACGTGAGGGTGTTATCGCTGTACACGCACATACTGCCCTTTGTGATGTTAACCACGTTGGCCTGTGCCGCGATGTAAAGGTTGGTGCCTTTGAACCCGCTCACATCAATAGGCGGATAGTATCGGCGTGCCCTGTTAGCCGGGCTGAGAACCACCTGCTCTCGTCGCCTCATCAGACTCAGAGAATCTGCCTGCGCATCCAATCTTAAGACCGTCGAGGACTTGCAGCACAGCGCGAACCCTTTGCCAGCTCTACCCCATTCATTGTATCCACTATAGTCGTTCCCTGCTCACGGCGGCCACCGTGCCGGCGAGTATGAGCAGGCCGATCAAGTTTGGCACGGCCATTATCGCATTCCCGATGTTACCCAGACTCCAGATGATGTTCAGGTACACGTAACTGTTACCGGCGAGCGGGGTGAGGATCGCGCCGAAGAAGATGAAGACGATGAAGACGTAGCGGTAAGGCATGATCGCGCGATTGCCGCCCAGAAACTCGATGCATTTCTCACCGTAATACGCCCAGCCGATCAGGGTGGTGTACCCGAAGAGGAATGAAGCGATTGCGACGATCGTATCGCCCATCCCGAGCGGGATCACGGTATGAAAGGCCTTCTGCGTCACCAGAATACTGGTGAGATTGTTCGCCGCCCCCAACCCCTGCCAGGCCTGCGTCTGCAGGTACGCGCCGGTCAGAATGATGGTCAGGGTAGTCATGGTGTTCACGAGCAGGGTATCAATGACCACGCCCGTCATCGCGATCAGCCCGTTCTTGGTTGGATCTTCCGAGGTTGACGCGCCCTGCGCAATCCCGGCCGTGCCCAGACCGCCCTCGTTCGAGAGCAGCCCGCGACTGACACCACTCTGGATCGCCAGCCCAACAGTCGCGCCGACGAGCGGCTGGATGCCGAAGGCGGACTTCACGATCAGTGCAAAGGCAGCGGGAATCTGCTCGAAATAGACGAGCAGAATGTAAAGCGCGGCCGCGAGATAAAAGAGGATCATTGCGGGCACGAGCCGCTCAGAGACGCGTGCGATCTTCTTGATCCCGCCGATGATCACCAGACCGACCAAGAAGGCGATGAGCGCGCCCAGTAGCACATAGAGAATCGCCGGCGCTTGCTCCTCGACCACGCCGCTGTAGACCATGCGATTGAGTGAATTGGCGAGCGAGAGTGTCATGGAATTCGATTGCGTCATATTCCCCGTGCCGATCAAGCAGGCAATGGCACCGCAGAGTGCGAAAACGGCGCCGAGGTATCGCCCTGCTTTCTTATGCTTCAGCCCGTTCTTCAGGTAGTACATCGGCCCCCCGGCCATCGTCTGGTTCGGTGCTACTTCCCGATAAT
>CAYYNW010000158.1:0-2862 GCA_964473145.1 uncultured Halobacteria archaeon
ATGGCGTTTGAAGGGGATCAGGCAGAGGGCGTGAAGTTATACCGCGCGAATGCGTTTGCGGAGGGCCCCCCGAAGCTCTTCGTCGGCGGGCTCCACGGTGATGAAGGCCGGTACACCGCCCCGATCCTCGAGCGGCTGGCACAGGAGCATGTGTCCAGCGGCGAGGTGATCATAGTACCCCAGTTGACCGAGCAGAGCACGTACATCGGCGTCCTGAACCGTGAATACTACCAGAGCGAAGTGGGACTGCGCTTGCTTCAGCTCATCCACCGGTACCAGCCGCGCTTTTATTTCGAGCTGCACGCCTACGGCCAGCACTCCTACGCGCGACTGACCGATCCGGAGCGCGTGCAGAAGATCGGCGTGCCGCAGTTCGTCGATCTCGACGAGGGAATCCTCATCGGGTCCATCGCGCCGCTCCTCAGGCTGCAATTCAGTGCCCGCGATTTCTGCATGACCATCGAGGTTCCCAACTGGAAGAGCGAGCATGAACAGACCAGAGCGAAAGTCCTGACCGTGCTGCGGATCGGTCTCACGCATACGGACAGAGAGGCGGTCATGCAGGAGTTCAGGATGCGGTACCCGGCGGAGGTGCAGGAGGCCGAAGCGCTCTTTCGGCAATACTACCGCGATCGCCTCCACCCGTTTTGAGCCCCCTATCCTGCGCGAAGGCACGCGTGCGCAATTCTTATATGCCGCGAGCGCTGAAGTAACGTATAGAACGGTAGGTAGTGCAGCGTGACGCAGACATGTTTGAACGCAGTAAACGAGTCCTCAAGATCATTCGGGTCGTCTGGAAATATCACCTGATCTCCTCACTGCTCTTATTCTACCGGAGCTACGTGAAGCGCGGCCTGCCCATTGAGCCACTTTGCGCACCGGACGAGGGCTGGGAGGCGGAAGGTGAGCGCCTGCGGCTGGCACTAACGGACCTCGGGCCCACGTTCATCAAGCTGGGGCAGCTTTTGAGCCAGCGGCCGGACATCGTCCCGCCACCGATCATCGTGGAGCTGCAGAAGTTACAGTCCGGGGTTGCGCCGCTGCCCTTTGAGACGATCAGCAATTCCATCATCTTCCCCTGTGAATGCGTCTCCGAGACCGGAGAGCGGTACTCCACCTGCAAGCGGCTGGAAGATGCCTTTGAGGAGATCAGCCGGGAGCCGCTCGCCGCCGGCTCGATCGCGCAGATCTATCGTGCGAAGTTAAACGGTCATGAGGTAGTCGTGAAGATCCTGAAGCCGGGGATCGAGCGCGTCATTGACGCGGACCTCCGGCTGCTCGAGCTCATGCTCCCCCTTGGCGCGAAGCTGCTCCGCATTAAGGGCTTCGATCCCCAGCTGCTCGTGGACGAGCTCTCCACGATGCTGAAGAACGAGATCGATATGCGGCTCGAAGCGCTCCACATAGAACGCTTTATACGGAACTTCAAGGATTGGGATGACGTGGTGATTCCCCATGTCCACTGGGAGTATACGAATAACCGGGTCATCGTGATGGACTTTATCAAGGGCTCGACGGTGGGCAAACGACCTCCGCTTACCGAAGAGCAGGAGCGATACTACGCCAATTTGATCACGAAGGCATTTCTGAAGATGGTCTACGTTGACGGCTTTTACCATGCGGACCCGCACAGCGGTAACATCGTCCTCCTCGAGGGAGGGAGAATCGCGTTCCTCGACTTCGGCGCGGTGGGCCGGCTGCGCGAGGAGGTGAAGCTCGATGCGCTCGAACTCTTCTACGCCTTTTACCAGGGCGATGTGAGTAAAGCGCTGAAGGGCTTCCTGAAGCTCGTGCAGGTACCTGAAAAGGATGTCGATGTGGATGCGTTCTATGCGGACCTCGATGAGCTGATCGAGAAGTTTCAGGTGGGTCGGTACGAGAAAGGCCAGGCGGACAATCTCGCACGGCTCGCGCTCAAGTACGGACTGCCTGCGCCACGCGCGTTCATAGTGCTGGAGCGCGCGATCTTACTCGTGGAGGGCGTCTGTAATCAGCTGTACCGCTACTTTGACATCAAGGAGGCGATTGCCGAGCAGTTCAGTGTGGAGCAGCTCCTCAGGGCGGAGATCACGCGTGGTGTGAAGCGCTTCACCGACGCGTCCGTGAAGCTTGTCCGCAACCTGCCGGATATCGTCGATCGCTACGTCGAGGACCGTCCAAAGGCCGCGGTTGAACCGACCGAGCGGCACTCGCCTTCACGTGCGCCGTACGGTATCGCGGTTATCATCGCGCTCATCGGGCTGCTCTTCCCGCTCGGGGCTTCCCATGGTGTATTCGCGCTCTCGCCTCAATCAACCCTGTATGTGGCACTCGTTGCACTGGTGCTCGCCGCACTGATCACCCTCGTGAGTGCACGTAGTAAATGAGACTTTTATTGACCATACCGGTGAATGGCGTGATAACCCGTGAAGTGCGAAGTTACTCCAGCTTTACAGCTGCCGCCTCTGCAAGGCAAGGTGGCTATTTAGTGGTGCCTTTTCGTTTTCTGCGGGTTGCCCGCTCGATAAGTATTAATATACCACCGTCTAAAGGCTAGTTAGTGATATACTCTGTGTGCGGTGAGAGGGAGTTCCGAATGAAGCGTAGTATGGCGGAGATGGAACCGGCGCAACGAAAGGGAGCGAGGGAACATGAAAAGAATCTATTCACTCTGCATATCACTGATGCCTTTAATGATCTGCTCGGGCATGGTATACTCTATCTTCTCACTCTATCTCTTCGACCTGGGCATCTCGCGGACACGGA
Organism: uncultured Halobacteria archaeon; assembly: GCA_964473145.1. Classification (GTDB taxonomy): domain Archaea; phylum Halobacteriota; class Syntropharchaeia; order Alkanophagales; family Methanospirareceae; genus JACGMN01. The sequence continues at coordinate 2,746 of CAYYNW010000158.1, forward strand.
TTGGCCTTATTTACACCGCCGGATCACTCTCTGGGAGCGTCTGCTCACCACTCTTTGGGCGAATATCCGATAGAGTAGGCCGAAAGCCCATTATCATTCTCTCGTTCGCTATCTTCT
>CAYYNW010000159.1:0-1627 GCA_964473145.1 uncultured Halobacteria archaeon
GAATGCACCTTGTACTAGCGATCACCGTGGGGTGATAAACTGAACAAGATCATGTTCATTTTGATCCGTCCAAAGATCATGCACACGCAACCAGTAGAGCTCGTTCATGAGGGCCAGCACTTCCAGATCGACTATTCGTGCCGCCGTGGACGAACCGGGACGGTGCTGTTTCTTCACGGCCTCGGCTGCTCCAAGAACGATTTCCGCGAAGCCTTTCACCGGCCAGAGCTCGAAGCTTATACACTCCTCGCATTCGATTTCCCCGGCTGCGGCAATTCATCCTACCCGGAGCATGCCGCGCTGGGGATGGACGACCTTGTGGAGATCACACAGCTCGTCCTCACAGCATTGAAGATCAAGAAGGCTGTCCTCATCGGCCACAGCATGGGCGGGCTCATCGGTCTGCTCTTCGCTGAGCGATACAGCGCGGTGGTGGAGGGCTTCATCAATGTGGAAGGCAATCTGGCGCCGGAAGACTGCTTCTTCTCGCGTGCCGTGGCACAGAGTGACTTCCAGCAGTTTGCCACCACGAGCTTCCCCGCGCTCAAACGCCGCCTGGCAGAAGAGTCACAGATCGGGCTCCGGATCTACGCGAAGACCTTAGAAAAGGCATCCGCGAGGGCTTATTTCGAGCTCGCACCGTCTCTCGTGGAATACTCGGACCGTGGCAACCTGGTTCAGCGGTTTACTGCGCTGAGCATCCCTAAACTGTACATCTACGGCTCGGCGAATCGCAGCTTATCTTACCTCCCGCGGCTCAAGGAGAGCGATTGCGAGGTGGCTGAGATCCCGCAGAGCGGCCATTTCCCGTTTCACGACAATCCCACCGCGTTCTATCGTGCGATCGCCGCGTTCCTGCAGGAGCACTGCTCGCCTTGAACCTGAATGCGCGACAATCGCGCTCTAATCGCAGTTATTAAGACCAGTCAACCGTAAGGTAAATTACGTACTACGGGAGGCAGCACCGTTGGGGCACGAGCGATCCTGGTATCAACTACCGACCGAGCAGGTCCTGGAAGCCTTACAGACCACGAGGGCAGGGCTGACCACCATCGAGGCACAAGCACGACTCGACCAGTATGGCTATAATGAGTTGACCTTCAAGCGGCGCAGCCCGCTCGTCCGGTTCCTCATGCAGTTCCACAGCTCCTTGATCTATCTCCTCCTCGTGGCTGCCGCGATCACTGCCTTCCTGAGCATCACCGGCGAAGGGGAGATGTGGATGGACACTGCAGTCATTCTCGCCGTGGTATTCGCCAATACGATCATCGGGTTCATCCAGGAGGGGAAGGCGGAAGCCGCGGCTGACGCGCTGAAGAGCTTGATGACGCCTGATTCCACCGTGCTGCGAGATTATGTGCAGAAAGTGATACCGGCACGTGAGCTGGTTCCGGGCGACATCGTGCTGGTGGAGGAGGGCGATAAAGTACCGGCTGATCTCCGGCTCTTCTATACGAAGAACCTGCATGCCGATGAAGCGGCGCTCACGGGAGAATCCGTGCCGGTGACGAAGAGCATCGAGCCGATTGCACAACCCAATCTTTCGCCTGCCGATCAGCGCTCAATGGCCTTCAGCGGCACCTTTATCACCTCCGGGTCGGGCAAAGGCGTGGTCGTGGCAACCGGC
>CAYYNW010000159.1:1727-2842 GCA_964473145.1 uncultured Halobacteria archaeon
TTCGGCGCTATGACCATGGCACGGCGGAACGCGCTCATCAAGAATCTACCCGCTGCGGAAACGCTCGGCGCTACGACGGTGATCTGCACCGACAAGACCGGGACGCTTACCAAGAACCAGATGACTGTAGCCCGGATCTACAGTGGTGAGAGAGAGTATGAGGTCACGGGCGTGGGCTATGTGCCTCAGGGGCACTTGATGCTTGGCGCCGTTCCCATCGACCCCACGCGGGAGCCTGCAGAGCTGCTCGAGACCTTAACGGCCGGGTATCTCTGCAATAACGCACAGCTCGAGGTGGACGAAGAAACGGGCGAATACCGCATTATTGGCGATCCCACTGAGGGCGCACTGGTCGTCTCCGCGCGTAAGGCGGGAATTGCCAGCGAGCGCGCTAAACTCGATGAAATCCCGTTCTCATCCGTCCAGCGGTACATGGCAACCCTGCATGAAAGTGACGAGGCGAACATCATCTATGTGAAGGGCTCGCCTGAACGGGTACTTGAATTCTGCCAGAGCCAGCTGATTAGTGGAAAGCCCGTGCCGCTCCACCGTGAAGAGATCCTGGAGAGGGCCAGCTCCATGGCTGCCCATGCGTTACGGATTCTCGGTATGGCATACAAGCTCGTGCCCAAAGAGACGCGAGAGCTGGGACCCGGTGAGCTAACCGGCTTGACCTTCCTTGGGCTCCAGGGCATGATTGATCCACCGCGAGAAGAGGCGATCGAGGGCGTCCGGAAATGCGGGCGCGCAGGTATCCGGGTGGTGATGATCACCGGCGACCATGCGGATACTGCGAAAGCGATCGCCGTCCAGCTGGGCATTGCTCAGGACTCCAGTCGCGTAATACGTGGTGAAGAGCTCGCTCAGATGAGTGATGATGAGCTGTACGAGGTCGTGAACTCGGTTTCGGTCTTCGCCCGGGCTGCTCCAGAGCATAAGTACCGGATCACGCAGCAGCTGCGGCGCAGGGGGCATATCATCGCCGTCACGGGCGATGGGGTGAACGATGCACCAGCGCTCAAGGCCGCGGACATCGGGATCGCCATGGGGATTACCGGCACGGAAGTGAGTAAAGAAGCCGCGGACATGATCCTTACCGACGACAACTTCGCTAC
>CAYYNW010000160.1:0-2828 GCA_964473145.1 uncultured Halobacteria archaeon
CAGGTCTGGGCTTCCGATATTACCTACATACGGCTGCCCAGAGAATTCGTATATCTGGCAGTTGTCCTGGACCTCTTCAGCAGAAGATGTATCGGATGGAATATTGATAGGAGCCTGTACACAGAGCTGGCGTTGAGCGCCATGACCATGGCTAATTTAGCCTCTCTTGTGGAGAAGATGTGGTTCCTATAAATTCCTTTCGGAAGTACAGGTTTTATCGATTTCCTATCCGCGGCGGATCCACGAAAGCGAAGAAGAAAGCGATTACGGCGGAGGCTGAAGCGGCGCGGACGAGCTGTGCACCCGGGCGAATGGATACAGTATATCGTGACCGATGCAGGCTCGGCGCAGTACGCGAAGAAGGTGAAGGCCTGGGAGCTAGCAGAAGGCACGGAGCTCTACGATAAGAAGCGCTACGTCCGGTATTTGCTCCGGGCCGGCGAGAGCATCCTCTTGCCATTCGGGTATACGGAACGCAAGCTGGCAGAGATCATCAAACCCACGAAACAGCTGACGCTCCCGGTCTAACTAGTGATCGCTGAACTGCGTATACATATTCCTGCACCATGGGCCGGTGGAGCTCGATGCACTAGTGAAGCGTTTCAAGCACTTCCTTCGCTCGATCGAGCCGCACTTTCCGCTCCTTCACCAGGATCTCCGCGACCCTCTCGATCTGGTCGCCCGTCGCACCGGCGGCAATCGCTACGTTTCGGGCATGTAAGGACATATGCCCGCGCTGAATGCCCTCGGTTGCCAGTGCGCGGAGCGCGGCGAAATTCTGCGCGAGGCCGACTGCCGCGATGATCTCCGCGAGCTCATTCGCCGTCCTCACACCCAGTAACTTGACATTCACCTTCGCGGTGGGATGTGTGGTGGTGGCACCGCCAACGAGACCGAGGGCAAGCGGGAGCTCGATCGTGCCCACCAGATCGCCCTCGCTGCTCTTCTCCCAGCACGTGAGCGGGAGGTAACGGCCCGTAATGCTCGCATAAGTATGCGCACCCGCCTCCACCGCCCGGAAATCGTTGCCCGTCGCGATCACCACCGCGTCGATACCATTCATAATACCCTTATTATGCGTCGCGCACCGGAACGGATCGGCTTTCGCAAAGTGATAAGCACTCAGAATGCCCTCAACCACCGCTTCACCACCGATCGCGTCCCTGGCGAAGATCGCTTTCGCACGGGCCAATCGGTGCGTCGCGAGGTTCGAGATGATCCGGAGATTGACGGTGCCACCGGTTATCTCTTCGATCAACGGCGCCACCGACTCGGTCATGGTGTTGACCGCGTTGGCCCCCATGGCATCCTTCACGTTGACGAGGAGGTGAAGAATGACCTGCGGGCCCGAGTCGGTAGCAATGACTCGCACGTCTAAGTCCGTCGCACCACCGCCGCGCTCCACCAGTACCGGATCGCAGCGATTGGCCAGTTCTAAGATCGCCGTTTTGTGCTCAAGCACCGTAAATTTCGCCGACGAGGGATCTGAGAGCTTGATCACCTGGATCTGGCCGATCATGATGGGCTCTGTCGAGCTCGTGTGAAAACCGCCCCTGGCGCGTGCCATCTTCGCCGCATTGCTCGCCGCGGCCACGACCGAAGGCTCCTCGATCGCCATGGGGATCAGGTACTCAGTCTGGTTGATCACGAAATGGGTCGCAATGCCCAACGGCAGGGGCATGGTGCCCACGACATTCTCGATCATACGGTCCGCGAGCTCGTCCAGCGAGCCTTTCATGCTGAGTACGGCCAGCTCGTCGTCAGTCAAGCCCGCAAAAGCCTGCAGGATCTTCAAGCGCTCGGCGAATGCCAAGTTATAAAAGCCGGAGATATTCGAGGTTCGCATCGCACCTGCTCCACTCCTACGTACGCTGCACAATATAAAAACACTCCGCACCGGCGGTCAATGGAGCTAGAGACTCAGAGCAATCGCCGCTGCCGCGGATCGGTGAGCGAGATGACTGAGGAGATGCACCACTCCACCCGCGGGCTCGCCCAGATAAACTCGCCCCGCGCGCGCTCTACCGCTTCTACGAGGAAATAAACCCGGTCGCCCACGATAGCAATCTCCTTACCCGCCGGAGCGACTGCCATGTCGTGACCCACGCACAGGCTCTGGTCGCAGAAGAACTGGCAGTTGCTATCATAGAAGTAGAAGCAGCGGAATCGTGGCCTGGTCAAGCCCACCGTCTTCCCTTTCCACGCATCGGTATGCAGGAATTCACCGCTCTCCGCTATCCGGTCCGCCTTGCGAATGCGCTCCTCGTCATCCTCGATTGTTCCGCTCACCTTCATCCCATCCGGTTTGAGCCGCATGCTCTCCGGTCTGCGATCCTCCTCAGGGAAGAACTCCGCGACGGCAGCCTCAAGGACATCCCAGCACCGCAGCCCGAGCTTCAGCGGATAGATCCGTCTCAGCTCCCCGTAATCAGTTGCCGCGAGTGCGTATTCCTTCTTGACCGAGAGTATCGTTAATCGCACCTGCTCCGGTAGGAGCTCCCTGAACTGACCGGCCTCAAACCATGTCCGCAACGCCCACAAGGTCTTCTGGTCGTGCTTGAACCGCACGAGGCCGATATCACCCTGCAGCCTCTGCACGTAGACGTGGTATGGCGCTTTCTGCGTGAGCTTCATTGAACTCGCTTTGAGCTCGTTCCACGTGATCGGCCGCCCCTGTTCCTCGAGGATTCGGGCGACCTCCTGCCGGAACTTCTCGTAGAGCATACGCTTGTAACTATCTTATTTGCACTAGGATTTAAAACTTGCCCTTTTGATACTCGCTATGCACGCAGCACCACGTGCGGTACCGCGGATAACCGCCTTGATTA
>CAYYNW010000161.1:0-2822 GCA_964473145.1 uncultured Halobacteria archaeon
CGGACGGTCTTACCACCGGCGAGCCCGAACCCATAGCGAGCCGCGGGACCGCAGAGCAGCTTCAGCGGTTTCGAAAGCCCGCCCAGGAAGATCCGCAGCTCGTTCGGACTGACCGGAAAGCCCGCTAAATACCTGCCGGGGACTATCATGCCCGCGATGACGACGAGCAGCTGCGAGTTACCTATGCGCTCCACGAGCGAATGATCCGCTCGAAGTTGGTCGATCGTGAGGTAGAGCACCTTCGCCGTGTGGTCGAACGCCCACACCGCACCGGCGAGATAGCGGGGATACGGACTGAGGTACGGTGGAACACCCAGGCATGTCGGTTCATCCACATACCCGTCGAGGATCGTGACGGTCAGCATCGTAGCTCAATAACACTCCTCTGAAGCCCTACCAGATCAAGATTTTTAGACGTGCAGTACTAAAATACTCTTAGCGTTTACTGCTGCGGTCTTCGGGCTCCGGTGAACGAACCATGGGTGAGGGTGAAGCATCGAGGATAACGGACTTTGAAGGACGGATCGCGCGCTTGCTCAGTGACCTTACTGAGTGCAGCAAGACGGTCGAGGGCGCTCTGGGCAACCTCAGCGGCCTGAAGGGCGAGCTGAACGGTATGGGGAAGGAACTGGAGCGAATTCACGAGATGCTGGCTGACGAAGCAGAGCTGACTGAGGAGAAGCTGGATGCGATCGGGGATGCGGTCGAAATTCTGGAAGAGGAACTGGCAGCGAAGCGGAAAGAGCTGGCGGAACGATCGCAGGGTAAGGAAGAGGAATATCGCAGCCAGCTCCAGTACCTGAGGGCTGATTTCGAGAATTATAAGCGGCGCGCGGAGAAGGATAAGCGCGACTACGCGGATTTCTGCATCGAGTGCTTCCTGAAGGATTTGCTGCCGGTCAAGGAGGCCCTGGAGGCGGCCATCGGGCATGCGAGGAGCGCGAATGAGAATTCCCAGGCGCTGGTGAAAGGGGTAGAGCTGACTGTAAAGCAGCTCAACGAGCTCTTGCTCCGTGCGGGGCTCGAGGAGATCAAAGCGGAAGGCGAGCAGTTCGACCCCTACCAGCACGAGGTGGTCGCGAAGGAGCCCGATGAAGCCCTGCCTGCGAATACGGTCCTGGAAGTGCTGCGGAAGGGCTATTCATTTCGTGGGAAGGTGGTCAGGCCTGCAATCGTCAAGCTGGCGGTAGCGAAAGAGGCAAGCAACAAGGAAGGCGCGAAACGATGAAGGTCTTTGTCTCCTGGAGTGGCGGCAAGGAGAGCTGTCTGGCCTGCTATCACGCACTGCGGCGCGGCTATGAGGTCGCGTACCTGCTCAACTTCGTGGATGAGGACGGACTGCGGTCGCGATCACACGGGATCCGGTCGTCGGTGCTCGATCTTCAGGCCGAAGCACTCGGCATACCGATTCTGCACGTGCGCACGACGTGGGGTGACTACGAGCGGCACATGAAAGAGGCCATCGCGGACTTGAAGACGAAGGGCGTGGCCGGTGGTGTCTTCGGTGACCTCTACCTTCCCGAGCATCGCGCGTGGAACGAGCGTGTCTGCGGTGAGCTGGGCATCGACGCGATCTTCCCGCTCTGGGGCCGCGATCCCGAGGCGCTCCTGCATGAATTGATCAACGACGGATTTGAAGTGCAGGTCATTGCCAGCAGGCTCGGTGAATCATGGCTGGGCAGGCGGGTTGATGACGCTTTCATCGCTGATATACAACAGCTCGATATTCATCCCTGCGGCGAATTGGGCGAATATCACACCTTCGTGACCCACGGTCCGATCTTCAACCGGCGCATTCACCTTAGACCTGTGGAGAAGGTGGTACGAGACGGCACCTGGTTCCTGGATGTGGAGGGTGGGTTGACCTGAACAACCAAACAAGCAAGGACGGCAAATGGCATTAGAGCTGAGAGAGGTGGACGCGTACTACAGCAGCGTGAAGGTGCTCGAGGGCATCGAGTTCGCCGCGGCCCGGGGCGAGCTGCTGGGGATCATTGGGCCAAACGGCTCGGGCAAGACGACGCTACTGCGGACCATAGCGCGTATCCTGAAGCCGCGAACGGGCGCGATCCTCCTGGACGGGAAGGCAGTGCTCCAGATGAAGGCTTGGGAGTTCGCACGAATGTTCGCCTCGGTGCCGCAGGATACTGCGGTTAATTTCGAGTTCTCCGCGCTGGACGTCGTGCTCATGGGTCGAAACCCGCATCTCGGACGGCTGGAGCTGGAGAGTGAGCGGGACGTGGCGATCGCGCGACGGTGCATGGAGCGGACCACCTGCTGGCACCTTGCGGAACGGCCGATCACTGAGTTGAGCGGTGGCGAGCGTCAGCTGGTGATCATTGCACGCGCGCTGACACAGGAGCCGAAGGTCTTGCTGCTCGACGAGCCGACCTCGCATCTGGATATCAAGTACCAGCTGGCGATCATGGAGCTGCTCAAGCAGCTGACCACGCAGGAGGACTTGATCATCATCGCGGTCATCCACGACCTCAATCTGGCCGCGCAGTACTGCGATCGGCTGGTCTTACTCCACGATGGTAGGATCGTCGCCATCGGCTCACAGGACGAGGTATTAACCGCGGAGAACATCAAGACCGCCTTCGGCGCGGACGTTATCGTGAAGCGGCACCCCATCACGAACCAGTGCTACGTCTCGCCGGTTCCCAGCTCGCTCAAGCGTCAGCTGCAGGCTCCCACAGCTACACCGGCTGCAACGGCGAAGACGGTCCATGTCGTCTGCGGCGGCGGCGAGGGCGCATCCTTACTCCACCTCCTCGTAGAGAACGGCTACACCGTGACCGCGGGCGTCGTCAATATGCTCG
>CAYYNW010000162.1:0-2811 GCA_964473145.1 uncultured Halobacteria archaeon
ATAGAACGCACGAGGGAGAGACATGGGCCTCACGCACTTTGACGGAAACGTGGATGCTGAATACCTCAGAGTGTCTGCGGAACGGGTAGTGCTGAAGCTCGGGACAGAATGCGAAGTACCCTTCCGCGTCCTTTTCGATTACCACCGGACGATAAACCGTCATGTGCTCACCACTTAATAGAAAACGTTAGGACTACCTGTTTAAGAGTGTATACCCATAGTAGAAAGCAGGGTGGAGACAGAGGAGGTGATACGTCCGAATGGTCTTCACAGCAGGGTTCGTCGTGGTGGCGCCTGATGGAGATCCGCAAAGAGATAGAGCCACGATCAAGACCCCGAAGTTCGAACAGATCGTCGTGGTTACGAAGCTCTTTGACTTCGAGCTGGCTGCACGGGTGTGCAGGGACCTGGTCGAGAAGGACAAGGTGCAATCGCTCATCCTTTGCCCTGGCTTTACGCACGACGGTATTGCGATGGTAGCCAAAGCCGTTGGTAGAGATGTCCCGATCAATGTGGCACGGGGCGATGTCCCGAGCACCATGGCCACGGCGGCGATCCTGGCAAGGGAAGGGTGGTTACCTCCGGGTCACTGACGTGAAGGGCACTGAGATCAACCGGCGTTAGCCAACCGGCGTTAGCCAACCGGCGTAACCAACCGGCGTAGCCCACACAGTTGATGAAGAACTTCTTCAGGGACTGAGGCGAGCGTGTCCCAGAGTTTATCCAATTCTTCTAATCTCGTCGCGAGAAGACCTGTTCACGCACATCTGGTAATTTGCGGATTCTCGCGGTCCGCGTGACCAAACTAGGACCCAAAAACGAGTTAGCAGATCAAGCCACTGAAACCTTATTACCTACCCGATCTATAATGAGAATAGTCATTTCACCCTACAACATGCCTCCAAAAACGACCACCGAACCGGGACCGAGCATCTGGCTGAAGGAGATCATCCTCGAGAACTTCATGTCCTACGAGTACGCGCGGATACCCCTGAAACCAGGCCTCAATCTCATCTCCGGGCCGAACGGCGCCGGGAAATCCTCGATCTTGTTAGCCATATCCGTCGCGCTGGGGCAGATCTATACCGAACGTGGCAAGCGGCTGCGGGATCTGATCCGCCGGGGCACGGAGATCGCACGGATCACGCTCGTCTTCGATAATGCTGAGCAGAACGGTAGACGGCCGATCAGCTTCTCCGAGGCGGACACTTTCTTGCTCTCTCGCTATCTGCGGCACGACGGGCATTACTGGTGGGAAGCGGATTACCGGCAGATCAGCTACGAGGAGGTGACCCGGCTCTTCAAAGGGTTCGGACTCGATCCCAACAATATGCTCATCATCATGCACCAGAACACGATGGAGCAGTTCAGCTTAACGTCGCCGCAGGAGAAGCTCAAGCTCCTCGAGGAGGCCGTCGGCTTCAGCGCGTATCGCGAGCGAGTGGTTGATGCTTGGCGTCGGCTCGAATCGATCATCAGTGAGGACGAATCGATCGCCGACCTGCTCGGGCGTGCGGAAGAGAGTCTCGGCTACTGGCGCGCGATGCACGAGCGGTACGTGCAGCAGCGTGCGCTGGAAGCACGACGAGAGTGGCTCAACCGCGAGATGATCTGGGCACGGATCAGCCGGCAGGAGCAGGCGCTTCGGGAGCTCGAAGAGCAGCTGCGGATCAAGGAGCATGCACGCGATTCGCATACCATGGAGCTTACGGAGACGCGCGAGCAGATCCGGAGGTGGCGCGCGCAGCTCGATGCATGGCAAACAGAGTCAAAGGAATCATTCTACAAGCTCCTGCACCTGGAGAAGGAGCGGACGCGCTTCGAGACGATAGCCGCGCAGTTCAACGAGCTCGAGCCGCTGCTCACGGCACTTGGCAAGCAGACTGAGCTGGCGCGCTGGCAGGAGCGGCTGCAGGAAGCAACGACGCGAAGCCGGGAATTGAATGACAGCACACACGCAGCACAGAGCAACCTGGGCGGGCTCGAACGTCAGCTGGATTCGAGACTGGAGGCGTATATCCGCTACCGGGTGAACGAGGAGGTGCTACAGTACAAACGCGACCAGCTCGAGCTGGATATCAAAGCGATCACGGCGGAGCTGGAGCGGGTGACCCAGAAGTTAGCGGAGCTGGAGCCTTCGAAACGGAAAGCCGGCGACCGGATCGAGACCGACCGGAAACAGAGCGAGATCGAGACCGAGCTCGGGCTGGTGGGCGCGAAGATCGAGGCACTGGGCAAGATACCCGAGGAGACGGAGGAGATCTACACGAACTACGCGAAGGTCTTCGAGGAGCTGCAGGAACGGGCGAAGATCGTCGCGGCGAATAAGCATGAGGGCTTGAAGGAGCTCGAGACGCGGAAGAAGACCTGGCGCACGGCGATTGATGACCTCTTAGCTGCGGCGAACGATACGTTCCAGCAGATTCTCGCAACCATCGGCGCAACCGGCCTGGCCCGGCTGGTGCATGCCGAGGAGAGCGAGCTCGAGAACGCAGGGCTCGAGCTCTACGTCGGCTTCCGTGGCTCGCAGCCTGTGCTCTTCGACTACTATACGCAGAGCGGCGGCGAGCGATCCGCATCGATCATGGCCTTCCTGCTCGCGATCCAGCAGCTCCTGAAATCGCCCTTCCGCGCGGTCGACGAGTTCGATATCCACATGGACCCGCGGAACCGTGAGGAGATCTACAAGATGATGATATCCGCTATGAAGGATGCGGAATGCCTGCTCATCACGCCGAGCCAGCTCACCGTGGCTGATCCGAGCGTCCATATCATCGTGGTGCAGAAGGCCTACGGGAAGTCGAGCGTGCG
>CAYYNW010000163.1:0-2804 GCA_964473145.1 uncultured Halobacteria archaeon
GGATAACGCCGACCGTGAGGACGTGCCGCAGAATAAATATCGCCATGACGAGTTGGACGGAGATGGTCGCGAAGGAGAGGTAGAAGGATAACTTCTTGTTCACCCAGCCCGCGAGCAAAATCGTGTAGGCTAAAAATACCCCGACGGTAACAATAAGCACCGGGAACTGCTCAACGAGTAGCATGAATCTTGCCCCCGCCCACCCGCTTCACCGTGCCATGCGTGACACAGCTGATAATTATGGAACGCGGACCACCTATAAATAACTTTCGATTTATTCGCCGCTTCTGCACGAAGAAACACGCGCCTCTTCAAATTCCGTTGAGCCCAATTACCTTATGCTTACAGAATATTAGTGTTGCATGTTAATTTATATGTGCGGTTTGGAATTACTGGAATCCCGCGTGGCTAAAAGCAAACGATGAAAATCACAGCTCAAACACCACTTCTTCGTCGCTGGAGTTGCACCGGGAGCGTCCGCCGGGGCCCCGGACAGAGTTACAACAGCCGCACGATATTAACCGCCACCCCGATCAGTACGAGAAAAAGGATGAGCTGGCCGATGATCGTATCGATATTCATCTTCTTCCACCAGAACACACCGAAGATCCTGGCGTTGATTACACCCAGGAGCACCACTAACACGGCAATCGTTACCAACAGTTCCACGACTAGCGGCATATCTCTCTTATCACCTTTGAGCTAATCCTCAGCTACTCCAGTCATAGCTCAAGCGACTATATAAAACTTTTGATGTGCTCAGTAGCGGTTATGGATTCGTGTCCAACGGCTCGACGCGCTATCGCTTCTTCGGGTAAGCGCCCTACGCTTCTCCGTGACCCCCGCTGAGAGCGGGTTCTCCCGCGCGAAGGATGAGGAAGTGGCTAAAGGCGAAGTGCGGGGGAAGAAGCGGTTACCTCGGAAGGATGGAGAGAGGGAAGAGGATATGCGGGCTTAAAGCTCTCGTTACCCTTCTTCACACCGGGTTACATTGGTGGACCGCCTCAAATCCGCGTAAAGATCACGACCGCTCAGACAAAGGGCGTGAGCTGTAAATTGAGCGTATCCTCCGTAATCACATTCTCCAGACAATGGAGCTTCGTATCCGGGCGATTGCAATAGAGGGTCACGCTCCGATTGAGCACGGTTAAGTTGAAGCGCGTGGTCACCATATGGCCCAACGCCTCGCCCAGCGTACACCCCGTGGGCGTGGAGAAGACGCCGATATTGCCCGCTTCACGCAGTTCCTGGATCCAGTAGGCGAACGTTTCTATAGCCTCTTCAAGGCTGCCCAGCGCTTTTAACCGATACTGATACTCGAGCCAATCCAGGCCGAGGAGCACCATGACCGGAGGTTTCAACCGCTTGATAAACTCGGTAAAGACCGGGAACTCTTCGTTCAAGATCTTCCCCGGCAACGCTTTCACGTTCTCCCGCTCCTCTTTCTGCTCCTTCCGGATCTCGAAGACGTGGAAATACTTCAGATAATCTTGCTCCTGCACGAAAGGCAGTATCCCGCGTCTGAGCCGCCGCTCATCCCAGCCGCTGCTCGGGACCTTCACGCAATAGGTCCCCTGCTGGATACAGTTGATGATCATGTGCGCGATGATCGATTGGTAGCCCAGGAGGGACAAATCATCGCCGTAGTGCACCAGAGCCGTGCTTCCCCTGCTCAAGCCTCCATCCAGAATGTTATCGATCCCCACGACGCCGGTTGAGATGTGGGTGGGTGTACTGGGTACAACCTCGACGCGCCTCGACTTCTCCACCTTTCTTCGTTCGAACGGGCCAAAGGCGTGGAATCTGCCACCATCCAGGGTGAAGCCGTATTTATGCTGGCTTATCCTCACACCGCGTAGCTTCTTCAGGAGAATTTCCCGCGCCCTCCGGTAATCCACAGAGATACGGCTGAGCTCCACGATCCCATCCACGATATAATCGAGCGGCGTGGTCTCGGTTCGCTCTGAAGTGAGGATCAAATTCATCTTGTATTCCGTGGCGTAATGCCGAATTGAGTCCACAATTGTCTGTTCCAGCGCCTCTACCTTCCCCTCCTTCTCTTCCGCGGTGATCGCCTCCCAGCTATCGAAGACGAGCGTGGCGGGTAGTTCCGCTTCCGCCTCTAGCTTTGCCTGCAGAAGATCTGCGAAGGAACGCGGTCGTGGGAACGCCCGTCCCGAAATGAACAACTTGGTCGCATCCACCACGGAAATAGAATCCGTACGTTCCTTCAGCCAGGGGAATTGCTGGAAGAGCGCGGGAAGCGAAACGCGCGTTGAGAGATAGACTGCATTTTTGCCCCCGAATTCGTTGAGGATCTCAAAAGCGAGCATAGTCTTCCCTGTGCCTGGCTCACCCTTTATCAGCAGTGAGTACCCCCCCCCACCCAAAGTTAGCGCTTCGCGCAATTCAGGTGGTATTTTAGAGTTCATCATACATTAAAGATAAGCTCGGCGCTATTTAAAAGCTTTCTTTTTTGCTTGCAGTACTCCCGAAACGATCGAGTTCCGAACACCAAGTGCACCTCCTCGTAGTGAAACCGTGAATGAGAACCGAGAGCTGCACTGCTTGAGGTCAAGAGCGGAAGTTTGTAGATCACTAAGGCGAGATTGCCTGGTTCAAGCGCCCAGTAACCGTGCGAAAAACGATCCGTGCCTTTAGGCGAGGCGCGGTAATGCTGGTCGCGAAGAGCAGAATTGCCTTATTCTCCGGCCCCCCGCGCTTCCGCGGAGGGACCAGAAGCCTCGGGGTTCTTCTGCCTCAGCTCGTTCGCCGCCGCCTCGGGCGAACTGTCCTCGATGAAC
>CAYYNW010000164.1:0-2787 GCA_964473145.1 uncultured Halobacteria archaeon
TGCTTGATCGCCTTGAGCACCTCCTGGCCGTCGACGCGCGGCAGGCGCAGGTCAAGCAGCACCAGATCAGGGCGCATGCTCATCTCCTGAGCGGCGTACTTCCCCGAATGGAAGAGGTACTCGAGCGCCTCCTGGCCGTCGTTTACCACATGGATTTCAGCGTCCACGCAGACCTCCTCGAGGATGCGCGTGATGAGCGTCGCATGCGCCTCATCATCTTCAATAAGCAAGATAGTACGAGCCTTCTTTTGTCGAGTAGAGCTCACAGCAGCCTCCTCCCGAAAGCTGCTATGAGCCCCCTCACAGAACCGGACGTGAGGTTTTCCCTCATCTGGCTCTTCAGAAGAACCTCCCTATGGTTTTCTGGATAGGTTATGGGTCCTGTTTTGTTGCCATCCTTTACCCGCCTCTTTGTGCGGTGGATGTATCCCTGACCCAACGGTTCATCCGCCAGCTCCTTCCCTCCACGGGCATTACCCCGCTTCTCCGGTACTATGGGCTGGTCCGACTCCCAGAGTGCCATCTGCACTACCTTACCGTTTATAGGCTTGAGAGCACATACTCCTGTAAGGAGAGCACTCGGGGCCTCCCGAGTTCCCCTACTCGCCCTTTGATACCGTGCCACGGTCTCAGACCCAGTCGGGCCTTCATCGCCTCGCCATGTCTCGAAGCTCCATGCTCTATTCCAAGACCGAAGATTCGAACCATCGGCGATGAAAGTGCTACCTTCCGTCCCATGAACAACGTCGACCTCTGACACAAGAGTTATTTCGGGGCTCAATCCCTTCACGTGCGTCGCGGCCCAGTATCCCATTCCCCGGGCTTCACCACAGCCCGTTACCAGACTGGATGCAAGGTTCAGTTCTGAGGTGGTGGCTACCCGTTCCTCAGGTTGGATTTGCACCAACTGGCTCGTATGAATTTTGCTCGGCGCACCCATTACACACTCCCCGTCTTTTGATGTGTCATGGGTCGTATATAGCTTAGCAATATAAATATCTTAACACAATATCAGTACTTCCGAGCAGCCCTACTCAGTATCCAGTACTTCCGAAGACCCTTACTTCCGAAAGCTATTTATAGGTACAACATCTCCTCCATAAGAGAGGCTAAATGAATCCGTTTAAGCCGAGTTTGGTGGGGTTAGGGATTCGCGAGGGCACTACCAATTTTTTTGGGGATGCTCTCAGAGCTATTACGCTGGAATGGTGGTATCATTAGGGTGCCTGATGGCGCGGAATACAGCCTGCAAGACACGCTCAACGTAATTGCGTACGCAGCAACGTCAACGAGCAATTCGCCCGAAGCGGCGGTAAATGAGCTGAGACAGAAGAACCCCGAGGCTTCTGTTCCTTCCGCAGATACCGTCTTCAACTACATCAGAATCGCGAATAGCGTTGAGGGGATACTCGCCTTCTTCAGAGCGCTCAATTCCTGCATTCTTCCGCAGCTGAATATACCGGACACGCCGCAGAACTTTGCCATCGACTTCCACAATGAGGGCTATTACGGTGACAAGAATGCTGAAGGCGTGAGAGGGATCAAGCCGAAGAATGGCACCTCCTGGGGGCACGTGTATTTCTCGATTGACTGGCTGGGCAGCCCTGCGCACACCCTCGACATCGTGAATGTCGCGGGATTGGAGAAGGATTATGCGGCGCTCGTGGAGGGTGTGGTGGGGCGAATAAGGGAGATGGGGCTGCTGATCAGGGCGATCCTGGCGGATCGCGAGTTCTTCAATCTCGCGGTGATTTCAAAGTTCTCCGAGCTTGGTGTTGACTTCATCATGGCGGCGAAGGCGGATAAGCGCATCAAGAAGCTCCTGAGGCGGCACACAGAAGAACAGGGGCTCAAAGCGGGTATCTTCACGTACCGCTTCCGGGATGAACGCAGCCCGGATTTTTATCTCGTGGCGATACCCAATCGCGAGTATGATCCGCGGAAGCGCGCGGGGCCGGAGAATAAGGAATTTCTGCTCTTCGCGACCAGTATCGCCTTCGATTCGCCGGAAAAGTTCGTAAAACAGATCCCTCAGAGCTATCGAGCACGATGGAAGATCGAGACCGGCTACCGGGTGAAGAAGGAGTTCAAGATACGAACGTGCACACGGTCGTACGTCGCCCGGGTGCTCTTCTTCGTCGTTCAATGCCTCATGCACAATTTCCTGAACCTCTTGAAGCGGATTCTCTGCATTACCACGCAACAATTGAAGGCGCGGATCGTGGAGGATATCGAGGGCTACCTGAAGCGTGGCGGATTTCGCAGAAAGCTCTCGTTACGGGTATTTTACGAGAAGATAGCGCACTACAATCAGCAGAGAGCGCTGCAACTCCGTGCTCGGTTAGCCGGAACCTGAGTCTCTCCTTCTGAAGCACACCCCCGCGGGTGAGTTGCCTTCGTCAGGAAGAGCGTAAGCTATCGTGTTTTTTGCCGGTTTTCGCGGTTCTCGCTCGGTAAGAACTCCTTTTTACGCACGGTTACTGCGCGCTTGAACCAGGCAATCTCGCCTTTGAGATCCCCCCCCGTCCACCCGTGAGCTCACGCAGTGCAAATCTCGTGCCTCATTCATGGTTTCACTACCCGGTGGTGCACCTGACGTTCGGAACTCGCCCATTTCGGAAGTGTATCTCCGAAAGTTATTTATAACCTTAACTCATCCACTCTTAGGGAATAACCCTCCAGAATCAGGCGCTCTCACCTTTGTGTTTACCGTAAGCAGGCCTATGAAAAGGAACCGTGGGCTTTTTATAGTATACCCTAATAGGGTATATTATGGAAGCATGGGTC
>CAYYNW010000165.1:0-2783 GCA_964473145.1 uncultured Halobacteria archaeon
GTTTACGAGAACATGAGACGAATGTCGAGACGGATATTCTTTCGAAGGAGGGAAGAAGATCGATCACCGCAGCGGACGGTCCAGCTATCGACTGCTAGACTGTCGCCTATCAGAGTGAAATGAGAGAAGGCCGGTGGTGCCTTCTTCCTCGAACGGGTGGCACCGTAAGTGTAAAGCACTTATACGGGGGAAGGTCAAAAGTAAATAAAGAAGATGGAAGAAGTACAGATCGGTCGCCTCAAGAAATCACTTATCGACGTACTGAAGCGGCACGACGTGAAGAAAGCCGCCCTGTTCGGTTCCATTGCACGCGGTGAAGCCACGGAAGAGAGCGATATTGATCTCCTCATCGAATTCGAAGGGCGGAAGAGTTTATTAGATCTCGCAGGGTTGCAATTGGAGCTCCAGGATGCATTAAAGCGGCAGATACACGTGCTCACGTACAAATCGCTCTATCCGCTGCTCAAAGAGCGGATATTGGAAGAGCAAGTGACGATTCTGTGAAGAGAGTTCTTTATTCGCTTTTATGAGAAAAGCCTTCGTTTCTTTACTCAGATAAATTTCAAATGTGCTCATCCCTTCACTTCGTTCTCAAAATCTTCCAGCCGCGTTGCCTCACCCTTCTCGAACTCTTTCAGGCTCTCCTCTAAGAGCTCCTCCTCTTCGGAAGTGAGCAGCGTATCGGTGTCCACCATATGCTCTTTTTATGTACGCCAATTCCATCCGAATCGCCTTCAACTCTTCCCAAATATGCTTCTCAAGCGCTTCGTCCATAAAAAACATACGTTCTCTTCGCTTTAATTATTTTTCAGCACCTCGGTCGTTGCTTGCCCGGAATGCAGTAATACTTATCTCTTCGTGATACTGCAATAGATTACCAATGAAATACTCCCAGGCACATCAGGGCCGCATCTTCATCCTCCGGCTCGAAGACGGTGAGATCCTCCACGAGACCATCGAGGCCTTTGCTCGTGAGCATTCGATCACCTCAGCTATGGTCATTGCCGTAGGCGGTGCCGATGCAGGCAGTAAACTCATCGTGGGCCCGGAGGAGGGACGATGCAAGCCCGTCATACCCATGGAGCACGTGCTCGATAATGTCCACGAGATCGCCGGCATCGGCACGATCTTCCCCAATAAAGCGGGCAAGCCGGTGCTGCACATGCACATCGCCGGCGGCAGAAAAGACCGCGCGGTAACGGGCTGCGTGCGCCGCGGCGTGAAGGTCTGGCAGGTGCTGGAAGTGATCATCGCCGAGCTGGTTGACACACGCGCCCATCGTGCCTTCGATGCGGTTACGGGCCTTGAGCTGCTGGAGCTGTGAGCTTATAGTGTTCGATAGATTTAGTTCACGCGGGTCTTCTGGATTAGTACATGAATGCACTGGGCTACCGAATTCTGCTCAGAAAGGAGCCTGAAGGCGGCTACACCGTAACCGTTCCCTCGCTTCCCGGCTGCATGACGTATGGAGAGACCATAGAAGATGCCGTCAAGATGGCAGAAGAGGCAATCGAGGTATACCTGGAGAGCTTGAGAGAGCACGGTGATGGATGAACATGCAGGTCACTGAACACGTTCATGCTCTCCGGATTCCGTTCCAGATAAGAGCACCCGCAGGTATCGCAATCGACCGGTTCGTCTACGTCTACCTCATCTATGGTGAAGCGATCAGCCTCATTGACAGCGGTGTCGCCGGCACGGAGCACGTGATCTTCGCGTATCTGCGGAGAACAGGCCGAACGCCTGAGGAGATTACCACGCTCGTGCTCACGCACGCTCATCCGGACCATATCGGCGCTGCGCGGGCAATAAAACAGGCAACCGGCTGCACGGTTGCGGCACATCGCGCTGATCAGCCCTGGATCGAAAATACAGAGCAGCAATTCCGTGACCGGCCGATCCCCAATTTCCAGGCGCTCGTGGGTGGCTCCGTTGCGGTCGATCGCGCGCTTGAGGATGGCGACTTCCTGAAGCTCGATAACGACCTCCAATTGGACGTGCTCCACACTCCGGGCCACTCCAGAGGCTCGATCTCGCTCTGGCTCGCGAGGGACCGAGCACTGTTCTCCGGCGATGCCGTGCCGCGCCCGGGCGAGGTGCCGATCTACGAGGATGCCGTAGCGTCCGCGCGATCCATGCAGCGGTTACGGGCGCTCGCGGGGATCCGCGTTCTGCTCTCCTCGTGGGATGAGCCGCGGACCGGCGAGCAGGCATATCAGGCGCTGGACGAAGGGCTGGCGTACCTTCAACGCGTTCATGAGAGGGTAATTACGGTCGCCGAGCATAATCCGCACCTGAACCCCAGAGAATTATGCGCGCCGGTTCTCGATGCCTTAGGGCTACCCACATCGAGCGCAAACCCGCTGATCGCCAGGTCGGTCGAAGCGCACCTGGCCGTGCGCGATTATCATAATCTACTGACGCTTGCGCAGTGAATGGAATCCCTCATTAAATAGAAGATGTGAGAAAAAGAGCGGATTCATAATTTATTGCCGAGACGCTCGCATGAGTTTTTATGCCCGCACGGGCTCTAATTCCTGGATGAGAGCATGGACTGGCTCACGATTATCGGGCTCTTGGCAGCAGCGTGTACCACCGCGGCCTTCGTGCCACAGGTGGTGAGGTCCGCGCGATCAAAGCGTACCAAAGATATCTCCTTAGCGATGTATTCGCTCTTTACCGGTGGCATTAGTCTCTGGTTGGCCTACGGGCTCTTGCTCAGGAATATCCCGCTCATCTGTGCAAACAGTGTGACGCTGGTGCTCGCACTCGCAGTCTTGAGG
>CAYYNW010000166.1:0-2743 GCA_964473145.1 uncultured Halobacteria archaeon
CTCTGCTCTAACTCTCGCTCTCGGGTCAGATCGGCTCCGCGCGCCGCCTCGAGGAGGGCCTTCGCGCTCACTCCTCGAAACAACTCCCGTAACGAGCCGCGCTCATCGGCGATCGCGGGGAGTGCCTGCCCCTTCTTCGTGAGGTTCACCACGGCCGACGCCTTCTCGTTCTCCACGGTGCGGAGTACAAAGGCAATGGTGGAGTACAAGGCATGTAGAGTACAAGGCAACAAAAAGTACTTATGGTAGACCGATCAATAGAGAAAGCAACCGGAAGATGAAATTCAACGTGATTATCCGCGAGGATCAGGAAGATGGAGGCTATAACGTAAGTTGTCCTGCCCTGCCGGGTTGCCATTCGCAAGGTGAGACGATCGAAGAGGCGATCTCGAACATCAAAGAGGCCATCGAGTGCTATCTCGAGAGCATGCAGATGGATAAGGTACCAATTCCTGAGGAACCACACGTAGAGCTTGTAGAAGTAGTCGTATGACCCGGCTACCCGCTCGCTGTTTCAGGTGCCGCCACGATTAAAGCACTGCACCGTGCGGGTTTTTACATTCACCATCAGAACGGTAGCCATGTCACGCTCCGCAAAGAAGGGCAGCCTCAGGTCCGTGTTGTGGTACCACTTCAGCGCGTCGTAAAGAAGGGGACGCTCAGAAATATCATTAGCGATTCGGGCTTGACCATCGAAGAATTCGTCGCGCTGTTATAACCGGATAGTGCAAATGAATCACGAAGGCTAAACGAAGGCATGCCCGAGCATGCAGCACCCCGAGAATCCGCGCCCTCTCGCTGCTAGCTGCAGACCAGCGCACCCAAGCTATTTATCCGGTCGGCGCGAACGGGAAAGCAGCGCACGCTGAAAGACCGCACTCTCTAACGCAACAGAACAGAACGGAACAGAGCGGAATGGAGCGGAGCGCGAGAAACCGTGCGATCGTCTGTGAGGAGCCGTATCTATTGAGTGTGATGAACCGTGGTGCTCGAGTGTGATGTGCTGGTTGTTGGGGGCGGACCCGGAGGGAGCAGTGCAGCCCGAGCGGCCGCAGCAGCCGGCGCGCGCACCATCCTCATCGAGCGCAAGCGCGAGATTGGCGTGCCCGTGCAGTGCGGTGAAGGGATTGGCGCGTACCTCCTCCCCTTTCTACCGCTCAAGATACCGCGTGAGCAGCTCGTCTGGCAGCTCAATGAGATCTCATTCTGGGCTCACGGCAGCACCACCACGCGTGCCGGCAAGCTCTGGACCACCTACATGCTGAACCGCGAAGCATTCGATGCGTGGTTAGCACGCGGTGCCGAACAGGCGGGCGCGCAGGTCAGCACGAGCACCGAGCTCAGCGGGCTGGCGCGGAACGAGGCTGGTGCCGTCACGGCGGCTACGGTGCGCACACCCGCGGGCGAGCATGAGCTCAGGCCGCGGGTGGTGATCGCAGCAGATGGCGTCGATTCGACCGTGCTCAAGCTGCTCGGATTTGCGATCGATAAGAAGACGACCTGCGGCAAGGTGGTGAGCTACGAGCTCACCGGGCTGCGGCTCACGAAGCCACACAGCTTCCAGGTGTTCCTCGGCGAGTTCGCGCCCGGCGTCTATGCTTATATCCTCCCGAAATCCGCGACGAGCGCGAATGTCGGCGCGGGCACGATCGAGCCGCAGCAGCGCGTGAAGCACTGCTACGAAGCGTTCCTCGAGCTGCCGGCCGTTGCGGAGCAGCTGCGCACGGGCACGGTGGTGCGTGAGAAGAGCGGCTGGGCGCCCATACGCTATTTCACTGACTCGTGGGTCGACGGGAACGTGCTCCTCGTCGGCGACGCGGCAAATCAGAACTTCAAGCCCTTCGTCGAGGGGATCATCCCCACGATCATCTGCGGCGAGCTCGCTGGGAAGACCGCTTCCGACTACCTGCGCGGCAAAGGATCGCTGGAGCGGTATACCGCGCGCGTCAGGTCGAAGCTGGGCCGATTCTTCGCGGACTCCAATAAGCTCATTCCCATCCTCTATGAGCCTGGGTGGTCCTCAGATCCAAAGCAGTGCTTGCTCAGGCTCTGCCTCTTCGCGAATATCATCTCATTGCGGCAGTTCGAGCACCTCGTACAGGCGGATTATACCACGATCCAGCGGCTCGTTGAACGGTGGAACCAGAGCAAAATCCGGCAGCCTATCGCGAATGTCCTTGAACGAGTGGGCTGGTGGAGTCTTCGAGTATGAGCCCATACCTCAGCCGCCGTGAGGGGACTCAGGTTCGGAGCTGCGCTTCTGCTCGCGCATCCCAGCCTGCTCTTCGGGTTTAATTAAAGGGCACATCAGGCTGCTGCTCGCGCCTTTTAGCGCTCGCTCGCGCTCCGCTTCGGACCGCCGCAGCTGCACGATACTACGCAACAATGATAACGTGTTTGAGCAGATCGATCTCTTTGATCCGCCCTTCAGTCTCCCGGGTCTCGCCGAGGATCCCGGTGAGTGTTAGCCGTCTGCCTTCGATCGCGACATGGACGACCTCTTCCATCAGCACTTCCCGCTTCGATTTCCATTCTTTAAAGACCGTTGACTCGCACATCCCGCTCCCCCTCTTCTCTTCTCCCCTCTCACTACCTTATCTGCAACGCCCGGCGTTATACTTACCGTACCCACGCGCCTCCGGGACGTGAGCAGCGGCGGGCGGGGCGAATAAAATAAGTTTATTATGTAAAAAACGGAATTAATAGGGGTGCGTCGAATGAAGAATTACACGCAGAAATTGGA
>CAYYNW010000167.1:0-1213 GCA_964473145.1 uncultured Halobacteria archaeon
AGAACGCAGGGAGCGGATTTTTGATGCTTCCTGCGGCGCCTAGCACGTTATTGGGGTGAACCGACCGTTGAGCGACTATCGAGACTGCTAGGAGAAGCATGAGCCAACGGAAAACGGAAGTTATTTATACTTCCTGCCAGCAATAGCAAGGAACGGGGCTCTAAACGTGGAAGTACAGAATGTCAGACGCAACATTTTTGGGGGGCATCCATTTCTTCATCGAACTATTTGTCTTCCTCGTGGCCTTCGGTCTGGCGTACCGATACTGGCAGAGCTATAACCGGCACCATCAGCGGAGGTGGCTCAAAGCCGCTACAGGGTTCGCTGCCCTTGGAGTGCTCGGCATCATACGCTCCTCCACTCTGACCGGTGATGTGTACGTCTGGACGGTCTTCATCGGTCGAATCCTAGGCTATGCGCTGATCCTGTGGAGCTTGTGGGACCAGCGCCGTGAGGCTGAATGGACAATGTCAGCACTCTCTATTGCAACTCTTCAACGACCGCTATACGCGGTTACGGCCTTCGTGGCCTTTGGAGTGACCTATTTGGCCTATCAGCGTTACAAGGCGACCCAGAAACTTGGCGACCTGATCTATGCTCTCGCCTTCGCAGCCTTGCTGATCAGTGAGATTCTGTTTGTGCTCAGCACAGGCGTCTACGACTTGTGGTGGGGACTGGCGCACCTCATGAAGCTCATTGGGTTTGCTGGACTCGGCGTCTATCTGGTGAAAGAGTTGCGGCCGACCGCGACGATCACCTGATCTGCGAAATGATTGAAACGCTTACTTTGATACGGGGGGTTATATCTTTACAGGAGGTGGGAAAAATGCTACTAAACAAGTGTTTTTGTCTGGCTCTCATCATCTTACTGACAGTATCAGCCGTTGGAATGCTGGGGTGTATCGAAAAGGAGCAAGAACCAGTAAAGGTCGGAGTCGTGTTTGAAGCCTGCGGCCTGGATGACGCGTTCAACAATTTGTGCTTCGCAGGCGCTAAGAGAGCGGAGGACGAGCTAGGGATTAGTTCTGAGTACGTGGTAGCAACCGCAGCACCGGAATTTGAAGAGTTGCAAAGGAGCTACGCGGAAAGCGGGGAATACGCGCTCATCATCTGCACGGGCGCGAATCAAGCGGATGCAGTTATGAACGTCTCCGCAGATTTCCCGGGCCAAAATTTCGCCCTGATTGACCGCGCGGTAGCAGAGCGCGCGAAT
>CAYYNW010000167.1:1313-2740 GCA_964473145.1 uncultured Halobacteria archaeon
GCGCGAATAAGCGAAATAAGCGGGAAAATCCTCTCCGGTGAGATAGCGATTCCAGCCACTATTGCGGCGGCATCCGGTGGGCGGACATTCGTGGTAAACGCTACGCCGTCTGTTCCCCCTTTTTGGAAATCAGTTCCAGGATTTGAGTCGCCACAGGCGGACATCCGGGTACAAAAACACCCTGCTTTTTATGCTGAGCCGTGCAGTTACCGATGCAGAGCGTACCGCATGGAACAGACTGATGCCCCTTCCCGATTGCAATGGTGACATTCTCCTGTCCGGGGAAGGAGTTGAAGACCTGCTCCCTAAACCGTTTCAAGAACACCAAAACGGTGGACTGGCAGGCACTGCATGACATTTCATCAAGAATGGTGATACCCGGGAACTGTATCGATAAGTTGTCAGGCGGGGGCTCAAAAGGTGAGATAAAATCGTGCCACCGAGCAGGATTCACCTGTATCCTTGAGATATCGATCACGCCATATCCTCGTTCAGCGCAAATACGCAGGTGTGGCACATCTTCTGCATTCAGCCCCATGAGCGAGCAGGCAACGGCGTCAACTGCTAAAGGATCAATCCCTGCCACAACCAGATTAAGTTTCTTAGCCTGCCCGGCGCTCGGACCCAGCCCTTCCATTCCAGTAGTGCCATCAACGATCGATAGATGCGGACGAAGAACCGATGCCATATCAGCAATGGCGATATTAAGAGGTTTGTCGTCCATATTCTCAATTGGAGGTAGCATGTGAAGCTCAACCTTGGTGCGGCGCCACAGACATCCTTTCATATTTTTCACCGCCAGCGTGACAACTGTGTGCATGTGAGTTTTCATGACCGGGATTGAAACGACAACGTCGTACTCGAACACTTCAGGGCCTACCTCAAGCGACTGTATTGCAACGCCGTCTTCGATAATCACATGAACGGGCTGCCGAGCGTCCATATCAATCAACGGACAGTTGCGCTCACGGGCTACTGACGCAATACCGGTTGCTTCGAAAGCCTCCGTTGTTTTGACTCCGGTTATAGGGCTCTCGCCAACAGCAACGCTTGCTTCTGCCTCGATAAATGCATCAATTGCTGCAGCCACAACCTGGGGGTGGGTGGTAATCCCCGAATCGGCAGTAGCAATTCGCCCTGCATTTGGCTTTAAAAGAACACGTTTGCCTTTGACTGCCGCGAGGTTGATTTGTGAGAGAACTTGTCTCGTGTTATCATATGCACCTTCTCCCGTAGCGACATGGACATGAGGATGAGCCCGGTCATCAATAAAAGGAGTTGGCTGCAGTAATCCCCTATTCATCTCATCAACACTCCTCGGTCGTTTCCAGCGTCTGCCACATTTTGCATTTCAAATGCAGAGAGCATTTCGCTCAGCATTCCGGGCATGTCAATACTTCCTACAAGAGAGTTGTGTTGTCTGATAT
>CAYYNW010000168.1:0-2737 GCA_964473145.1 uncultured Halobacteria archaeon
GTACTTCGCACAGATACCCAAGCGGGCACGAGAGATGTGCTCACTCTTCCCTGAGTACCTATGGGTTAACTTGCGGAGTTTGGGTAGCTCACATGCGGCGCCGCTTCCAGCCCCCGCAGCCGCTCTGCGGCTTGTGCTCTGAGCGTCTCTTCTCGCTGTGACCGTGCTTAAACGGTCGCATACCCTTTGTTGTTTAATGAAGCACATTTTTCGCGATGCGCTCAACTCAGCCCTGCAGAAACTCGGTTTCCCCTGGCTAACGCCGCACCCGACGCGAACGAGTTAGGAGATCGGGTATTTCCAGAAGACAATCTCGCAGAACGATCTCTACGAGATGTATAAGCGCAACCAGCTCGCGCATAACATCGGCTATGCGACGTTGCGCGTCAACGCACTCCCGCGGGCACTCCGCTCTTGGCTCTTATGGGCCCCGCTCCTCTCGCCCACTCCGCGCCTCGCACTCCGCCACCTCCGGTTGCGGTCCACCACGGATTGGTCGCAAGTTCAGATCTTAAACGGGGAGCGCGCACATATCTTCTTAATGAGGAGAATTTTCCGCGACGCGCTGAACACGGTGCTGCAGAAGCTCGGGTTCCCCTGGCTCACGCCGCACCCTACGAAATCGACCAAAGAGATTGGGTACTTCCAGAAGTCCATCTCGCAGAATGATCTGTACGAGATGTATAAGCGGAACCAGCTCGCGCACAATATCGTCTTCGCCGTTGCGCTCGACGCCTTCTCCGCAGCCTTCATCGTGAAGACACCCGATGGTGAAACGAGTGAAGAGCTGAACGAGAAGGTCCAGGCGCTTTACGCTTCGGTCATCCATCTCCCCCTTCTTAAGTGCTACATCTATGCCCGGCTCTACGGGTCCGCCGGGCTGCTCATCGGCTATCGCGACGCCCGGAAGTTCGAAGAGCCCGCCGACCCCAGGGACAGGATTGAGTACCTCTTCGCGATACCGCCAAAGTGGGTCAGCCAGAAGGTAGCCGTAAAAGATAACGCGGGCAATGTCACTATTCCGCCCGAACTCGAATATTATGAACTCTCAACGCCGTATCTCAAGATTCACGCGTCGCGCCTCGTGCACCTGCAGCCGCTGTCGATCGAAGAGGATCTCGATGGCGAATCCGTCCTCTATCCGATCTTCGATGTCCTCACCGTGCTCAAGAACATGGATTGGTCAATCGGGCAGACGATGTTCCGCCACGGCGCGGGATTCACGACCGTCGTGGCCGGCGATGGCGCGTCGCAGGAGCAGATCGATGCGATTGATGACTCGGTCACGGAGATCAATGCGAAGACGGTGATCACGTTCCCGCCCGGCTGCAAGATCGATACGCACCGCCCCGGCGCACTCGACCCCGAGCCCTACTACAGCGTGATCTCAAGCCAGATCGCCGGCGGCGCGAACATACCCGTCTCTATCCTCCTGGGCGCGCAGAAGGGCGCGCTCGAAGCCGCAACGAAGGACCGGAAAGATTACGCTGACATGCTCGCCTCGATTCGAGCCGCCGTGATCACGCCCGCGCTCACTGAGATCTTGAAGAAGTTCCAGGCATCCGGGCAACTGCCCAGGCAGGAGTTCGTGATCGAATGGGCCGCACCCGATATCTTCCTAATTGATACTGCCCGCGGCAACCTCTACAACGCGCGCGCCAAGACGGAAGAGGCGAAGGCAGAGCTGCTGCGTGCGCAGACGAAGCAGGTGGAACGCGGGTTGCCGGTGATACGCGCGATAGGAGGTGATCGTGAGGAGCTATGAGTATCCCTCAATGTCTATCGCATTCTTCCACGAAGCTCACGTTCATGTTCCTCTGGCATCGCTTGCGGCTGCTCGTGCAACGCATCCTCTATCGTACCGGTCCGCTGGCGCGCCAGCCGTATCTCATTAGCGAACTCAAAGGCTCTGACCCGGAAGCTGTCTTCCGGATCCTCATCGGCTCTGGTTTCCAGCCGAACTACTTCTCCCTTGCGGACGAAGGCGAACTCTACAATCTCAGGAAGCTCTCCTTCGAGAAAGGCCGGCTGTGGCAGGAGCATGTACGCATCTTCCCCGATGAGGTACGTGCGCATGCGGAGATCGCCTACGACCTAGGCCTGGGCGATGCAGTCGAGCACATGAAGGGCACCACGGTCCGGCCCGTCAACGGGATCACCAACCTTGTGATTCGCGAAGCGATCGCGCACCCGAGCTTTGTGGACTACCACCTAGCCCTCGTGTCCAAACTCCTTGAGCTTGCTGAGTTACATGCAGAGGCAGGTGAAGATAGTGATCACTGACTGGCAGGTCCCATACAACCCGAAAACAGCGACGAACCGACAACTCGCCGATGACTGGCGCTTATTCATTGCGGCGATCGCGAACCTTGAAGCTGGCAAGTCCGAGCCGTTCACTGAGCAGGATCTCATCGGCTGGGCGGTCGCTTGTGCAAAGGAGATCGCAGCTCGGGTGAAGAGCGGCAAGATGCAGTACCAAATCTCGAAGTCGAAATCAGAATCGTACGGGAAGCTGTGGCGCGAGGTGAGCAAGCACCTCTCCGAGGAGGAACGCCAAACGCTCCAGCAGCCGGAGGGCGATTCTAGCGACCTGCCCGCGATCTATCTCGTCTCGCCGCACGCCGAGCTCATCGCCGCTGGCAAGAAGACGATGGTGGTCAAGGCGCGCGACTTCTCAGCGTGCTGTGATCAGGAGCTCTTATTCTGCTCCGCGGGGCTCTGCTTCGGCACGCTGAAA
>CAYYNW010000169.1:0-2719 GCA_964473145.1 uncultured Halobacteria archaeon
TTCATGCGTAAGCCGTTCAACTGGATAATGATCGGCAACTCCTCGCCAGGCACGGGAGGAATGACCATTTCTATGAGTTCCTTGAGGAAGAGCGGCGACACGGCGAGCGGATCCTCATCGAGCTCATGTCGGCGCTCGTTAATCACCAGCTCCAACTCCGCAGCCATGCGCTCGAGCGTATCAAACTCAGCTTTGCGCCTCATCCGATCGGTAAGTCTCCCCATCCCGCCTACATAATGCGCCAGCTCCAGGTCGGGCGGCCCCCCGGCGATGACGAGCGGCAGGTCGATCTCCGCGCAGAGCCGCACTTTCTCCTCTATGCACTCTTTTAGATTGCCGAAGACAAAGATCGCGGCATCGAACTCCTCGAGGATTAGCTTCTCCTCCACGGTGATCTGAGCTATCCGCTTGCCCACGCCCCGCGCCAAGCCCATCATATTGGTGATTGCTCCTTTACGGCGCAGATATTCGGAGATATCACAGATTGGATCAACCGCGTGGTGCTTACCCATCGAGGGGGTGACGATCATGAGTTCCGTGCCCGCGAGGGGTAGCTCCTTGAATTTGCCGCCTAATTCCTTGATCTTATCTCGGATGACCCGTTCCTCCTCCTCCGGGAAGGCGAGGTGCATGAGGGTCTCGGTCTGCATGACCGATTCCTGCAGAACGAACCCACCGATATCCGCAATCAACTCCTTCAACTCGTTAAACTTGTAAACGCCACCTTCGAACATCATGATCTTATACATCTGCGCTCACGCTCCGGATCAACTCTTCAGCTCGCTTCTTCCACGCCTCGCTGATCGCATTCTCCGAGGCGATGAGGGTGATACGCTGCGGCGAGGGGAGGGGATACCGGACACGAGCACCCTCCGGTAAGATCCGGTCCATCCCGTCCAGGAGCCGCGTTACAAGATCATCGCGCGGATTATAAACGACCAGAGCATTCAACGCAGCCTGCTCCTGCTCATCCAGCTGCAGCCCAATCTCCATGCGCCCCGTTTGCTGCGCGCGGTCTCCATACCGATCCCAGAGCAGGGCGAGCAACTTGGGGGCATAGCGTTCATCCAAGATTTTTATCCGCTCAGGCTCAAGCTGGATGATATCGCTCACTTTCACCGGGCTGGCCACACGGCCGATCCGGACCGAGAGGATAAAGACGTGCTCACGCGGCTCAATAAAGAGATAGACATCCTCGATGCTGGTGCGCACACCCAGATCACGGAAGATATTCTGACAGATGAGCGCGTAGGACTCATTGGCAAACTCATCGCCGCCTTCCACTTTCACCTCCATCGCACCACTCCTGCCTTCGGTAGTTCGCTCTACCACCTAATAGCGATTGTAGTATATTATAGCTTAGCTTGCTAGCTCCGCTTGCCGGCTCACTTATGCTGCAGCTTGACGCGCTGGCTATAGATACAGCCGTGGCCCTGGCTTCCGCCAATGGGATTCCCGACGGTGCCAAACTGGTGCATGCACCGCCCGAGAATTGCGGCGCCACGCGCCAGAGCATCGTCCGCGAAGATCACCTCGGTATCCATCCGCCGCCCGAGGAGCGCACTCAATTTCGCCAGCATGAGTTCCGGCTTTCTGCCCGTGATCCCGGCCCTGCCCGTAATCCCGATCATGGTACTCGGCATCAGCACCCCTTCCTCGTTGGCGATGCCCGTAAGCTTCTCGACCAGAGACGCGGATACCTCGTCGATCACCGGGATAAGATACTGCTCGCCCTCATCGTGCACGAGCGTGGCACCGATCTCCGCAATTCTTGGGAGCTGTGAGAGGTTATCACCGGCATCCACACCGATCAGGACGACATTATTCCGTTCCGCAGCCTCTACGTTCACGGGCACGCCGCCCACACGGGTTCTGCCCGGCTGCACCTTCTCGATCCAGAGCTGATCGAGGATCTCCTCAACGTAGCCCTTGACCACCTCCCGCTTCACCCGCCGGGCCGTCCGCGCCTTCAGATCGAGCACCGACGGGTAGGGCACCTTGACGATCTTAGAGACGAGCGCATCGGGGATCGCGCCAGCCAGGCCGCAGAAACTCCCGATCACGCGCGCATAGGGCAGCCCGTCATCGGTGATCCGGCCGGCGAGCGTGGTGCCGAAATCGAGCGAGAGGACCGGGTTGCGGTAATCAACCGCCAGCCACTTCGCCGCCTCCTTGAGCCCCGCAGTGACCAGCTCACCTTCCATCTCGTTCCCAACGATCGATTCGCCAGCCGGGGGGATGTTCCCGGTAACCGCGCCGTCGAAGTACGTCTTCTCCATGCGGGAGTAGGGTTGTAACTCGGGCACGATGTTCTCCACCGCCATGGGCGAGATCATCTTCCGGGGCGGCACACCGGCCATGAGGCAGCCCTTCGCCAGGGCTTGGATCACCCCTTCGACCTCCGAGATCTTGGAGAAACACGCGGTCACTCCCGTGGAGCGGACCACGAAGTGCAGATCATCGATCGTGATGCCCGCGGCTCGCGTGCACGACAGGAGCGTCTCTTTCACCAGTCGCGCGATGGACTCCTCTGAGAGATTCACCAGGCTGATCGTGTGGCAGAAGATATCTTGAGTGGAGAGCGCGTCGCGCGTCATCCGGACGACCTTGTCCAGGATGTACGTACTGCCACTCTTCAGATCCGTTGCGGTCAGGATCGCCTTGGTCGTGCTGTTACCCAGCTCGACACTGGCAACGATAAAGAGCCGGGGAACCAACC
>CAYYNW010000170.1:0-2713 GCA_964473145.1 uncultured Halobacteria archaeon
TCACGATCTCATTCGCAATGCCCCACAGTAACGCGATGTCCGTTCCCGATCTGAACCGCACCCACTGGTCTGCCACCGCGGCCGACTTCGTGAACCGTGGATCGCAGACGGTGAACTTCGCGCCTAGCCGCTTCGCTTCGAGGATGTGCAGCATGGCCACCGGATGCGACTCGGCCGCATTTTCGCCGAAGAACACGATCAGCCCTGAGTGGCGCATATCGTTCCACGGGTTGGTCATCGCACCATAGCCCCACGTGGTTGCTAACCCTTGAACTGTGGTAGAATGACATATCCGCGCCTGATGATCGACGTTATTCGTGCCGTTAAAGGCTGCGAATTTCCGCATCAGGTAGCAATATTCGTTGCTTGTCTTTGCCGAGCCGATGTACATGATCGAGTCAGGCCCGTCACTCGCCTGGATCGCCTTCATCTTGTTCGCGATCTCGTCCAGCGCTGCCTGCCATGAGATCTGCACCCACTTGCCCCCCGTCTTCTTCATCGGATGTTGCAGCCGCAATTCCGAGTTCAGGATCTCGGCAATTGAGGTGCCCTTGGAGCACATCGACCCGGTGTTGATCGGATTCTCCAGCCAGGGCTCAATGCCGGTGCAGACGCCGTTCACTACCCGGCCGTGGAACCCACAACCCACAGCACAGTGTGTACAGTTGGATTTGACGAGCCTAACACCGGCTTCTTCGGGGGAGGCACCTGCAGGCTGAATCAGGTTACTGAGCGTGTCCGATGCGCTGACGTTGCTGATGCCGCTGAGAGCCGCTGCAGTCCCTAAGGCCGTCAGTTTGGTGAACGTCCGCCTTGACATTCTGATACCGTTACTTTTTCCTATAGAACTCATTCTAGTCGCCATTATTTCACCTCTTACTCCTTCTTGATTTACCTCCTTTAACTACTTCACGATTACCTCAGCGCCCTATAAAAGCTTTTCGGTTTTGTCACCCTAGTCAACCGTAAGAGGGTGCTTCGAAGGGCTCAAAAAAAGGAGAAGCGAGGGGTCGAGCGAGAAAGCGAGAAGTTAGTGGCTCGCCCTTCGGCGCAGGAGATATGTTGTGACCAGCAGGACGCCACTCAGCCCGACGAGCGCACCGTAGCCAGGTGCTTTGGGAGTTGCGCTCGGACCTGGCTGCTGTGCACCGCGCACGACCTGCACGGCATGCTCCAGATCACCCTGCAGACGACTCAGGGCGGATAGCGGCGTCGGTGGCACGAGCCCCAATGCGTCGACCTCCTCAAAATGGGTGATCGCGCTCTTCACGTAACCGGCGGCGGTTTCCAGATTATCGGCGTCATACTGCATTGCCCCTATCTCAGTGTAGTAGCATGCGGATTTGTACTGATCGATAGCCAGCTTGAGGTGCTGCTTAACGGGCTGCAGCTCCGTGGGGACCGCGTAGCCGTCGAGCTCGGCCAATGCCCTGGTTGCGTCGTTGTAACCGGTGCTCGCCCATGCCTCGCACGTCGTGCAGTCAAAGTTCTCGATCCCGGTAGCCATCTGGTTCGCCGAGTTCTCCACCTCCTGCATGGTCGCGGTATACCACGCGATGAACTCCTGGTCTGCCACGGCTTCGGCGCCGACTGGTTCCGAGGCGGTCACGAGAGCGAGAGCGAGAAGCATGCCTACGAGGAAGAGGGTGGCGTGAGAGCTAAGTATCTTTAAGCTTCGCATGGTGGTTCACCTCCTAATTAAATAGTATCAATGCTACTATCAAATCCTCTCTACTATTAAAAGATGGAGTAGTGGTAATTTCAGAGCACGAGCCAACCAGAGCGCCCATCGGATAGCCTGCCAGAACTGCGCAGAGCGAGTGTGGAAGGTTTATATTACCGTACTGCATCCTCCTTCACACAGAGATCGACCCTATATCTTCTACTATGACCATGACCAAGTCGGAAGAGCGGAAGGAACTAAGTGCACTCCTGGACCGCGAGTTTTCATTCCTTGAGATCTTGCGGCAGCTGCGCATATGCGCCGCCTCAGTGCCCGACCGGTCGCCATCACTTGAGCACGTAGCTGGGGAGATACAGGCGTGCCACCTGCAGATCTTCAAACGGTTTTTCTTCCCCATTGACCAGACCCTTAACGCGATGGTCAACGACCCGGTGAAAACGAAGGAGGAGATGAGCACGGCCGTTGCAGAAGATCAGGGCAAGGTGCTCCGGTTCATTGAGGCGCTCGAGCACGAGCTGGAGCACAGAGCAGAGGACGAGGTCAGGGATTTGAAGGAGCGGCTACAGCACGTGCGCCAGATGCTTGGCCCCGGGTGAGCACCTGGCCAGAAGGATTCATCTAACCTATCACAGTCACCTGCGAGCTGCCCGTTTATTACTGAAGCACGATCATATTACCTACATACTACAACACCGGGGGGCTCTCGCAGGAGGAATGAGGAACATGCAGGATCATAATCGCAGAGTTGCCGTACCAGGGCTGAAATCGCCGCACCGAGCCGTGCTCATTTTCCTCGTGCTCCTTCTTATTGGGCTCGCGGCCACTGCGTGTTCCCCGGTCGCCGGTGCAGCTCGCCCTGAAGCCCCTCAGTTCTCGCTGACGAGCCTCGAGGGCGCGAGATTCAACCTCAGCGACTTTCGCGGCTCGGTCGTGGTGCTGGATCTCATGACAACCTGGTGCCCGGTCTGTAAGGATGAGATGCAGGAGCTCGCGCAGCTCAGGCAGGCGCGCCCCGAGGTGGTCATCATC
>CAYYNW010000171.1:0-2681 GCA_964473145.1 uncultured Halobacteria archaeon
ATTCATAGTCCGGCAGTGCCGAGCACGCTCTGCAGCGCACGCAGCCCGCTTTGCACTGCCGCCAGCTCATGCCCGCCTCATGCAGGAGTTCCGCTACCGTGGCATAGAGCGCGCGCATCCGTTCAGGGCTTGGAGGCCGTTCACGTTCCATCTCCGAGCCCGGTATGGGTCGAAGCGGGACGATAAAGGGATACACGCCCGCCTCGGCTAACCGCTTACTTCCGTCGATCACCGATTCATCCGTCTCACCGATGCCCACGATCACGTAACTACTCACCTGACCCGGGCCGAACAACGCAACCGCGCGCCTCCACGCGTCGGCGTACCGCTGCGGCGGTATCGCAGCCTTACAGGGCGCAACTGCCTGAAGAACGTGCCGATCGAAGCTCTCCACATGGATGCCGACCGTTTCCACCACGCCGTGGAGCAGATCAATCAGAGCGAGCTCTGCGGGTGGCTCGAATTGTGCATGGATGGGTAGTCCCGTCGCTTCTTTGATCGCCCGGGCGACCTTTGCCAAATGACGGATCCCTTTGTCTGCCGTCGCGGTCGTGCCCGTGGTCAGCGTCACGTGCGTGACGTGGTCCAGCCTTTGTGCGGCACGCGCGACTTCTGCGAGCTGTTCCGGTTTCTTCTTCGCGATCGTCGCGCCGCCTCGCAGCGAGAGCTCGATGGCGCAGAATTTGCAGCGCTGCGGCGTGTTCCAGTAACAGCAGGTCTGGATCGTGGTGGTCGCCAGGCAATCCTTGCCGTGGAGCAGTGCGATCTGATGGTACGGTGTGCCCTCACGAGTCCTCAAGGCATGGAACCGTGCAGGCGGGATTTGCACCTCCACGATACGCTCGCCAGCTCGTGTGAGCACGTAGCGGCCAGCTTCTTCCTCGACCTGGTACGGAGAGTCTGCGACAAACCAGCTCTGGGTCGCCACGTTCACGACCGTCTCGCCGTAGCAGAACATTCCACCCGCAGCTGGTCCCGCGCCCGCTTTACGACCCGTCCCGAGGCCCGATACGCGCGCACCCAGGCAGAGTAGATCGACCTTCAGATCCTTAGCTTCCACTGCCATTTCTTCTTCTTACGGATCAGCCGGCTGATCTCGTCACTGCTGACCATCCCGATCACCCGCCGCTCATCATCGATCACCGGCAGGGCTGAGATGTTCCCGCGCTCCATCTTCCGGATCACGAGCTCCAGCGGCTCGTCGAGGACCGCGGTGATCACCTTCTTCGTCATGATCTCGGCGAGTGTCTCGTGCTGCTTCGCCACGGCCTTCGCGATGTCCCATGCCGTCACCATGCCGACCAGCATCTCATCGTGCGAAAGAACGGGAATATGTGTCGTCTGTGAGTCCATGATCAACTGCGCCGCCTCGAGGATCGTCGCGCTCTCCCGAATGGTCTTCACGTCCCTGAGGATCACGTCCTTCACCAGCGGTAGCTCCGGCTGTTTCATCGGCTTCACCACCGTGTCGGTCGGTAAGCGTTCCACCGGTGCGGCGAGGAAGAATTCACCACGCTCGATGCGCTGCTTCAACTCGTCCGCGACGCGCTGCGCGATCAAGAAGCTGGAAAGCGGCGAGGTGAAGACCGCCTTACCTTCCAGCTCGATCGTGCCGGACTTCAGCTCCTCATAGCTCACCTTCCGCAAGACCGGCCGCTCGCGTCGACCTATCCCATAATCGATCACGTCCGTGAGGATATCCGCATCACGGATCGCGGTGCTCTTCGCCAGTCGCTCGTTCAAGATCGGGATCGGAATGCCCAGGCCGACGTAGAGCGAGACGCCGTAGCCAAAGAACGAGGCGGCTTTCAAATACTCCGCGCTCATCTCCTTCAGGTTACCCGTGACCATCAGGGTGCCCATCTGGTCCACCGGGTTGTGCTGCGTCCCCATGCCTACCACGTAGCCCTGAGCACCGCCGAGGAATATACGTGTACCTAACCCGATGGTCTCGTAGGTCGGGTCGTTCGAGAGCGGCGAGAGCGCACCGGCACCGGAATAGTTCGCGTTACGATATTTTGGTAATAAGACCCCCATATAGGTGTACAGCGTCCGATCCGTGGAGTTGGTGGCCACGCCATAGCGTTGATACGCGTTCCGTGGATTGAGCATGGTCGCCTGGTTCAGGTCATCGAGCGTAATGGTCGTCTCCAGCTCCTTGCGCGGATAGCAGTCCGTGCCATAGCTGGTCGCGCGCAGCTCGATCGGCTTACCGGAGACGAGATCCTCGATCACATGCCCACCACCGTAGGCCATACCCTTCTCGTCCGATAATTGCGTCGCGCCGAGATACGCGTCGACCGCGGCAATACCCGTGTAAGCCTCGACATCGTTGAGCCAGACACGCTGCATCTTGATCGGCGGATCGGCGTGTCCGAAGTTGAGAAAGACGCCGGAGGAGCACATGGGGCCGAACGTTCCTGTGGTAACCACGTCCACGTCCTTCGCGGCTCTCTCCGGGCCGAGATCATTCACCAGCTCACTCATGCGATCCGCAGTTACGACACGAACGCTGCCATCCCGGATTCGCTCGTTGATCTCCTCAACGCTCTTACCCGCCTTGGATCTCGCCATACGTAGAAGATACAGAGGCAAAGCTTTAAAAGCTACTCCTCCTGGAGTATGCCAACCACCGGAAACCGCGCGAGCAGCTCTGCGCCATGGGGCGCTCGTTCCAGGCT
>CAYYNW010000172.1:0-2657 GCA_964473145.1 uncultured Halobacteria archaeon
TATATAAATGATCGAGAGGGAGAGCGGATAAGAGATGGGCGAACCAGGGACGAGTGGGGAGTTTCCGTTTGCTGTCAACCCGATGTACGAGGGCGAGCGGGTCAGGAAAACGGGCATGTTCGTGGAGTTAGGCGGGGCGGATAAACCTGGCTTCGAACTCGTCACCTTCGAGCCCGACCCGGCGAAGATACAGGACGGCGAAGTGACGCTCATCGGTCCTGATCTGCCGGAGATGGAAGAGGGCGGCTCGTATCCCTACGCCATGCTCTACAAGGTCTACGGTGAGCAGCTCGAAACGGATCTCGCGCCGGTGATCGAGCGTCGCAATCACGAGTACCAGGGCTTCATCCAGGGCTATATGCACCTCAATCAGCGGTCAGAGATCTGGGTGCGGATCAGCAAGGATGCGATCAAGCGCGGCCTGAAATCACTGAAACAGATCGCGCAAGCGACGATTATGCTCTTCAAGGCTGAAATGCCGTTCATTGAGAAGATGGAAGCCACGTACATCACGGACGAGCAGGAGGTGCTGAGCCGGCTGGAGGAGGCGCAGAAGATCTATGAAGCGCGCGATCTGCGGGTTCGGGGGCTGCACGATGAAGATGTCGAGGAATTTTATCAGTGCACGCTCTGTCAGTCCTTTGCACCCACGAATGTCTGCGTCGTCTCTCCGGATCGAACCGCGTTATGCGGCGCAATGAACTGGTTTGACTCGCGGGCGGCCGCGCGTGTGGATCCTGAAGGCCCGAACGCGCCCATCCCCAAAGGCGAATGCATCGACCCGATCGGTGGTGAATACCGCGGCGTGAATGCCGCGGCGTTGAAGCTCTCCGGGGGAGAGTACAATTCGATCAAGCTCCATTCGTTCCTCGAGCGGCCCCACACCAGCTGCGGCTGCTTCGAGGTTGCCGGCTTTTACATCCCCGAAGTCGACGGCATCGGCTGGGTGCACCGCGGCTCGAAGGTCTCTGAAACACCCATTGGGCTGCCCTTCTCCACTATTGCCAGCTCGGTCGGCGGCGGGAAGCAGGTGAAGGGCTTCCTCGGGATCGGAGTGCAGTATTTCTACAGCCCCAAGTTCATCCAGTACGATGGCGGCTGGCAGCGTGTGGTCTGGATGCCTTCTGATCTCAAGGAGCGGGTACGAGATGCGATCCCCGAAGAGCTCTGGGAGAAGATCGCGACTGAGAAGGAGGCGACGAGCATCGAGCAGCTGCGCGCTTTCCTGCAACAGGTGGATCATCCCGTGGTGAACGGGGTCGTCCGAGCGATCGACGACATGCAGCTAACCGACGGCTGGGCGGCGATGGCGAAGCCGGCTGAGGCCATGCCCGTAGCAGCAGCCCCAGGTGTGGCAACAGCAGTGCCTGCCGGAGAGCCGACTCTGGCCGCGGCATCGTTCCCGCAGCTGTTCGCAGCGGGTGCACGAGCGCCGGTGACCATATTCATGAAGAATGCGGACATCCGAGTGGGGAAGCTGATCATCCGGCGTAAAGGTGAGAAATAGCCCGTTACGCTCTGGCCGGTGCGGTGGCGAGCACAAAGGGTATGTAGTAGTGGAATAAGGGGTGAGGAAGATTCCAGCGGATATTCATGACCTGCTCGCATGGTATCAAGCACGAATCAATGCGCGATTAACTGCTTTCTTCGATGCGAAGATTGCGGAAGCGGCACGGATCTCACTGTACGCGCGCGAGATTGTGCTCAGCGCGAAAGAGTACACGCTCCGGGGCGGGAAACGGCTCCGACCCATCTTCTGCATTTACGGCTATCTCTGCTTGAGTGATGCGCACATTGATGCAATCATCGACGCATCCATCTCGCTCGAGCTGATGCAGAGCTATCTCCTGATCCACGACGATATTATGGATGAGGACGAATTGCGACGCGGCAAAACAACCTTCCATATACTTTGCCAGCGGTATTGCGAACGGCAATTCGGAGGGACCAAATCGCAGAAGTTCGGCGAGAATCTCGCGACCGTCGCGGGCGATCTCTTGGAGGCATACGGCGAAGAAGTGCTCGCTACCGCACCGTTTAAGAGCGACTACGTCCAGAAGGCAGTGGGCGCGTATGCCCGCATTGTCAAGAACGTAGGCTACGGCCAGATCTTAGACCTCATGGCAGAGCGAGAAGGGTGCTTCAAGGAGGAGGACATCCTCACGATCCATCACCTGAAGACGGCGAGTTATACGATCGAGGGGCCGCTGCATATCGGCGCGCTCCTCGCGGGCGCGACAGATGCCGATTTGCAGGTATTGAGCGATTATGGCGTTCCCCTGGGGTTGGCGTTCCAGATCCAGGATGATATCCTCGGCCTCTTCGGCTCGGAGGAGAAGACGGGCAAACCCGTCGGCTCGGACGTCCGTGAGGGCAAGAAGACGCTCCTGATCCTGCATGCGCTGGAACGTGCCGCAACGGACCAGCGAGCGCTCATTCTGAACGCGTTAGGGAATGAAGAGGTAACGTTCGAAGAGATCGACGCACTTCGCACGGTCGTGCGCGAGACGGGCTCGCTCGAGTATTCCCGGCGTAGGGTTGCTGAGCTGACTGGAAAAGCGGTGCAGGCCATTAAGGGCTCCACCTTCAGACCAGCCGCAAAGGATTTCCTCGTGGGGATCGCGGATTTTATCGGGAAGCGGGAGTACTAACGGGCA
>CAYYNW010000173.1:0-2598 GCA_964473145.1 uncultured Halobacteria archaeon
GCGGTGATGGCCGTCAATCCCGAAAAGCAACCACACGTTAACAGCACGATGGCCAGCAACTTCATCAACTTCATGATCTCGAACGAGACGCAGCAGATGATCGGTGATTTCGGCGTCGCGGAATATGGAGAGCCCCTCTTCCATCCGCTCAGCGGCGGCAAGTGCAAGGAGCTCTTCGGCTGCCCCACCTGGGAACAGTGCGCGAAGCCGGTAACGTAAGACGCGGAGAGCTGAGTACGCAGACAGAAGGGAATCACGCGAGGCTGAAGTGAGCGCAGTGCGCGGAGATGATAGAGCGAACGGGAGAGGAGTCTCGTGGTGAGCCTTCTCATTCCCGCAGAGGTACGTTTTTTTGTACCTCGCTCTCCTCGGTATAGGCAAAGGGTGAACCCACAAAAGCTTGGGAATCGGGTGGCCCGCACTGGCACAGGTGCGGCAACCCCCATCCTCTTTTTTTTGGTAAGGTAAGAAATGAACGAGATAGTAGACGCTTTTATTACCGCGGTCCGGCTCATCATTACGCTCGACCCGGAAGTAGTAGATATCACGCTGCTCACGTTACGAATCTCCTTGAGCGCGTTGCTCATCGGGGCCCTGCTCTTCATACCACTGGGGAGCTTGATCCATTTCCATGAGTTCCGGGGGAAGCGCGGGTTGATCAATATCATTCAAACCCTCTACGCGCTCCCCACGGTGGTGATCGGGCTGCTTGTCTTCTTACTCCTCTCACGATCCGGTCCACTCGGCTTTCTTGGCCTCTTCTTTACGCCAACCGGCATGGTCTTAGGGCAAGTGCTTTTGATCGCCCCGATCCTGATTGGGTTAACCATCTCAGCCTTGAGTGGTGTCGGAAAAAGCATTCGAGATACCATCGTCTCCCTTGGGGCAACAGAATGGCAGGCGATGGTGGCGAATCTCAAGGAGGCACGATTCGCCATTTTGGCCGCGGTGACTTCTGGTTTCGGCCGTGCCATCTCAGAGGTCGGGGCCGCACTTATGATCGGTGGGAACATTCGGGGCTACACGCGGGTGCTGACCACGACGATCGCGCTCGAGACCTCGATGGGCAACATCGAGCTCTCCCTCGCACTGGGCATTATCCTCATCGCACTCGCGCTCATCATCAATATCGGATTGAATAAGTTACAGCAGAGGTAGGTCAAGAGCCAGATGATCGAACTGAAGCAGGTTTCCAAGCGATACGGCGAGAAAGAGATCTTAAAGGAGGTCAATCTCACCATTGAACAGGGCGAGATCTTCACGATCATCGGGCCAACAGGTGCGGGGAAGACGACACTCCTGCGGTTGGTCGACCTCCTGGAGTTCCCCACCTCGGGGACGATCCTCGTCGATGGTGTGGACACCGCTACCACCGCGAAGAAGCGATTGGCGATCCGGAGGAGAATGTCACTCCTCTTCCAGAAACCCGCGCTCTTCAATACGAGCGTATATGATAACGTCACCTACGGCCTGAAGTTCAGGGGCGTTGAGCGCACGCAAATGAATGAGAAGGTAACGCATGCCCTGGATCTTATCGAGCTCTCAACCTACGCGACGCGGATTGCGCCTACGCTCTCGGGCGGCGAGGCACAGCGCGTGGCTCTGGCTCGGGCACTTGTCACGGAACCTGAAGTGCTCCTGCTGGACGAGCCGACCGCGAACCTCGATCCCCTCTCGGTAGAGAAGATCGAGGAACTGATTTTGCGGATTAACGAGCGGTTTAAGACCACGATCATCATCGCCACGCATGATATGCTCCAGGGTCAGCGTCTCGCGGACCGAATAGGTGTGCTCATGAACAACACCATCGAGCAGGTGGGCCAGCCGAAGGGGATCTTCTACTCGCCCCTGAACGGAGCGATCGCACGCTTCGTCGGTATCGAGAATATTGTACCGGGCATCGTGGAATCAAATGAGGGAGGGATAGCGATGATCGATCTCGGGGGATCAAAAGTGAGCTGTGTATCCACCTTCCCCGCCGGAGCAGCTGTTCTCTTCTGCCTCAGGGCGGAAGATGTCATCCTCGCCAAGGAGCTGGGGAAGAGCAGTGTGCGGAATACGATACGCTCGCGGATCATGAAGATCACGCCCGTTGGCCCTTTAGTACGCGTTAAGATGGAGAATGCACTCGTCGCGCTGATCACCAAGCAGGCCGCGGAAGAGCTCGAGATCGCGGTAGGTGCTGAGGTCTATGCAAGCTTTAAAGCCACTGCGGTACATCTAGCTCGCAGATGAGCGAGCTCCTGCCGCTCAAGCAGTTGGGAGAAGAGAGAGATGAATCCATTAATAATATACTGTGCGGGTGGTGTAGCGCCGCCCCTCATCGAGGTTGCCGCGCTCTTTGAGCTGAGGCGCGGGACATCCGTGAAGGTGGTGGCGGGCAAGGCGGAGGAGTTGATACGAGAGGCGAAGTCAGAGAAGAACGCTGATCTGCTCGTTGTTGGCGCGGAGCACGTGATGGACGCCGCGGAGTTTGATAAGGTGATCCTCAAGGCGAGCAGGATGACCATCGGCTATCGGCGATCTGTTCTTCTCGTCCAGCACGGGAATCCCAAGCATATAGCTCAGCTCGCGGATATTACAAAGGAGGGTATTACC
>CAYYNW010000174.1:0-2580 GCA_964473145.1 uncultured Halobacteria archaeon
TGGCCGCATTGTTCGCGAGCGTGTCTTCTCAGGCGACCGTAAATCGCGATCCGTTATCCGGGAGACGGAGGGCGGCTTTGAGTTGTTTATGAGCGGTGCACCTGAGGAGGTCCTGGGGTTGGTTGCTAATGCCCGGGCACCGGTGGAGCTTGAGCTTGAAAAGGAAACAGCAAAGGGGAGGCGCGTCATTGCGATCGCTCGTCGCCTCATTGAAGCAGGGGACGTTGACCGCCCGTTTAGCGAGCTGGAGCATGATCTCCTCTTTGTGGGGTTGATCTCGTTTGAGGATCCTCCACGCGCAGGGGTTGTGGACACGGTTGACGCCGCCAGGAGAGCAGGTGTCCGCACAATAATGGTGACCGGGGATCACCCCAAAACAGCGGCCTTCATTGCGTCCGAGGTCGGTATCGCCGCGGATGACGTGCTCGTGGGGCAGCAGCTTGACGGCATCTCGGAAGACGAACTCCAAAGGGTCGTCAAAGTTACTTCGGTCTTTGCACGCACGTCTCCTGAGCATAAATACCGCATTGTGAAGGCGTTGCAGAAGAATGGCGAGGTTGTCGCGGTTACTGGGGACGGCGTCAACGACACGCTCGCGTTGAAGGAGGCGGACATTGGCATTGCCATGGGTGTGCGCGGCACTGACGCGGCAAAGGAGGCGGCTGATATCGTCGTGGCAGATGATAACTTTGTGACGATCGGCAGCGGCCTCTTTGAGGGCCGGATCTTCTTCGACAACCTCAGGAAGGGGGTCAGGTACTATCTTTCAGTCAAAACCGCCCTGGTCTTGGTCTTCCTTCTGCCGATCCTCATCGGTATCCCCTTCTTCTTTGCACCGGTCCAGATCATTGTCCTGGAGCTCTTTATGGATCTAGCAGCCTCTTCTGCGTTCGTCGCCGAACCTGCGGAGAAGACTATTTACTCCCATCCGCCTCGCAAGGGCAGAGAAAAATTCATTGATAATCGCATGGTTACGGGTATCCTCTTAGCGGGCTTTAGTCTCTTCTTGGCCGTGTCTGCGGCCTACTTTTACGCCTCGTACCTCGGCCGCGCTCAGGCGGTTGCGCAGTCTTATGCCTTCTGTGCCTGGATTGTCGGCCATATAATCCTGGCTTTTATATCCCGGTCTGACTCTGACCCGCTCTACTCGCTGGGCTTCTTCTCCAACCGAGTCATGAATTACTGGGCCGCGGTCGTCCTAATCTTCCTCGCCGTAGCGTACGGTGTGCCAGTAATCACCGGGCATCTCAAGCTTGCTCCAATCTCCTTGGCGGAGCTGGTTTCGGTTACAATCATCGCCGTGCTCATGCTCGCCTGGCAGGAAGCGGTGAAGGCCTTTAAGTCGTACAGAAAACACAGTAAGCTGTAAAAGTGGATTAGAACGAGGAATCGATCGCCCCCGGATTGGCGGGATGCCTTTTTCTCGGCGCGGTTGTACCTCTGGATATACGGGAACCTGATGAGGGTGATAGCCCCGATACTTCATACCACCGTTTGTCCATCGCAGCTCCGCAGCTTCGTATGGTTCCGTATTCGATTGGGCGTGCACATTAGAGCCTTTATTTATAACCGTTCCCTTAATCCCTTATTATGCATCTCCTCTCGATCTTCGATCTCACGACTGCGGAGATCGAAGCGATCATTAAACGCGCGCACACGCTGAAAGGAGCACGAAGAGCGGGCAGCAGGGTGAGCACCGAGCTTGCCGGGAAGACCCTCGCGCTCATCTTCGAGAAACCATCCACACGGACCCGGATCTCCTTCGAGCTGGCGATGCGCGAGTTAGGTGGCTTTGTGCTGAGCTTGAACCGGCAGGAGCTCCAGCTGGGCCGCGGTGAGCGCCTCCGCGAAACGGCAAAGGTGCTCTCATCGTACGTTGACGCGGTGATGATCCGCGCGAACCAGCATGCCACGGTGGGAGAGTTCGCCGCGCACGCCTCGATACCCGTGATCAACGGCTTAACGGATCTCGAGCATCCCTGCCAGATTCTGGCTGACCTTCTGACCATTGAGGAGTACAAGCAGCAGCTCAAAGGTCTTCAGGTCGCATGGATCGGCGATGGGAACAATGTCTGCAACTCGCTCATCGGCGGCGCCGCGCTCACCGGCATGGGTATGCGCGTGGCGTGCCCGCGGGGCTACGAGCCCGCGCAAGCGATCGTCCATCGAGCAAAGGAAATGGGCTGCGAGCTCCTCATCACCACGAGTCCCGAGGAGGCCGCTCGCGATGCTGACGTGCTCTACACCGATGTCTGGGTCTCTATGGGCGACGAGGCAGAGCGTGAGCAGCGGCTGCGCGATCTCCGCCGCTATCAAATCAATGAGACGCTCGTCAGCCATGCGAAGGACGACGCGATCATCATGCATTGCATGCCCGTGCACGTGGGCGAGGAGATGACTGAAGCTGTGCTGAACTCAGCACAGTCGGTGATCTTTGAGCAAGCGGAGAATCGGCTCCACGCGCAGAAAGCGCTCTTACTGCACCTCCTTGCTGCTACTACTGACTAGCCGATCACCGGGGCTCCGCGCAAAGCGCCGTTCATTCACAATCTTTTTAAAACCGCCCGAATTAGTTATATA
>CAYYNW010000175.1:0-2560 GCA_964473145.1 uncultured Halobacteria archaeon
TCTAAAATATTCCATCCTCTCTATGTTCAAGAAAAAAAGTCGAAACTTCTCTCTTTTTTACCTCTCTGGATTACCTATAGGGGTCTCGCCTATATAAAGGCGTGAAGTATCTCGGTCGATATGGCAGCTGATTTCACGGTGCCGCGAGGCTTGAGCCGGTAGGGCGTCCCGACGCCGCCGACCGCATGCCCCGGAAAGCCTGAGCTGAGCCGCTTTGGAGCCGCCTCCGCGAGCGCTGCAATTCGAACTCATGCACCGACGGGCAAGCAATATTTATAAA
This sequence comes from uncultured Halobacteria archaeon, assembly GCA_964473145.1. Taxonomy (GTDB): domain Archaea; phylum Halobacteriota; class Syntropharchaeia; order Alkanophagales; family Methanospirareceae; genus JACGMN01. The sequence goes on from CAYYNW010000175.1 coordinate 281, forward strand.
TGCGCGCCCGTACACTCTTTATATACGATAGATATATGATAGAGCGCGAAAGCTAAAGATTCATGGGTGTGAGGACAATGGGATTGAAAGAAGGGTTTGAGAAGCTCTTTGTGAAGAAAGAGGGGGTAAGTGAGGAGGATGAATATTGGGACCTGGACATCGAGGAGTACGAGGAGGAGCTCAGGCGGGAAGAAGGCGTGCGGATGTACATCAAGACTGCGGAATTGACCGGCCTCTATGACGTTCCCGATTTAAAGAAAGAGCTCTACGCGGGCAATATCCTGATCCTGGACATCGGCCTCGCCAAGCAGGACAAAAATCTGGTCGAGAAGGTGATCAAGGACCTGAAGATGGCCGCACAGGATATCGGCGGTGATATCGCCGGGCTCGCCGATGACCAGGTAATCGTGGCCCCGACGGGCGTGAAGATCGAACGAAAGAAGCTGAGTGGGAAGTAAGTTCGTCGGCGGGTGGTGATCTTTCCGTACCGTGAAAGAGGCCTGTCCGATTTGCGGAGCGGAGAGTGAGTTGCACTATGTATCTCACGCTATTCCCATCTTCGGCGAGATTATGATCTTTACCGCGACCTGCCCCTCCTGCGGGTATCGGGCCACTGATGTGATGGTCCTCGGGGAGAAGCCAGCTACTCGATGCGAGTGGTCGGTCTCCTCCGCGGAGGACATCAAAGCGGTCGTGATACGATCATCCTTCGGCACGATCGAGATACCCGAGCTGGGCGTGACCGTAGAGCCGAGGCGCGGCGAAGCGTTCATTACGACGGTCGAGGGCGTCCTGAGCCGGGTGGAGCGCGTGGCGAAGTTGCTCACTCAGGATAGTGAGGGCAAGGAGCGAGCAGAAGCGGTGCTGAAGCAGATCGAGCAGATCAAGCTCGGGAAAGAGCGTATGACCTTGATCATCGCCGATCCCACGGGCAACAGTGCGATCATTGCTGATCAACTCTTCTTTGATCGCGAAAGCTTTTCTGAGGAAGGGTAAATTAAAAGATGGTCCGTAGCATTGGTGCATCTGTGCTGGCATAAGAGAGAAGGGGACGTGAACATGGGCAGAGAGAGCTCGATAGAGCGGAACATTAAGATTGAGTTCGTGAACCGGGAGCCGATTGAAGAGCAGGAGATCGAGATGGTGGAGCGGAAGGGTCTGGGTCATCCTGATAGCTTATGCGATGGGATCGCCGAGGCGGTGAGCGTCGCGCTCTGCAAGGAGTATCTGAGCAAGTGCGGGATGATCCTGCACCACAACACCGATAAGGTGCATCTCGCCGCGGGGAAGTCAAACCCCAGGTACGGCGGTGGCGAGGTGATCCAACCGATCTACATCCTGCTCGGCGGCCGCGCAACGCGGATATTTGATGGTGAAGAGCTCGCCGTGGATGTCATCGCCACGCGTGCGGCAAAGGGGTACCTGAAAAACGTGCGGAATCTGGATATCGAGAGCCACGTGGTCGTGGACTGCAAGTTAGGCGGCGGGTCGGCCGATCTGGTCGAGGTCTTCAGGGGTAAGTCGAAGCAGAACAGGGAGATGCCCAAAGCGAATGACACCTCCTTCGGCGTCGCCCACGCGCCTCTCTCGGAGATTGAATCGATCGCGCTCAACCTGGAGCAGCGGGTGATGGCGGAGTATCGGAACAGAGAGAAGGCGATCGGCGAGGATATGAAGGTGATGGCACTGCGTGAGAAGGATCGGATTACCTTAACCGTGGGCGATGCCTTCGTCTCGAAGTACGTGGATGATTACGATCACTACATGGCGGCGAAGCAGCGGTTGAATGAGTTCATCTGCGGGGTCGCGGAGGAGTACACGAACCGTGAGATAACCACCCAGGTCAATATGGCTGATACGCCCGAGTCAGTCTATCTCACCGTGACCGGCACTTCCGCGGAGATGGGCGATGATGGCGCCGCGGGCCGCGGCAACCGCTCGAACGGGTTAATAACACCGAACCGGCCAATCAGCATGGAAGGTACCCCGGGCAAGAACCCGGTGAACCATACCGGGAAGATCTATAACCTGCTCGCTACTAAGATCGCCGATGAGGTCGTCGAGCGGGTCGACGGCGTGCAGGAGGCATGTGTCAAGATCCTCTCGGAGATCGGCCGCGGGATCGACGATCCGAAGGTGGCGACGATCCAGATACTGCCGCGGAGCAACGTGAACCTCGGCGCGATCGAGTCGAAAGCGACGCGGATCACGGATGAGTGGCTCGAGAATATCGCAGAGATCACGCAGATGGTGCTGCGGGGTGATTTGAGGACGTTTTAA
>CAYYNW010000176.1:0-2560 GCA_964473145.1 uncultured Halobacteria archaeon
CGGCCGAAGCTGCGCCGTGCTCATGCCTCTATTACCTCCAGGAGCAGGCGAAGCTGATCAAGAAGGCGCCGTCTTTGTATAAGCTCACCTGCAAAGGCTGCGGAGTCGAGTTCTCCAGCAACCTGCAGAAGGAGTTCTGCTTCGAGTGCGAGAAGAAAGGGAGGCGCTGAGCAATGGAACGGAAGGAGCGAAAGCTGGGTATCTGGGAGAAATACCTCTACGTCTGGGTGATCCTCTGCATCCTCGCAGGTACGATTCTCGGCAGGGTGTATCCACAGCTCGCGGAGCATCTGGCACGGCTGGAAGTGGCGCATATCTCTATTCCGATCGCGATCTGCCTTTTCGCGATGATCTATCCCATCATGGTCCAGATCAGCTTCGGTGAAGTGAAGCGTGCACTTCTGACGCCCAAGCCAATCGCGACGACGCTCATTATGAACTGGGCGATCAAGCCCTTCACCATGGCGTTCCTTGCCTGGCTCTTCCTCACCGTGGTCTTTGCACCGTACTTACCGCAGGGCGCCACACTCACCCCGCTCGGCGAGATATCGCTCATCCGGCAGTACGTCGCGGGTCTGATCCTTCTGGGAGTGGCTCCTTGCACGGCGATGGTCCTCGTCTGGAGCTACCTCGCGGAGGGGAACATGGCGCACACGCTCGTGATGACCGCGATCAATTCGCTCTCCATGGTCGTTCTCTATGCGCCCCTCGCAACCGTCCTCATCGGCGTCTCCGGCATCCAGGTGCCGTGGGCCACCATTGCGCTCGCCGTGATCATTTACATCTGCACCCCGCTGGTCGCCGGCTGGATAACGAGAGACCAGGCAATTAAGCGGAAGGGAATAGACTGGTTTGAGAGCAGGTTCTGTCCTTGCCTGGGGAAATCATCGATCATCGCGCTCCTGATCACGCTCATCGTGCTCTTCACCTACCAGGGTGAGACGCTCGTCGAGCTGCCCGCCATCATCGGCATGATCACGGTTCCCATCTTCGTGAACATACTCGTCGTCTTCGCGATCACGTATCTCATTGCGAAACCCATCAAGTTGGGCTACGAGGATGCCGCGCCCACGGCGATCATCGCGGGCAGCAACCATTTCGAGGTCGCCATAGCCGTCGCCACCACCTTATTCGGCTTGAATTCCGGCGCCTCGCTGGCGACCGTCGTGGGCGTGCTTACGGAGGTGCCGATCATGCTCTTTTTGGTATGGCTCTGCAAGCGCACGCGGGGGTTCTTCAGCTGAGCAGTCGGGAGAGTAGGTAGAGGCGGCATGCTACCTCACGAGCATCTTCTCTCCCTCATCCGCGAAGCCACGGCCAGCAATGCCGCCAGCGCCAGAACGGCCGCGAAGCCCGGTATTGCCGCTTTTTCCTCTGCGGTCGAGACCTGGGGATAGCCGCTCTCGTTCCACGCGTTGATCCCGCCGACGACGTTGTACACTCGCTCGAAGCCCTGCTCGGTCAGCAGTGTCGTAGCGAGCGTGCTGTTCGTCCCGTCTTCACTGTACACCATGATCTTACCGCTCTTGTTCAACGCCGCGGTGCTGTTACTGAGGTTAGCGAGCGGCATGGAGAACGCGCCCTTAATGTGGGCCGCGTCATAGTCCATCACGTTCCGCACGTCTACCAGAACGAGTTCTCCTGAGCCAGAATCGACCATTCGCCGCGTCTCCTCCACCACGATATTCACGGGAATAACGCGGTTGGGCCCCGAGGTGATCGCAATGCTGTGCGTTGCTTTTACCAGCTCGCCGCCATGTGTGACCGTCGCATCAAGGTAATACGTGCCCTGAGCGATCCCGGAGCAGGCACACGACGAGGGGATCGTCCTCGTAAAGGAGAAGGTATTCGCGCCAGCGGTGAGGTTTGTCTTGCTCGAATAGGCGACGTATTTCGCCCCTCTACTGCTCACCACCCCATCCACCTTCACAAGTACCTCCGACACGTTCTCCGGTGAAGACACGACTAAAGACACGTTCATCTCGTCCATTGCCGCATAGATGTCCTTATCAGTCGTAAAGGAAGCGATCGTGATCCTCTGCTCGATCGGAGGCGTAACGGCACCACACACGGGCGTGAGAACCTCCACGAACGCCAACGCCAGCAGTACCACGAAGAACGCACCCCTACAGTTCCGTCCGCCAAGGCTCTTCTTCATCTCGCGCGCACCCCCTCTTTTATTTATATCCCAAAATTTCAAATATTTTTGAAACAGTGGGCGAGTATAAAAAGGGTGAAAAAATGGGAGGGTGATAGCGCATGGCGCAAAAGAAGAAAAGGAAATGGGATTCGATCAGCCGTAAACGGGCGGATGAAGTGGAGCAGGAGGAAGTGCGAAGGGCCGAGGTTGCCTGTTGCCTCTTGAGGTCTGTCGGGAAGAAACCGTACTATCTGCTCCGGGGCACGGATTGTATCGCTCTCAACAACCTCGCAGAGTTGCATGACCGAATTGATCTGTTCATGGAGGACGAAGCGGAGTGGGTCGCATCGTGGATTGAATATCTGGGCGATACCGAAACTGCGGATAAGATCAGAGCAGCACCGGCTGAGTTCAAGATAA
>CAYYNW010000177.1:0-2547 GCA_964473145.1 uncultured Halobacteria archaeon
ACACGCCTCGTAAATTCACAGGAAATGTAGGTGGCACATTTATTCTAAACAGGTTTTAAGTTGATTGGCGATACGGCGATAACGAGATGCGAAGGGGAAAAGCAGGCAAAGATGTGAATAAAAAGATAAAAGAGCTAAATGGCTAACCTTAACCACAGCTAAAATGTCCCACAATATTCCCATCCTTTACAGAATAGAAACCATCAAACAAGAGACGAGTACGGTCAAAACGATCACTGTGATTGCACAGAGCATAGCGCGCGAGAGTAATCCAGGGCAGTTCGTGATGGTCTGGGACCCGGGAGTTGATGAGATCCCGATATCGATCGCGCACGTCTCTCCGGACGGCACGGTAGAACTTGCTATCGCGGACGTGGGTGATTGCTCACACCGCCTGCAGCAGAAGCAGGTCGGGGATGTGGTGGGGCTGCGCGGACCTTATGGTACCGGCTTCACGATCACCGGGCAGAGGATCGGTATGGTTGCGGGCGGCTATGGTGCCGCACCGCTGCGGTTCGCGGCGGAACGCGCGTGCGCGAAAGATAAAGCAGTAACACTGTTTGCCGGTGCACAGCGACGTGCCGAGCTGCTCTATCTCACGCATTTTCGTGCGCTGGGATGTGAGGTGCGAGTAGCGACGGAAGATGGCTCAGCGGGCTACCAGGGCTTGGTGACGGAGCTCTTCGAGGAGCAGCTCGCAGCGGGTGAAGCCTTCGATCAGGTCTTGAGCTGCGGGCCGGAACTGATGTTGCTGCGCGTCTGTGAACTCACGAAGAAGGTGAAGCTACCGACGCAGCTCTCGGTAGAGCGGATCATCAAGTGCAGCTGCGGCGCGTGCGGCGCGTGCGATCTCGGTGGGTACCTGGTTTGTAAAGACGGCCCGGTCTTCCCCGCGGAAGTGCTTGCGCAGACGGAATTTGGGCGCTGGAAGCGTGCGAAGAGCGGTAAACGCCTCCCGCTTTCGTCCGCGCCGGTGGAAGAAGGCGAGCTGCTCTCAAGCCACCTTCCACGGTACACGCCAGAAGACGAGCCGTTATTGCAGACCGAAGTCTGCGGGATCGCGTTCCCGAACCCCTTGATGAACGCGGCGGGCTTCGGCGTTGCCGGGCAATACCTCTACCGGTATGCGGCCGCCGGAGCAGGTGCGATCGTGACCAAATCGATCGGGCTGGATGAACGCGAGGGCTATCCTAACCCCACGTTTATCGAGCTGGAGCCGCGGAGTTACGTGAACGCGATGGGACTGCCCAACCCGGGAATAGCGCACTACGGTGCTGAACTCGAGGATGCGCGGTACGGTGGCGTGCCGCTCGTGCTGAGCATCTTTGGCAAGAGTGTGGAGGAATGTCGCGAGGTCGCCCGACTAGCCCGCACGTATCCCGTAGCGCTGTACGAATTCGATGCCTCGTGCCCCCATACGGAGTTCACGGCGATCGAGAACAACCCGCAGCTTTTAACCGAGATTGTCAAGGCGATCAAGGAGCTCGTGCGGCCGAAACCACTGGCGGTGAAAATCTCACCCAATATCGGTGCGCCCGTGGGCTTAGCGCTGAACGCGCAACGCGCGGGCGCGGATGCGATCACGGCGATCAATACGGTTATCGCGCGACCGGTGGAGCAGACGCTGGGACTCCCTTATTTGGGCAATCCGCTGGGCTACGGCGGTAAATCCGGGAAGGATCTGACCGTGGGCGGGAAGCAGATCGTCTACCAGCTTTACCGGGAACTGAAGATACCGATCATCGCGGTGGGCGGGATATTCACCGCTCAGGATGTGCTCGATTACGCGCGGAACGGTGCGCGGTTGTACCAGATCGGGAGCGCGGTGGTGAGCGAAGGGCTCGGGATATTTGCGCGGCTCAAGGTGGAGTTAACGGAGTATTTGCGGGCGCACAGGTATTCGAATATCGGCGAATTGGTGGGTGCGGCGCATAGCCGCTGAAGAGATCCCCCTTCTTACCGGCCTGCCTTTTAACGAGATCATCGCCTTCATCCCTCGTTAGATTAGATATTCTGTACCGTGTGGATTTAATCGAAGCGGTACAACAGACAGGTTTACGCCCTTTTTTAGGGCTTAGCCCCGTCATCGGGTGCTCGGTACACCCGGCCGTCTTTTTCGCGTTCAAAGATTGCGTGGCTGGTCCCGCGTTGTCTGACGAATCGCGCACCGCCTCGAGTAAGAAGTGAGACGAACTTCTTACTGGACCTCGGTGGGAATCGTTTAGGCACCGGCGCTGACCTCAAAGGCTATAGTCTCCGAATACGCCCAGTCTTGTGCCGGTCGTACCTGCTCGACCTCCTCAAGGAGGAAATCCCTGAGTACTTCAGGAGTTACTGGTTGTATCTCGTGCTCGAGCTTCTGCTCTTTGATATACGCGAGGTACTCTTCACATGCATCATGCAACATCTTTCGGGCTTCCTCGATGCTCTCGCCCTGACTCGCGACGTTGAGCTCGAGGCATAACGCCACGTAATAATTGCCAGTTTTTTTGAGTAAACCTGTCAAGTGCATGCTAATCGCGTAATCCCCTACAACGTTAGTTATAT
>CAYYNW010000178.1:0-2541 GCA_964473145.1 uncultured Halobacteria archaeon
CCCTATCCGCTCGATCCCTATCTGCCCCTGCGGCTCACGCCGAGCGAAGCGCCGAGTTACACGCCAGCGCCGCCGCCAACCTACCTGCCAGTCGCGTCGCCTTCTATTACGCCACCGGCCACGCCGCGGCTACCTGAAGCGGCTGAGCCGGGCTTTCAGTTCCCGCTGCCAGGCTTCGACGCGCTCCTCGCGCTCGGTGGTTTACTCGCGGTAGCGTATCTCGTGCTGAGGCGAAGGCGGGCATAGAGGGGCGGCTCAGAGGCATGCGAGGGGCTTGGTCCTCTCCAGTTCAAGTCTAATTCGATCCTGATAGTGGTAGAAATCCGCAATGCCCTGATCCGCGAGCGCCCATGCCTCGCCGGTGACCGCATCGCCTGCGGCATCGTACCAGCCATCAACGAGCGTGATGACGTATGCATAGCGCTTCGTCCGCCAGTTGTGCGCATCGAGCGTGCCATTTGGGTAGACCAACCCGTAGCGGTTGCACGTCTCCTCCATCAGTGCCGGATACCCGTCTATGGTCGTGAATTCGCGCTGATCGTAGAAGAAGAGGAGCTCGTTCACGGGATTCACGGTGAACGCGATGGCCTTCTGGGGCGCATCCACGTTGATGATGAATTCGCCCACGACCTGATCACCATACACGCCCAAGCCCTCATCGAACCTGAAGGGGCCCTCCGGGAGCGAGAAGATCACCCCGCCCGCCATCTTATCACCCAGGAGGATATGTGTCGGGAACATCTGTGAGAAGGCTGCCGAGCCCACATGCCATGGCTTTCGCTCTGCTCGCGTGATCGAGGTGAGGTTATAGAGCAAGGGCGGTCCCCAGAGATCGCCATGGGTGTTATCTCCGCCCTTCATGCAGGTGGTTCGATACTCGTCCACCAGGACCCAGGAGTGCACAATCTCATCCGGATCCTTGTACGGTGTCTGATAGGCGCAGCCCATCCGCTGGAGATTGGAGAGCTCCACGGCATTGATGAAGTACGGTTGATCCGCAAAGATCCCGAACGCGACTTCCGCCTCCACGTCGTACCCCTTTGCCGCTTCGGTCTGCGTAGTATCCCAGCCCACCGTATCGATGAGCACAAAGCCCCGCGCATTATCTTCATACAGGATCTCGTAGGAGATGCCATCGCGATCATAGAGCGCTGTGGACGCATACTGGATCGGGTTGTCCCCATCGTGATCGCCAAAGCCGAGGTCGCAGCCCGTGAGCATGTCGAGCTCGTTCTTTACCGTATCGTTATAGACCAGGATATCCCGTGCTCTCAGCTTGTCGTAGATGAGGTAGTAGCTGTGGTCCAGGTTGATCTTCAGCTGGTAATAGGGATTTTCCAGGACGAGCCAGCCCTTATCCGGTGCACGACGAGTCGTAACCGGCTCCCAGATCGTGACGTAGCCACCTCCTGCGCTCACCTGGTGATGGATTGTCGTAGGCACTATCAGGTCCTCTTTAAGCTGCGGCTCCGCGTGTCCAAAATGCTGGTGATAAAACTCGTCCACCCAGACATGGACGAAGCCGTGAAAGAAGGCAACGGCCACGAAGAAGAGAATGGCCAGGATGAGCGTGACCACCGGTTTTATTCTGGAGCTCTTCTTGAATCTTTCATGAATGACCTCTTCAAGGTTCGATACCTGTGCGAACTTCTCGTTGACCGCTTGACAAGCCTGTTTCAGCCGCTGGATCCACTTTCTCTCTCGCTCAGGGTCCATCGCACTCTTCCCTGGTCACCTCCCCTGTAGTACAAGGTCGCTGGCGAACTTAAAACGTTCGGTTCTCTGTGCTCACGCCGCCCGTGCAAAGAAGGGGATAAAAAGAGAGGAGAGGGGGAAAAAAGGCCCTTCTCCCTGGCACTTCACACCAGATCATCAAATTTAACATCACCCTTGAGCTCGACGAGGTGGGTGGTCAGTATGTTGCGGAGTGTACCGACCTCCCAGGCTGCCGCTCTGAAGGAGAAACGGTACAGGAAGCGATCAAGAATATCAGTGAGGCACTCGTGGGGTGTTTGAAATCGCGACTCAAGCTAGCTGGCGAGCAGTTGACCAGAAGCTGGGCATATCCCGGGATCTTACGGGCACGGCGTAGGTCTAGCTATTCTATCTGCAGATCTTCGCGATGATCAGGATCGGAAGAGATTAGAACGGCTTTCGCCGCGCATCTGTCTCTCCGTGCAGATCGAGCGAGCGAGTCCAAACTGTGGATCGGATTCGGCGAACGTTTTCCCGGCATACGATTCGACGAACGCCTGCTCGTCTACGATGAACTCATTCAGGACGGCATCCGGGATATCGGCCTCAGTTGCCTGGATGCGATTGCGCACCCGCGCGGGCGTTGCGATTGCCATAATGGTAGATACGCGATGAGATCGCTGAAGATGGAGGATCTGAATGCATTCTGTAAAAAGTATACCACCAAAGAGTGAATAGCCCCGCAAGCTTTAAGTTGACAAACCGCAACTCTGTAAACATGCAGCGTACCCTTTCGATTAGGCCGACGGACGAGCTGGTGAAGAAGCTCGAGAAGTTGGGCAGGAT
>CAYYNW010000179.1:0-2517 GCA_964473145.1 uncultured Halobacteria archaeon
AACATACTCTTCCTCATGTATCTTTAACCGCTCCCGCGCTTCTCGCTTAGTAATTTTCCGATAATGATCAAACGGGCCAAGAGGTACGACTCCTATCCTTTCCTCCAGAATGCGATACAATTCTACCAGGAGCGTCCTATCAGCTTCAGAATGTGCTACTATGTGGGCGTTCCTCATGATTAACCGGCACATAATACTCGAATAGAGCCTCAAAGGTAACGATGCATTCTCCGTAGGGTCAACGAGCTCGTGCATCTCAATAATAATCCTCTTACGCAGAAATAATATATTTAAACATTTTAGTAGTAAATACATGTGGCCTACTGAAGCGGTCCACCATTGGAAAATCAGTATATCTGCATTTTTCTTCTTTAAGAATTTGAACGCACGAATCCAGCTCAGCGGCGAATTCCAGTTCATTTCCGCTCTACTTATAGCCGGGGAAAAATCGAGTTCGGAGAGCGGTTTACCCACGTGGCTTCTCCCGGGGAATAAGAATTTCGGCAGCAATTTACCAAACGTTATCACGGAGACTTCATTCTCGTTCGCCAGTGCGTTCGCAAGCCTGATCGTATAGTAACTCACGCCGCTGAGGAATAACTTCGACGGCCCTACTATGCAGATGTTACTCATTGCCTCGTTTTCTTCCTCTCTCTTGTAGTATCCTACGTAAATCTAAAGATAAAGCGCTAAAAAGATCTTCTTTTATCCCTCTCGTTCCTCCCGCTCTTCTCCTCGAATCGAATGCAGAGGCAGACGAACCTTAGGTGTGGTGCGTAGAGCACGCCATCAGGTCACGGTCACGCTCTTCGCCAGATTCCGCGGCTTGTCCGGATCGAGCCCGCGGCGAACGGCGAGCTCATACGCGAGCACCTGCATCGGAATGATCTGAATGATCGGGTTCAACTCCTCCGCCTCGGGCACCTTGATCCAGAAATCAAAGATCTCCTCTTGTTCAGCGGCCACGCCAATGACGTACCCGCCCCGGCTCTTCACCTCCGCGGCATTCGATAAGATCTTCGATCTGTTCTCCGGCGCGACGAAGACGATGCACGGCGTTCCCTCCTCGATGAGGGCGAGGGGCCCGTGCTTCAGCTCGCCGCCCGCAAAGGCCTCCGCGTGGATATACGATACCTCTTTGATCTTTAACGCCGCTTCCAACGCGGTTGCGTATTGCAGCTCACGGCCTATGAGATAGATATGCTCTTTGCCATCGAGCTTCGCCGCGAGCTCCGCGAGGTACTCCCGCATTGATCGTGAGGTCAGGTTATAAATATCGAGGTATAAGCCGCCGAGCTTCTCCATGCCCTCTTCATACCGTCCCGCGAGTGCGTAGGCGAGCATGGCCATCAGCACCACCTGCGAGGTATACGTCTTCGTGGAGAGCACACAGAGCTCGAGCCCGCTGTTCATCAGTAAAAAGCGATCGCTCTCGCGCGTTAAGATTGACCCGTCGCGATTCACGATCCCCACCACTTTACTTCCGCGGCGCTTCGCTGCATTCGCTGCATCGAGCACATCCGCAGTCTCGCCCGATTGTGAGATGGCGAAGACGAGTGTTTTGTCGGTCAGGAAGTCTTCATAATGCTCGAACTCAGAGGCGAGCATAGTGTTCACGTGCACCTTCGCAATCTTCGAGAAGAGGTAACTGCCTGCCAGACAGGCGTGATAGCTCGACCCGCAGCCGATGAAGAAGGTGCCAAACGCGCGCCGCATCTCAGCACAGATCTCTGTGACGACCCGCTCATCCTGCCGCAGCGCTCGGAACACCGTTTCATTCTGCTCGCAGATCTCCTTCAGCATGAAATGCTCGAAGCCGCCCTTCTGCACGTCTTCCGTGCTGCAGGTCACCAAATCCACGGGTCGTTCAACAAATCGATCTTCGCCGAGGTTGTAGATGCGCCGATTCAAGTGGTCGTCGAGATCGATGAAGAAGATGTCGCCGCTCTTGAGGTACACCACCTTGTTGGTCCATTCCAGGAAGGCGAGCACGTCGGAGGCCGGAAAGATACCGTGATCCGCGATTCCGAGACTGAGCGAGCGTGAGCCTTTCCGCGCTCCCAATAGCTTCTTCTCACCTTTACGGATCGCTAGGATTGTATAGCTGCCTTCGAGCTGCCTCAGCGAATTGACAAACGCCTCTTCAAAGCTGAACCCCCGCGCGATACACTCTTCAATGAGGTGTGCAATCACCTCCGAGTCGGTTTCGGACGCGAATCTATGCCCTTTTTCCAGTAACTCCTCTTTCAGCTCTTTATAATTCTCGATGATGCCGTTGTGGACAATTGCGATCTCATTTTTGCAGTCGGTATGCGGATGCGCGTTCTCCCGGGAGACTTTACCGTGGGTGGCCCAGCGGGTATGCGCGATTCCGATATTCCCCTCACCAGCTTCAAAGTGGATCTCGTCCAGCTTCCCGATCTCCTTCTGGACGAAGAGCTCATCGGCACATAGTGCGATCCCCGCGGAATCGTAGCCCCGGTATTCCAGCTTATCCAGCCCGCGTCTAAGGAACGG
>CAYYNW010000180.1:0-2427 GCA_964473145.1 uncultured Halobacteria archaeon
GCAGCTCAGGCACCTGGAGAAGGAGAGCGAACAGTCACGAAACCGCCTCGAGATCCTGACAGCTGAGCAGAGGTTAAAGCAGCAGGAGCTCCGTGCGGCGCTGGGTCGCATAACGAGCAAGCAGATCGAGGTTATCTTCGCGGAAGAGTAACGCTCCACGGTTTCTTGTTTTTAGCCGGTTGGTTCACCACGTAGATACCCGCCGCGATGAGCGTGAGCCCACCCCAGAGCAGCAGAGGTATCGACTCGCGGAGCACCAGACCGCTCAAGATGACCCCGAATACCGGTGCGAGAAAAGTAAATGCCGTGAGCCGACTCACAGGAAAGCGGTGGATCATCGAGAACCAGAGCAGGTAACTGGAGAATGCAACGATACCGCATTGATAGCCGATAGCTACCAGTACCGGCAAGGTAGGATTGAGCTGCTTGCTACGCTCCAGAATTAGCCAGCCTGCACAGAGCACCGGCAGTGAGAAGAGAAGCGGTGCAAAAAGAGTCTGGTAGTGGGTAATATCCCGCATGCACACGATCTTCTTGATATACAGGGTCGTCGAAGCCCAGAAAAAGGCTGCGGCAAGCTCCAGCAGATCGCCAAGCCAGAATCCAGGCGTCAGGGTCGCGGAACGCGATCTAAATGCCGCAATCAGTCCGATAAAGGCCATGAGTAACCCGCCAATCTTGAGCACCGTGAGGCGATCCTTCGGAAGCAGGAAATGCGCGCCAATGGCAACCCAGAACGGGTGCATGTAGAGGAAGATAGTGCCACGGGAAACCGAGGTATAGCTCAATCCCGAATAGAGGCAGAGGAACTCGAGCCCGAAGAGAACGCCGATTATCGCACCATGGCGCAGGTCTCCGCGGGGCAAGAAAACCACCTGGCGTCTGGTTCGCGCGAAGGCCCAGAGCAATCCCGCAGCCGTGCCGGACCTGATGGCCGCTGCGAGTATCGGTGGCACACCTTGATTGCTGATCTTGATGCTGACGAGATTTCCGCCCCAGAGGAGACAGAGGAGCACCAGCAGCAGGCTCGCGGTCAGCGGGATGAGCTCATGGTTGCGCTCAGATTCACCACAGGTAGTTACTCGGTCGCTCATGCAGTCCTCGTCCTTCGCTCTGCGGTGGCAGCCGCCAGTCATAAGACGGGCTCTACAAGGTGAGGCACAAATTACAGTTCTATCGCGCTGAATATGAGGCGCACCCCTCGCCTTAAAGCTCCACCAGCTGCCGCTCGTAATCGGCCACGACGTAGTTCTTGCCCTTTGGCAGCACGGTATGCCCCTCAGCCTCTAACCGCCTCTTCTGGCCCTCCGCTCCGCCGGGATACTTCTCATTGAGCACGCCGCCTGTTTTTAACGTCCGCCAGTAGGGCGTGATAGCTGTCGCTCCTTCCGCTGCCGCCTCCTCTGCAGCGTGTGCCGCAACCCCGGCAAAGATACCTGTGGTCATAGGGCAGCCGATGGTGGCACCGTGCTTCCGGGCCAGCGCCGCGCGAATCTCGTTGATCGTGGTCAGTTTCCCCGCGGGGACGCGAGCCATAAGCTCGTCCACCTCCTTCGGGGCCGGGATGACCACCGTACCGGTGCCCCAGCGTTTGCTCATCTGCTCGGTGATCTCTTCGACCCGCGGCAGATCCTTGCTATCCGCCAGTTTCTCTTGCCACGAACGCCGTGGCTTCGCTCGTCTGCTCATGTGTCGCTCTGAATTGGCTTTATGCTCTATGCACTTGACCCGAAGAAAAACTTATCGCTTCCGTGCCGTTGCCTTGAAGAAGGTATAGCAGAAGGTGCCATTTTGCTCGGCCGTCCGGTAAAGATCGGCAATGCCCTTCGCCCAGGTCTGCTCATCGATCAGCTTTTGGGCTACGGCCCCGTCTCGGACGCCTTCGACCATCGCGATAAACGTGTTCTTCGTGAACCCCTCAACCAGGTGCGGCTTGCTGGAATCCGCGTACACCATCCGGGGCGAGACCTGGACCGCGGTAAACCCCGCTCGGGTGAGCAGCGGAAAGAGCTGCCGCCCGATCAGCGCGTTCCCCTTCATGCGCGCCTGCAGCTCGATCAGGCACTGGATGGTCCGCATCGCCTCCGCGCTTTCCGGGTAGTAGTAGGCGGACCCGTGATCGCCCTCAATCACGGTGATCGAGCCGCCCGGCTTCAGAACTCGCTTCAAGCTCATCAGGGCCTGCAACGGATCAGGCACGTGCTCGAGCACGAAGCAGACGAAGAGGTGATCAAACGAGTTGTCCTCAAACGGGAGGTGGAAGATATCCCCCTGCTGGAGCTCTACGTTCCGGATTCCTGCTCGCTCGAGCAATGCCCGTGCTTTGCTGAGTGACGCTTCGGAGATATCTACCGCGGTGATCCGCGCCTCGGGGCTGGCCCGTGCCAGGATCACCGTTTGCGCGCCCACGCCGCAGCCGGCCTCCAA
>CAYYNW010000181.1:0-2422 GCA_964473145.1 uncultured Halobacteria archaeon
TTCTTCGCGCTTCAGCTGCTGGAAGCGCTTCAACACCCGAGATGGTACATCCTTCATGTGTGGTAATATATATGGGTTGTTTATTTAAGGATGATGGGCGGTGGGCATACTCACCAGAGCGCAGAGAGAGCATAGTTGGGGCGAGAACACGATAGGATAGCTCAAAACGGACGAGCTGGCATCATGCAGCGATGAGAGGGCAATTCGCGACTTCCTATGCCGCATTGATGACCTCACGGGCGAGTACTTATGGGTTAAAAGGAAGAGTTAGGGTACCTCACTATTGACGGCATGCTGAATCGTGCTCCACGGGTTATTGGCACTTCCGTCGCCCGTTGTATCGTCACCAGTCGTAGCGACATAAAAGTCCGCCGCGCTCGCTACGGCACTCAGAGTGATAAAGAAGGAAGCAACAATAATGAACGTAATTCCCATCATCCCGGTTCTGTTTATGCGCATCTGTCTGCTGACTCCCCGCTTCTGCGTACCTGATAAGCGACTCTGATAATCCAGTACTCATTCGTAGCATATAAGGGTTTCGGTGCTTCGTGATCCGGGCTGTCATCTACGGGTTGAAGAGCAAAGAAGAGCAGGGTTAACCTGAACACGACCTCACTATTTCTATGCAGTCAAAATGTATCTGTCAAGGCTGATATAATCAAACTTCTTTTCTTGAATAATCTTCTGAATAAGAAGCAATATTACATTCCGTCCACTATTTAAGCCATAGCCCCGCTAAACGTTACCAGAATGAAGCTAAGACTCACTGAGCTCTTCTTATGCGCTCTTCTGGTCTTTACCCTCATATCCGGAACAGCCGCGCAGGCCCTTGAAGGAAATGGCGAGGGCGATGTGGTGAATCCGCAAGCCGCGACCGAATCCAGTAAATATGCTGACGGAGTCCCCGGGCTCGAGAATGAGCCGCGGACGGGTGCCGGGACGCTGCGTATAGCGCTCAACTTCGATCCCGCGGACCTCGCCGTCCGCTCGATTGACGGCGTTGCTGTGGTGACTTTGAGGAGCTGTCAGCTCTCGCGGGAGGTTGGCAAGCCCGCGTTACCCTCAACGACCATTTCCGTTCCCCTACCGCCCGGGGCACGGGTCGTGGGCATTGCCGTGCTCGCCGCGGAGAAGCAGGCACTCACGGGGACGTTCGCGATCGCAGCCGCTCGACCGCCAGTGCCAATCTCGGACCTCAATGAGACGAACGAGACCGCATCATCAGCTGTGCCGGGAGTAGCAGCAGTCTACCAGTCACCTGATCCGTATCCGGGCGTTCTCTTCAAATACCGTGGCGGAGGGCAGCTCCGCGGGCAGAACCTGGCGAGCATCGAGCTCTTTCCGCTCCAGTACTATCCCCGGGATCAGAGCCTGGTGCTGTTCACGGACATGACGCTCTCCATTACCTATCAGCACTCTCTATTGACCGAGGCGAGGCCACCCCGCACGAAACGATTCGACGCGCTGAGGGAGCGCGCAATCTCGAATCCCGCGATCATAGCCTCCTCGGGGATGCAGGCGCCACTGGCGGGCGCAGATACATCTTTAGCGCTCGACGATGCCGCGTACCTCATCATTACGAGTGATGCGCTCAAAGATGCGTTCCAGCCGTTAGCCGCGTGGAAGACGCAAAAGGGGATACCCGCCAGGATCGTAACGGTCTCTTCGATCACGGCGAATTACCCGGGGATCGATACCCAGGAGAAGATCAGGAACTGCATCAGGGAGGCGAGCACGACCTGGGGCACCGAATGGGTACTGCTGGGTGGCGACACGGACGTCGTCCCGCACCGGGGCGCGTACGGCTACGTCGAGGGCTCGGCCGCGAGCTCCACCGGCGGATGGGCGGACTATACCATTCCCGCAGACCTCTATTACTCAGATCTCGACGGCTCGTGGAACGCGGATGGCGATGCGATCTACGGCGAAGTAACGGATAATGTCGATCTGTATCCCGACGTCTTCGTGGGCCGGGCGCCGGTAAACACGGTTGCGGAGGCCGAGACGTTCGTGGCGAAGACGCTGCAGTACGAAAAGAGCCCGCCGGTGGCGTACGAGCGCGATCTGCTCTTTTTAGCCGAGAAGTTGTATGACAGCCCTGCGACCTGGGGCGGCGATGTAAAGGACGTGATTGACCTCGCGGTTATCCCACCGGTCTACGATCCGATCACGAAGCTGTATGAGCGCGACGGCACGATCTCCAAAGCGAGTGCGATCGCGGCGATGAACGCCGGGCCCCACCTCGTCAACCACGTGGGGCACGGCAATACCGGCTGTTTCTGCGTTGGCTCGGGCTGCATTTACCGGAGTGACGCTGCGGGACTGCACAACGCCCCCGCGAATTTCATCCTCTACACCATCTCCTGCTACTCGAACGCGATTGATGCCGATGCCCTCTCGGAGCATTTCATGAACAATCCCG
>CAYYNW010000182.1:0-2399 GCA_964473145.1 uncultured Halobacteria archaeon
CCCGTACCCGCCTCATTCGCGGCGATTTCGCGGCCCATCGTGAGTAATTGAGGAAATGGCTGGTAAAGTGGATCCGTGAATAAGTTCCGCCCGATCTCATCCCCATCAGGATCGTAGAGGATGAGCCCGTCCAGCTGCATCACCCAGGCATCGATCGAAGAGCCCTGAACCTCAGGCTCGATGAGCACCGAGAGGAACGATTCCGGGCGAATGAGCATACTGACCGAGCCGACCAGTTCGCCGTCCGGCGAAAAGACGGGCCATTGGAGATCCACGGCATTGAACCCCTCAACCGCGCGGAACGTTTGGCTCAACACCGGCTGCCTCGTTTGACGTAACCTGATGATCTGCTCTTGCTGGCTGATATCCGAGCCCTCAAACTCGTGGTACGCACCAAGTTCCACTACGAGCATCGTGCCGTTCCGGTCAATGGTAGCGCAGTCCACGACGTACGCATGTTGCTCGCACAAGTTGTTCAGGATGGCGCGCGTGTCAGGGCTGGTGAGGCCCGCTTCCGTGAGGTTCGCGGCCGCTGCGGCAAGATCCGCATCCACACGGTCCAGCACCGCCTGGACGGCTCCCTGGAGCTTTAAAAGGATGGGATGCAGCTCTGGAGCACCGAAGACGAGGTTAACGGTCTGCTTCGTTGCGTTTACTGCAATGACCTCCCAGCCCCCGGGCGCGTCATGGCAGTAGACAACGAGCTCCTGATCACGGTACTTCGCGGGGATGCGCAGGTCGTACTTCCCCTGGGTATCGGTCGTCGTGGTCAGGAGCATCGTGCCAAGCGGCGGTTTGTCCTCGGGTACGGACGGTTGATAGGTATACAGAGAGACTTCTACCGCCTCCAAAGGAGCGCCCGACGAATAGTCCGTGACGTTCCCGTAGAGAGTTATCTCGGGCTCGAGGCACCCGATCACGGCAATCACCATTGAGATGCAGAGGACCAGGAAAAGTAGCCGACTTGTCTTCTTTCCAGACGTCATCTCCGGCCCTCCTTTCGAGTGCCCATAAAAGAGTAATGAAGAGCGCAAGCTTTTAAGCCTGATCGGCCCCATTCGGTATCTAGCTAGAGGGTCGTTGAAGATGCATTCGAGAGAGCACAGCCATCGGAAGCTCTGCAACGTTGATATGGTCGCGCTCGCCGAGCACTACGGTACGCCGCTCTACGTCCTCTTTGAGGAGAGGATCGAAGCGAATTATAAGCAGTATCAGACGGCGCTCGAAGCGGTCTACCCCGAGTACCTCATGTGCTATGCCGTGAAGGCGAATACGACCTTTGCAATCCTCAAACTGCTGGGTGCACATGGCGCAGGTGCGGACGTCGCTTCGGAGTACGAGTTGCAGTTCGCGCTCGATGCCGGCATCCAGCCGGAGAAGATACGGGCGAACGGTAACTGCAAGAGCGAACGGTATCTGGAGGACTGCATTACGAAGGGGATCACTATCAACGTTGACCCGGAAGAGGAGCTGGTGGTCATCGATGCTCTCGCGCGCGAACTGGGCACCGAAGCGCGAATAAACCTGCGGCTCGCCGGATTCCCGCTCACCAACATCACCTCGCCTGCCATAACCACCTCCACCAAGTGGAGTAAGTTCGGCATCCCGATCCAGCATGCACCGGAGGTCTTCGCCCGAGCCCGTGCGCTGGAACATCTTACCCCAAACGGGTTGATGGTGCACCTCGGGTCGCAGATCACGGATATCACGGCCTACCATGTGGTCGGTGATGAGCTGATAAGATTGGCCCGAGAAGCTCGAGAGATCGGCTTCGAGGTGAAGGAGCTCGATCTCGGTGGTGGCTGCGGCATTTCCTACTTGGGCGAAGCGGAGTGGCGCGAGCTGAAGCACGAGATACGGCACACGAAGGATACGAACATGACCTGGGCCAACGAGCAGCTCGGCTTCAATTGCGCGGGCGAATGGGTGAGTGAGGAGCTCTATTGCCCCTTCACACCTGATACCTTTGTTCATCGTCTGTTTACCGAACGGTACGCGGGCAAATCGTTAAAGGAGCAGCTGGCGGAGATCGGGAATCCGCGAGTGGTACTGGAGCCGGGCCGGAGCATGGTGGGTAATGCGCAGGTAACGCTGGTGCGGATCTGCCATGTCGGCAAGACCCCGGGCGGGCAGAATATCGTCCACGTGAACGCCGGCGTCAACCACCATTCCCAGAACATCGTGGTGCCCGAGCAGCTCCACCGGATGGAGATCGCGAACCGGAAAGATGCCGGTGAGCGGTTTGAGACTTTCGTCGCGGGCAACCTCTGCTATACGGGCGATCTCCTCTGCAGGATCAAGACGGCGCTGAACGTGAAACCTGAGCGGGGCGATTACCTTCTCATCTACGATACCGGGGCCTACGCCGATTTCTTCAGCTCCACCACGAACTCCTTTCC
>CAYYNW010000183.1:0-2353 GCA_964473145.1 uncultured Halobacteria archaeon
CCGGGAATATCGAGGTAGAGGGTGAAGTCCCAACGGAGGATTTTTCTGCTGTTTTGAGGCTGTCCAATAATTCAAAATCTGGCAAAAAAGAAAGGCAAATAGAGCTCTAAATCCAAAAAGAAGCAAAATTTTTATTGACAAACGCAATTGCGGGACAGCCTCTTTTACCTACCTGTATGAAAGAGTCAGCATTTATTGACCGGATCCACGGCTTCATTCCAGGCTGGGAGATGCCAAAGATACTCCAGGCTGATGTCCATCTAGCCAAAGATTATGGCTTCATTACCGACTATTTCTGCGAGATCGTGCATGAGCTGCGTAAAGAGAGTTTCCAGCACTACGTCGATGAACACGTGAAACTAACGAGCGAGCCTGAAAAATTAACCATTCGGGATGAGAAGAGCATCAAGAAGCTCGTCTCCGGACTGCTGAAGATTCTCTGCCCGCATGGTGTGATTAGCGATACTGAACTCACGCTATGCATGAATTTAGCTATTGAATACAGACAGCGAGTCGTGGACTGGCTGCACCAGCTATCGCCGGGCGAATTCAAACGGAACAGGATATCCTGGCAGCCGCTATAACTTTGCGGTACGGAACACAACTCGTATTCAAGTTACTCGTGATCTCCCGAACTCCTCGTACTTTCCTCGGGCACCTTCTTCTCCACGAGCTCCATGATGCTTGTTGCATATCGAAGTGCGTCCCGGGCGTCGCCCTCGGTAAACGATTCGTAGGGTATGGCCGGCGGCGCGATCGCGTCCGGATAGCGAGTGGTGAGGTAATAGCGATCCAGTACCTTCCCATAGTCAGCCACTTCCTCGAATGCGGATTCATACGCGCTGCACTTGAGGGCGAGTTTGAAGAGTGAATGCTCCCACACGTACCGTTCGCCCGCGGCATAGAGGTAGGCCTTCAATGCTTTCTGACCTGCCTGTTCCGCGAAGAAGCAGGTGTTGGAGTAATCACACTGCTCGTACAGCCGCTTCGCCACTCGTAAATCATACTTTGCCTGCTCCAACCACCGGTATGCCTCGCTTTTACTCCTTCTCATAGACCACTCGACCTTCTTTCAGCACCCGTTCCATAAAGGGATTACCCCATTCGATCATCCGCTCGAATTCCTCAGGCGTATACACGAATACCTCGATGTCCCCGGCGTCATTGTCCAGAAGGTCCGCGACCTCGATCAGCCGTTCGACAAATCGTTTATCCGTCTTTTTGATGACCACGAAATCCAGATCGCTGTAGTCATCAGCTTCCCCGCGGGCGTACGAGCCAAAGAGGATAATCCGTTCCGGCTGATACGCTTCCAATCGCTCCAGCACACGATTCAATCGCTCCTCCATCTCTGGGTTCAACACAAATCCTTCCAAAGCCCCGCAGCAGGGTATATCAGTGCCAAGGTCAGTATAAAGATAGGCAAGTAGTGCGCATAAAAGTGAACCATGATACCTCCACGTTCCACGGTGAGCATCTGCCCCCTCTGTTACCGTCTCATCGACGCCAGGGTCTACGAGGAGCACGGCGCGGTGTGGCTCGTGAAGCGATGTCCAGACCACGGCGCATTTAAAGATCTGGTCTGGTCCGATGCTCAGCTGTACCGCCAGGTTGCTGCGCGCGACCTCAGCGCCGCGGATCGACGAGATACTTCCACAACGGATCCGACGGAGGACTGCCCCTTCGCCTGCGGCCTCTGTCCTCAGCACGCGTCGCCAACAGTATTAGGTGTGATCGACGTGACGGAACGGTGCAACCTGAGCTGCCCGACCTGCTTTGCGAAGAGTGAAAACGATACTGCCGAACCAGACCCCTCACTCGACGAGCTCACGGGGATTATTGACAATCTCGCGGCGAATACAAACGCTTCTGGCTTGCAGTTCAGCGGCGGCGAGCCCACCCTCAGAGCTGATCTCCCGGAGCTCATCGCCTATGCGCGCACGAAGTTCGAGCATGTGGAGGTGAACACGAACGGTATGAAGATGGCCGCGAGTGCAGACTTCTGCCGTGCGATGGAGTCCGCGGGCCTGAGCGTGGTCTACCTCCAGTTCGACGGGGTAACCGAGGCGCCGTACGAGCGATTGCGCGGGCGCAAGCTGCTTGAGGTAAAGAAAAAGGCGATCGAGAACCACCGGAAGGCTGGCCCGAAGCCTGCGATCGTGCTCGTGCCCACTATCGTCAAGGGCGTGAACGATGATCAGATCGGTGCTATCATTAAGTTCGCGATCGAGAACAGTGATATAATCCGTGGTGTCAATTTCCAGCCCATATCCTTCTGCGGGCGGACTCCACATGATCCAGCCGAGAGGATCACGGTCTCTGATGTGATTCATGAAGTAGAGAACCAGACGGG
>CAYYNW010000184.1:0-2339 GCA_964473145.1 uncultured Halobacteria archaeon
GCGACCGCTATTTCCCTGGAGACAGAGATACCGGCCTGCTTTACCCGTAAATTGGAAGGCGTACGGTCGCTGGACGAGTTCGATCGGTTCGTCAAGGCGTATGGTGAGCACTCACTGGTCGAAGGTATCCTGGAGGACCATGACCGGGTGGGGATCGTCGATGACCTCGTAACGCGCTTTGACAGCAAAGTGGTCGCGCTCAAGCAGCTGGCACATGAAGTGACGTTCCGCGGGCTCACCGGCGTGCGCTGCACAGACGTCATCGTGCTGCTGGATCGCGAGCAGGGCGCGGGCGAGGTAGCGAGGGGCTACGGCGTTACGCTGCAGAGCCTGATCCCCTTCAGGTCGAAAGGGATCGGGTGGCTGCGCGATATCCTCGCGGATCGTGAGTACGAGGTGCTCGTGGAGTATCTCCGCGATTCGAGCGCTTATCAGGATCCGCGCATCCAGGCGGACTTGGCGGAGCTCGCGAAGCAGCGGCCGTAGTGTTCCGAGGTTCCCGTTGTATATTTTTATTTTGCGTATGTCAAAATAGATTTTTAGTATCTCCAAGAGTTTTTGGAACTGGAAGGCGCGACGAAAACCAGCCACCTATTTATGCTCCCATGCGCGCAACCTGTAACCACCAGCGATGTCCGACTCAGCCCTGAATGCGCTTCTAACAATCTCGCAACTCGATGTGAGCAAGGATCCTCCGATGCTACTCGAGGAGGTTCTCGCCACGGTGGGGCATGAGATCGGCGCTCATTCCTGCTCTGTTATGCTCGTGAACGCGGAGACCGGCGAGCTGGAGATGGCCGCGACCTTCGGGCTGCCTTCCGATTATATCGAGCGAGTGTACCCCAAGGGCGTGCCGATCACCTGCAGCACTTCCGACATCGTCCTGAAGACGGGTGAGCACTCTGCGGTTCGGAACATCTTTGAGGAGCCGCGAGATGAGCGGTGGGCGGATCTAGCCCATGAACTGGGGTTCTCCGCACAGCTCTTCATGCCCCTGGAACGACGCGGCGAGATTATCGGGCTGCTCAACGTCTATATGGCCAAGCCGCATGAGTTCACCCGGAAGGAGATCGCGTTCATAAGCGTCGCGGCGAATCAGATCGCCGTGGTGATCGAGAACGCGCGCTTCTATCAGAATCTCCTGATGCAGAAGGAGGAGCTGGAGCTGGAGATCGAGGAGCGAAAGCGGGCGGGAGCGGCGCTGCGCGCGAGCGAAGAGAACCTGCAGGCGCTGTTGAACGCGACGACCGAGACGGCTCACCTCGTCGATCCCGCGGGTACCATCCTCGCCGTTAATGAGACAACGGCCAGCCGATTGGGGAAATCAGCAGATGAGATTATCGGCACCTGTATCTATGATCTCTTCCCGCCCGCCGTGGCGAAGTCGAGGCGGGCTCTCCTTGAAGAGGTGATACGTACGAAGCGCCCGGTACACCATGAAGACGTACGTCACGGCCGGATTTACGATCTTCACCTCTACCCGGTCCTCGATGAGGCCGGAGACGTGACACGAGTCGCGATTTATGCCCGCGACATTACTGACCAGAAGCAGGCTGAGGAGGCGCTGCGCCAATCAGAGGAGACGTATCGCACGATCTTCGAGAATACCGGTACCGCGATGATCCTCGTGGAGGAGGATATGACGATCTCCCGTATCAACGACGAGGTGGTACACCTCGGGGGCTATACGAAGGAAGAGCTCGAGGGGCGGGTGAAGTGGCCTGAACTGGTAGGGGAGGATGAGCTGCCCAGGTTGCTGGAGTATCACCGACTGCGGCGGCTCGATCCAAAGGCCGCGCCCAAGTGCTATGAACTTAAATGCCTTCACAAGCGGGGTGATGTCCGCGTTGCTTCACTTACTGCCACGATGATCCCGGGAACGAAGAGGAGCGTGATTTCACTTGCGGATATCACCGAGCAGAAGCGGCTGGATGAGGAGCTCCAGCGGTCCGAGGCGCTCTACCGGAGCATCTTCGAGACTACCCGGTCACCCACCGTGATCCTCGAGAACGACGGCACGTTCGCGCTCTCCAACACGGCGGGTCTAACACTCTCCGGCTATGCGAAAGAGGAGCTGGAAGGTAAGCTGAAATGGTCTGATTTCATCGCCACGACGGAGGATCTTGAACGGATGAAGGCGATCCACCGGCTGCGCCGAGAAGATCCCGAGAAAGCACCGCGGAACTACGAATTCCTCTTTAAAGACCGATGGGGTAACCTCCGGAACATCTACGTCACCGCTGACATTATCCCCGGCACCACCCAGAGCGTGGTCTCTTTCTGTGATTTGACCGAGCTGAAACAGATAGAGACGGCGCTGCGGGTGAGTGAAGAACGGT
>CAYYNW010000185.1:0-2339 GCA_964473145.1 uncultured Halobacteria archaeon
CGATACTCCTGCTCGCTCTGCTCTGGCGGTACGCAAGCCACCAGCCCGCGATTGCTCCCTGGGAGAGCAGCATCTCGGGCAGTGCACTCATCATCTTCGGCTGGCTCCTCTTCGCGTACCTCTACCGCATCTCACACAAAGAGACGAGCTGGCTCGTCTCGAATAAGATGTTCCAGGGCCTGGCGGTGAGCTTGGCGGCCATCAATATCTACGTGCTCGTGTACTATGGCATGACCTGGTCGGGCTTACTCCACATCGAACTTGGGGTGCCGTACGATCGCCTCTTGCACGATGTGCGGTACATGATGCTCGTGCTCTGCTATTGCAGCCTGATATGGGCGGCACAGTACCTGAAGAAGATGCACGATAATTACCTGCTGCTCACCGAGGAAGTGCCCGCGATGCGCAAGGGCGCGATGCGAGCAGCAATGTTCAGAATTCTTACCGATGAGCGGACCGCGATCGTGATCATCGCGATCGTCTTCTTCTGGCGCGCCTTCATCAGCCTTGACCGGGCGATCGTCCTCTGGGAGAGTATAGTCTCGGGCGTGGCGCTCTTCATCCTCGGCTGGGTGCTCCTCGGTTATCTGAGCTCCTTAGCCAGACGGGTGATCAGCAGACCGACCATGGTGAAGATTTACCGCGGGATTGCCGTTGCGCTCCTCGCGATCAACCTCTACGTGCTCGTGTACTACGGGATGAGATGGTACCGCTTACTGCTCGTGGGCGAGGAGATCCTGCAACCACTCGATTTCGTCTTCCGCGACATCAGCTACTTCGTCTTCGTGATCTTTTACGCTGCCGCACTGGTGCTCTCCAAGTGGCTCGAGAAGGCAGCCGTGGAGTGCGAATTCCTCATTAAGAAGGAAGAAGTGGGGACGTAAGCACCGAGTGCCAAGCCAGGCGGAGCTGCCTGATACCACACCCCGGGCGCAGTGAGGAAGAAACCCCGCCCGTTTCGGAGCTTTGATCGCCGCGCCCTATCTTCCTCTTCCGCAGATATGGCCGAATGACGACCTCAGCCAGAGGACTATGTATGGGCGAACTGGTAGCGAAAGCGATGAGGGATGGACGACTCGTGGTGGGTCTACCGGGCATGGCACTGGTATGGCGCGTGCTCGTGAGCCTCGACCAGACTGAAGTGCTCTGGGAGTCGATCTGCTCGGGTCTTTCGCTCTTCCTGCTGGGCTGGATCAGCTTTGGCTATACCTATGCCCGGTCCCGTAAACCGACACGCTGGCCGGTCTCAAGTATGCTCTGTCAGCGGATCAGCCTCGGTCTTCTCGTCCTGAACGGGTATCTCCTCATGTACTACGGGCTGCGGTGGGCGGGCGTACTACACATGGAGGCGTACCTGCCCCTGGACTTCATCGTTCGCGACATACGATACCTCACGTTCGTGCTCGCCTACTCCGCGATCCTGTGGTCAATGAAGTACCTGAAGCAGATGCAGGAGGGGTATCGGTTTCTCGTTTCACCCTCGAAGCTGGCGGACCGGACCTTGCGAGAAAGGGTATTCAAAGCGATAACCGATGAACGGATACTGCTGGTGCTGATCGGGCTCAACTTCCTCTGGCGAACGGTCATCAGCTTTGACTTTACGCTGACCATCGGGGAGAGTATGGCCTCGGGCATTGCACTCCTCATCATCGGCTGGTTTCTTCTCGGGTATATGTGCGCCTTAGCCGTGGAAACGCGAGCCCGGGTAGCGCTGTCCCGGCTCGTCCAGGGGCTCACCTTCGCCCTCGGCACCCTGAACGTCTACGTGCTCCTCTACTACATCATGACCTGGTTTCGCCTCGTGACGACGGAAGGTTTCAGGGAAGCGCTCGCACCACTCGATTCACTCTTCAGCGATCTCGGGTTCTTCTCGTTCGTGCTCTTCTATTTCACCGCGATGCTGGTCGCGAAGTCGCTGGAGAAGGCGAGTGGCGATTATATCGTGCCGCTTGGAACTCCTACCGAGGTTAAAACCGCAGGGTGAACCACGTGCTGCAAATTCTCGGTACCGCCACGAGCACACCGGCGACGATTAAAGCCCGCCCATGCTGTAAACCAGTGCGAGGATGTACGCGGCCACGCCGCAGGCGAGGAGGAGAATCGCGAGGAAGAGCCCGAGGTACAGACCCAACTTCTCCACCTCGATGCCGGGACAGTGCGCCTTGATGGCCTCCACCGCTCTCGGTTCATAGGTATCGAAACTGAGCATGATCCGCATCGCATCCGCTGGCCGTTTCATGAAGCACTTCAGCGCACCGATGAATTTACTCCCCATGCTGCGCCTCCTTCTCTAACCCCCGGCGGTGACACTTACTTCACCTTCTCTCTCTGGTTCACCA
>CAYYNW010000186.1:0-2324 GCA_964473145.1 uncultured Halobacteria archaeon
TGCGCATGAAGAGGTCATCGTCCTGGAATATAAAGATCTGCGTGCCGTACTTTTCCTGGAGAGCCACCATCTCGCGAACTACGTTTCTCGTTTTTATTTCCTTCGCTTCTACCAATATGTGCTCATAAAAAGGTACTCTTTTCCATCAATTTTAGGGGTGCTCGCTTTAAGTGCACGCTGCGTCGCCTTCACGGCTGGAGTTAGTTTTTTTCTTCACTCGCCTCGCGATGCCAGCGTGCAGCCGGCGCCCGCCACCGCGGGGAGGCAGGCGAATGCCCCCCCAAAATTCCTGATGCTTCCAAATTATCGCTTCTCAAATCTCTTACCTAGATTAGCCCACTGTTCACTGTATTGTAACCGTTCAATAGCCTTTCTTAGCGCGTCTATAGCTAGGTGGGGGCCCAAATGCCACTGCACCGGAAGTTCCCCTATATCTTCGAGCACGGTACCCTCTGTTATCCTATTGGCTTCTTGTAGCGTCTTTCCCTTAATCATCTCCGTGACAGCGGAGCCTGATGCGAAGGTTCCTGCAGACCCTTGGGCTTCAAATTTTGCATCACTAATCACACCACCCTCAACCTTCAGGTATATCCTCATACTATCTCCACAGGGACCCCCATAGGAATCTACGCCCTCGACACCTTCAATTACACCAACATTAAGCTTCTTCATGTAGTAGTCCACGGCCTTCGCTGAATATCCTACCGCTCTCAATACTTCCACCAATCCCGCTTCATTTGTCATAGCTACACTACCCTTGGAGGATGATCGTAGCTACCAATCGAAGGAGCATTCCATACAGTAGCTGAATCATTTGAATATATCACTTATCCTCTCTTCACGTTGCAGTTGACCTCCTTGTGCCTTTAAATGACCCTCGTGATTCCTGCAATCGTCTCTAAAAAATTATCGAGCTCCGTCACGGTATTGTAAAGATAGAGCGAAGCTCTGACCGTTCCATTTTTCAGCCCTAAATGGGTCATCAGCGGCATGCAGCAGTGATAACCGGACCGCACCATGACGCTCGCTGCCTTATCGAGCATGAATGCGACATCTTGCGGGTGCAGGCCGTCAATCGAGAAGGAAACCACGCCAAGCCGATCGCGGCAGTTCAGAGGGCCGTAAACCTGCACCTTCTCGATTACGAGCAGCCCCTCAACGAGTCGCTCGGTTAGCCGTGCCTCGTGCGCGCAGAGTTGTTCAGACCCGATCGCCTTGAGATAATCGAATGCACGACCCAGGCCGATCCCGCCCGCGATATGCGGCGTTCCAGCCTCGAAGCGCTCGTAACCAGCGATCGGAGTAAACTCATCCCGCGAGACCGTTTCGATCATCCCGCCGCCGAGGAAGGTGGGCTCCAACCCCTGCGGATCCTTGAGCCAGAGGACGCCGGTACCCGTATGGCCGAGCATTTTATGACCGGCGAAGGCAAGAAAGTCACAGCCGAGCTCCTTCACGTCGCTTGGAAGGTGTGGAACGGACTGGGCGCCATCAACGAGCAACAACATGCCGTTACCGCCCCCTTGCTCTCTGCAAATCGCCGCGATCTCTTTGACGGGCGAGATTGCACCCAGCACGTTTGAGACATGCGTGACAGCGACCAAGCGCGTGCGATCGCTCATGGCGCGCTCGAAATCCGCGAGCTCGAACCTGCCCTCCTTCGTCGGCTCCACGAGCTTCAGGACCACGCCGCGCTCTTTCAACCGCAGCCAGGGGAGGAAATTGGAATGGTGCTCAAGGAGTGTTGTGATCACCTCGTCACCCCTTTTCCAGGGCAGGCCGTAGGCGACCATGTTGATCGCTTCCGTCGTATTCTTCGTAAAGACCACCTCGCCCTCGCCGCCCGCGCCGATGAACTCCGCGACCTTAGCGGTGACCGTATACAGCCGGATCGCCTTACCCTTCGACCTTGGCTCTTCCGACCCAGCAGGGCTGGGCGGGGGCTCGGCCACCAGTTCCTGCGAGCACCGCGGGCGCCGCACCGGCGCATGGCGCGAGACTGAACTCAAAGTCGTCGACCGGCGCCGCCCTCGACCTTTGAGCGCTGGCGTGCCTCTCAGGCGCCTGGCGCCCGCCAGCCGCTCTTCTTCTTGCGAGCTCGGTCCACTTCCTCCGGTGTCAGCAGCACCGTCGTCGAAACCGCTACCCGACCGGAAGACGAGGTCTCCATCGCGAAGCCAGCGGCCGTCTCGTTGTCGGGGAAGTCGGCGAGGATGATGACGTCGTCGTCGCCGAAGGCGAGTAGAAGGTCTCAAGGGTGCCGCCCAGCTTCTCGATGGCGTCCTTCACCACCTGTCGGCGGGCCGACCCGCCCTCCTTCAGGA
>CAYYNW010000187.1:0-2305 GCA_964473145.1 uncultured Halobacteria archaeon
ATCGAATACTGGATCAATGAAGGCTGCGACATGATCTATGCGGACTACGGGATCACGCCGGAGATGGCGACCTCAACGAGCTATTTCAATGGCGAGCTCACCGTGAAAACCGTGAATAAAGCGACGTTACTCACCGTCGTTCCTTCTGGCGGCTACGTCTCGGGCGGCGAGAAGGCGCATAATACCCTCTACTTCAACGAGGAGAGCAGGTGGTTAAAAGAGCTGCCGTTCTTGAAGCAGTTGCTCAAATTGATTTTTGGGTTCGGTGGTGGCGTGTGGCATGATGTGTACATCGCGGATACTACCGTCCAGATCGGGGTCGATCAGCGCGATGTGACCAGGTATCTCAAGACCTCGAACAACTTCGCCGCGGTTCAGGATCAGCATGATTATATGATGGTAACGAACGCGATTTTAGTAGTGGAAAAGAAAGAGGAGCGGTAATCAGACCAGATGACCGTTGAGACACGGGGATTGAGCAGACACTTCCAGATGGGTGACCAGCAGGTCGTTGCCCTGGACCGAGTGGATCTCAAGGTAGAGGACGGTGCGTTTCTCTCGATTGTTGGCCCGTCGGGCTCCGGGAAATCGACCCTGTTACATATCCTTGGCTGTCTCGATGCGCCGACGGCCGGCGAGGTGTATTTGAAGGGATCACGAGTTGACTACCAGAATAAAAAGTCGCTGGTGCTCTTACGGCGGCACTTTCTCGGGTTCATCTTTCAAGCTTACAATTTGATTCCCGCGTTGACCGCGGCAGAGAATGCCGAGTATCCGCTGTATTTCACGAAGGAGCGGAAGAGCAAGAGCGAGCGAAAAGAGCGTGCGCTGAGGTTGTTGACGCTGGTGGGGTTGGAGCATCGTGCTCATCATCTGCCCTCTGAACTCTCGGGGGGTGAACTACAGCGTGTAGCAATCGCGCGTGCGCTCGCCAATGATCCTTCGCTCATTCTGGCCGACGAGCCCACGGGCAACCTCGACTCGAAGACCGGGAAGAGCATCCTCGAGCTGCTCAAACGGTTGAGTACTGAAGAGGGCAAGACCATCATCATGGTGACCCACGATTTCGCTGCGGCGCAGCGGATAGGCGCGGTGGTCGAGATACTGGACGGGAGGATCCAGGATCGAATATGATCGAGTTATTCTCATTAGCGAGCCGGCAGTTGACGCGGAAGAAGCTGCGGGTCTTTCTTATCGTGCTCGGGATCGCCATCGGCGTCGCCGCGGTCATCGGGGTCACGTCATTGGGCGAGGGGATTCGCGTGCAGGCGGTTGAGCAGATCAAGGCCTCACACGATCTTACCACCATTGAGGTCGCCGCGGGTGTCTCTGAAGAGAGCGTGACCCTGATCACCAATTCGAAGATCATGGCGATTGCATCGGATCCGCATGTCTCACTCGTTGCAACGTATGTCACGGATTCGTACGTCACGCAGAACAACACGTATCTCGCTGTGAAAGGGATCGCCGCAGAGTATCGGCAGATCCATGAGGAGCAGTTGCGCGTGGCGCAGGGCAGGTGGTTCGCAGAAGCGACGGGCGCGCCCATCGAAATAGTGCTGGGCTACGATGTTGCCCGGCGCTTAGCGCTGGTGGACGATCTGGGTGTGGGCGACGAGTTTGTCGCGAAACTCAGGCTGTATGGTGAAGAAGGCCGGCCGCTCGACAAACAGACAGTCTTTAAAATCGTGGGCGTGCTGGAATCAGCCGGTGACGAGCATGACAATCAGGTCTTCGTTGATCTCGTGCAGGCGATGGCACTGGATGAGAAGGACGCGTATGACGGGTTGGTGGTGAAGGTAGCTGATGCGACCTTTGCGAAGTCTGTTCGAGAGCGGATCGAAAGCATTGGGCTCTCAGCACATTCCGCACAGGACGTGATCGACGAGGTGAACCGGCTCATGGTCGCCGTTACGCTTGTGCTTGGCTTCTTCTCCGGTATCTCGCTCATCGTTGGCGCGCTCATGGTGATCAACACGATGATCATCTCGGTCTATGAGCGGACGCGCGAGATCGGGCTCTCAAAGGCGCTGGGCGCGTCTGACTTCGACGTGATGAAGCTCTTCCTCGCGGAATGTGTGATCATTGGCCTCGTCGGTGGTGTTCTCGGTGATCTGCTCGGCATTGGCTTCGCCGTGCTGATCGATCTACTCGGGAAACCGTTCCTCATCAGCGCGCTCGGTGGGAGCATCGGTGCGAATCTGGAAACCGGGAGCATCACCATTGTAACTCCCGCGATCTTAGCAGGCGGCTTTGCCATCTCGCTCGTGCTCTCGGTCATCTCCGGACTGTATCCCGCGCGACG
>CAYYNW010000188.1:0-2270 GCA_964473145.1 uncultured Halobacteria archaeon
CGGACGACCCAGACGCCGAGCGGGACGGCATACTGGGGGAAGATCTCACGGAAGACCACCACGCCGGCCTGCCGCCGCATCCGGTGCAGCGCCTCCGCAACGGCCAATCGTGCCGCGTAATACCCCCCGCCCTCGTTCGCCGCGTACCGTTTTCGGCCGGTAAAGCCCTCGTATTCCGCAACGATCGCCGGACTCGGGCTCTGCGTGTCGCTCCAGATCGAGCCGGGGAACCACGCCTCGAAGTTCTCGTACTCAAAGAGCGAGGGGATCAGCAGAACCACAAAATGGTTGTCCATATATAACGACTCGTGGACGCGGTAGGTATCGACGGCCGGGTAGTCTTTGATCTCGGGCGCGAGTTTCTTGAAGATGATATCATCCGTGGCAGTAATGCTCCAGCGGGTGGGCACCATCTTCTGCGCGTCATGTCGGCCGAGCGCGCCGGAGGAGAGTATCGTAGCAACTTTGTAGACATCGAGCCCGAGCTCGTAGAGCCCGTGCGCGGCTTCAGCGGCTTTGAGCTCGTCGGAGACGATGCGGTCAACTTGCCGGGGGATCTGCGGATTCTCCGCAACGTGCATAGCTTCGACGGTTACGCTGGCGCCAATGGGCCGCAGCACGTCGGAGAAGGAGAGGTTAAAGGACGGCTTGGTCTTGAACGTGAGCTCGACATCCACGGGCCGGTGTGCGAGCGCTAGCTCGGTCAGGTCCGCGGCGAACTTCGAGCGCGATTTGATATGCTCGCCGTGCTTCGATCGCAATGTGGCGCTTCGCAATTCCACAATCTCATCCATGCTGAGCCCCTGCGCGAACCACTGGCTCGGCTCCTCATACCTGCTGACCTCCAGCTCGGCGGTCGTCGCTTCCAGCACCGACATGGGGCCCACACGCACGCGCGGATAGCCGATTCGGCCGACGAAGATGGAGGTCGAGGGCCCGAAGTACTCCGTGGCCGCGGCCAGATCGGCATAGCTCGTCCGTTTCCGGAGGGCCGCGAGCAAAGGGCAGCTCATTCGGCCACAGAGTAGCCGCGAACCTTTGCAGATGATGCACAGACGGTACATGATGTGTCCACTCCTCTGCTCCACCCCGCCAGCGTTGTTCGGTGTTAGGTAGGTTATCGCACGTGCATACCTAAAAGTACCTCAGATCGCTGGCCATTCTTACGTATAGAGAAGAGAGAGCATCAAACGAGAAGGTGCGCAGATATGGGGCAGCAAGAGGCCAAGAAGAAGGTGCTGTTTCTTTGCACGCATAACTCCGCACGGTCACACATGGCGGAGGGGCTGATGAATGCACTGTACGGCGATCGCTATGAAGCATACAGTGCAGGTACCGAGCCGACTGAAGTGAGCCCCTATGCGGTGGCCGTGATGAAGGAGCTCGGGATCGATATCGCCGCGCAGCGTGCCAAGAGCTTGCGCGAATTCCTAGGAATGTCGTTGGACTTTGTGATCACGATCTGTGATCGAGCGAAGGAAGCATGTCCATTCTTCCCGGGCGCGAAGCAGCGGCTGCATCGTGGTTTTGAGGACCCTGCACACATGCAAGGCACGGAAGCGGAGACCCTCGCACGGTTTCGACGCGTCCGCGATGAGATCAGCACGTGGCTTGCGGAGACCTTCGGAGACGGAGCCATAGGAAAGGATTAAACTCCACGCTCGCATATCGCTCTTCTGATTTCCACTATCAGAGAGGATATCCAGAAGCATTACCTCTTTTTTTCCGAATAAAAATCGTAATGAACCGGCGGTTTTTCAGGTACATGTATCACATAATCTTGGCATACTAGCATGATTGCTGTTACCCCACGTTCGCCCTTAGGCAGCCCCGTTTCCAGTGGAAATATACCCCAAAGGCTTATATGCCCCGTCCGGCCAACCTACTCTTGCGTCGCTAAGCGAAGGTGGTGCCCATGCGTAAAGTAAAGACTGAGGACGCGATCGAAGTGCCGTATGCCGCGTTGACGCTGCAGGAAGCGGTCTACGTGCTCACGAATTATTTTGCCCGCGGCTACTTCGATGCAGGGAAGGAAGCAGTGGTGTTGAGCGAGTAGCTAATTAACCGCCAATGCGGAGATTGAGCTCGCGGAAGATGGTATCGCGATCGACGACCTCAAAGGTGATGCAGGTCTGCTCGTTCGTGCAGATCTTCCGGAAATCCGACTCACGCGCGATTAACACATACCGCGTATCCGGTATAGTCATATACACCACGTTGCCCCTATCGCTCCTCCTCAAAGCCAATTTGTCGCCCTCTTTCAGCATCGC
>CAYYNW010000189.1:0-2260 GCA_964473145.1 uncultured Halobacteria archaeon
TCTGGTCGAACATGGCGCCCGCGGGCAAGGGCGGCGGTGGCACACCCGGCGGTGCACTCGGCGACGCGATCACCAAGGAGTTCGGGAGCTTTGAGCGGTTCAAGAAGGAGTTCACGCAGGCCGCGGCGAGCGTGGAAGGCTCCGGCTGGGCGGCGTTAGCCTATGACCGGCAGACGAAGCGGCCGGTGATCATGCAGATCGAGAAGCATAATGTCAACGTGTATCCGACCGCCGCGATCCTGCTCGTTCTCGATGTCTGGGAGCACGCCTACTACCTCGATTACAAGAACCTGCGCCCGAAGTTCATTGAGGCGTTCTGGAGCATCGTGAACTGGGGCGAGGTCAGCAAACGGTTCGACGCCGCGGTAAGGTAAGTAGTGCTCGTGGCGTGTCATGGAGCTTGGAGTAAATTCAGACCGCTGAAGAGGTGCCATGCAACCTTCAGCGGTACACCATTTTTGCCAGTACATACTTCTCCGTTGCCCCTGAGGGCTACTCTAGAGATGCCGTCAGGATGATTTCATCTTCAGGTACTTCACCAGTGCCTCTAGTTCCTTGAGGGTATGGTCCAGTTTATCATAATCATCCTCGAGCTCCATGCCTCTCTTATACTCGAGGAAGAAGCGCACGAGCGTGATGACATCCCGGATGTCCGAATTGGTAATAACACTATCCTCGTCAATGCAGCAGAGCGAGGTCCAGTAGCTCCATGCCGCATTATCAAACCCATAGGGGTTCAGGATAGCATGCATGAGGAATCCAACGAGCCCGGGCGTCCACTGCCCTACGGGTACCCGCTCTTCCAGCTTCATGCGGCACTGGGTCGCGATAGCCATAATCTCACAATCATCCGGATCTTCACCTTCCCGCCCGATGAACACTCCTGGATATTCCGGTTTCAGCGCACTTTCCAGCTCCACGGGCAGCGCTGCACCCTCTTTCATCTTGACACCGAATTTCACGCTTTCCGCACTCACGAGCAGCGTGAACCAGCGGTAAGGTCTCGCCAGTCTCTTCAGCTGGGCCTCGAGCTTCACCCGCACGGCATTCAATTCCTCATGCGTGCTCGGCACCCTCTTGCCCTGTGGATAGAGCTTATACACCAACCAAAGGCTTCGCATGCTTCACTCCTAGCGGTGGGCTCACTCCCCACTCGCCATCTCAAGGATTATGCGTTCCATGAGCTGCTTCATCTCGGCCTCGAGGCGCGTTACCTCGCGCATCGCTCGGTCGCGCTGACGCTTCAAGTCGAGCCAGTCCTGATAGCTCGGCTGGGTCATCAGAGCAGTCAGCTGCGCCTCCTGGCGGTCCAGCTCCTTCAGCTGCCGGGTCAGCTCTTCACCACGCTTGCTGAGCAGCTCCTGCTTACCCGTGAGTCGTGCTAAACCCCGGGTGATCATGAGATCATAATCCGGATCTATCTCAGGATCGCGCTCCCGTTCGCACGTGCACTTCATCTCCGTTTTTTTCTCCTCGAGTGCGTCCCATTCTCGCTGAATCGTGTTCAATCTCGCCAGGATCGTGGAGCGCTCACGCTGGAACTGTGCTTTTCGTTCTTCGGCCCACTCCTCAGTCTCGCCGCTTCCAGGGCTGCTCATACTAATCAGATCTGCCTGCGCGGCATAAATAAGCGTTCAGCCACAGCTCTTCATAACTCTTCGAGCTCGATCTCATCCAGGCGCGCCACGCCCAGACCTGTCTCGTGCGCCAGCTTGAGGTGCGGCACGGAGAACGGCTCAAATCCGAGGATCTGCGCCCCTACTGCATCTGCAGCCACGGGATCTGCGGAAAAGAGCATCAACTCGTAACGCGTTACTTCGCCGCCCAATTCACCGCTGCAGCTCGCAATCCCATCGATCACCGCTAACCCCGGCCTCGTGTACCGCACGATATCCACGATGCTCTTGGTCAGGCCGAGTGCGTGGAATCGCGCTTTACGACCGATCGTCGCACCCATCATATTCTTGAGCGAGAGGGTGACCTTGGCCATCGAGTGCCGTTTCAAGACCGCGGCTGAGATGACGAACGCGTCCTTCAAGGTGCTGGGCAGTTTGAACTCTTTCAGCCTCAGCGCGTCGGGCTTGCTCACCAGCTCAAACGAGTCAGTGGAGAGATCCACCAGGGGTATACCCCAGCGTTCCGCAAGCGCTTCGTAGCCTAATTCGCGATACGCCTTCGCCGTCCCGCCACGGCAGAGCCCCGAGCCCTCAGCCACGATGAGGTCGTTCGCCGTGCCCGCGAAATACTGCAGGAGGCATTC
>CAYYNW010000190.1:0-2210 GCA_964473145.1 uncultured Halobacteria archaeon
CGGAGCGGACCTTCAGGATTGACGATTATGGGCGTGGTCGGGAGCTGCATCTGGCTGATGCGTTGCGCGTCTTGAAGGCAACCGAGGAAGGATTATGGCCAGCACACAAGCAGGAGCCTGAACTTACACGGGCCAATGCTGAACTGGAAGCGTATCAGCTCGTACAGGGCGCGCAATTCCACGTGCAGCGTCTTCGACTGCGGAGCGAAGCCGAGGTTACTCTTGAGACAGGAGGGCGCCTCTGGCTGATCACCTGTCTCCAGGGCACCGTTTTTCTCACGGGAAAGGCGGAACCTCCGACCGGTGGACTTCTGTTAGCACCGCTGGAAACGGTCGCGGTGCCTGCCTGTGTGTACTCGTTCGGGATACGGGGTGAGGGTGTGCTGCTGTGCGCGATTCTCACCACCCTCGCCATGTAGGTAGCGGTTGTGACTCACGAAACCATCGCGGCCAGCTCGGTTTTGAGCGCATCGGCCATCTCGGAGCAGTAGCCGTGGGTCGCGCATGCAACCGTGTGGAGCTCTTTCGGCGCGAGAGCTTTGGTATAGGTTTGTTCCGCGTACTCGTAGGCGATGATCGTATCGTTCACGGAGTGACAGAGCACGAACTTCCGCGGCGGGATCTTGCTGAGGTACGTCTCTGGATCGACGGACCGGTAAAATCGGATCTGCTCCGGCTCGGTTAGTCTCCTGGAGGCAATTGCAGCCTCCACGCCGTACCCGCAGGTGCTGATGGCCAGCACGCCCCGTGCTCCGGGATCGAGCGCGCAAGCGATAATGGCGAACCGTGCGCCGTTACTCTCGCCTGCATATATTATGCGCTCCGGATCGATCTCGGACTGCTCGCGCAAGACCGCTGCAGCCGCGAGCGCGTCATGCACCATCTTATGCTCAGTCGGCTCTTCATCATTCAGGAAGAGCGCTAAATCGCCCTGCATGTCGATCACCCCGAGATTACGCTGGTCGAGCGCGATGCTGGCGTAGCCGAGCGTGCAGAGATATGCTGCGAGCCCTTGCTCGCCTTCTTTGCTCACCGTTGCACCAGGCAGGAGCACGATACCGGCAACCTTCTCCATCTCGTGAGTCCGCGGCATGCGCAGGAGACCAGCGATTTCCACATCGCGGCTGGTGAACCGGACCTCGGATAAGGTGTACGTATCAGTCTCCTCAAGGAGCCGTACCTGATATTCAGGCGAGCACGGCGGGTAGTCCAGCTGCCCGTCATCAGTCACGCGCCATGCTGGCTTGGTTGTCGAGAGGATGAGCACACCAGCCAGTGCGGCTATCATGCATCCAATGGCAAGCAGGCGTATGATCGTGCGCTGAGAGACCATGTTACACCTCTGGTTCGGTTCGTTATGTGATGATACGGCAAAGGTATTTAAACCAATCCGAACAAAATGTTACTATGCTCACAAAGGTAAAAATCGAGAATTTCAAAAGCATCAGGAAATTGGACCTGGAGCTAGCTCCGCTAACGATACTCGTCGGTCCAAATGCTTCCGGGAAGTCGAATGTCCTCGAAGCCGTAGCAATTTTAGCACAAACCACAAAACTCCGGGGAAATATCAGAAGATCGCTGCTTGGCAGCTTAGAATACGGTGAGTTTGTACGTTACCCATCTAGTCGCGATTTCCCACTATTCGATTTTATAGCTCATAAGAAGGATTGGAGCAACTTTATCACCTTTGAGATACACACAACAGAAGCTAACTATCACGATATTGGATACAGCTACGCTTTTATGCCTCGTAAGGAAGAAGTACGCCAGGCTGTCTTTGAAAACGAGAAAAAGTTAGTTGAAGTGGGTTACCTCAACGTGGGAGAAAATTCATGGAGACGTGAATTTTTATATCCCGAGGAATTCACACAAATCATTCAGCTCACAGCCAACACTGAGTACATATTAGATCCAACCTGTTTCGGCTATTCTTTGAAGCCAGTACAAATCACAGATCAAAAAAGACAGCAGCTCGAAAAAAGTGCGCTGAGAGCTCAAGAAATAGTAAAAAAGTTCGAAAAAGCCCTCAAAGGAATCTATTTCATATCGGCTATACGAGGAGAAGTAAGATCCATGAGCGAGATCCTTGAAAGTGAGCCGAGTTTAGGCACACACGGCGAGGGGCTCATAGAAATTTTGTCATTGATTTTCAGGAGGCCGGAGTTTGAGAAAAAAGCGGGTAAGATCGTTGAATGGGCGTCAAAATTTGG
>CAYYNW010000191.1:0-2203 GCA_964473145.1 uncultured Halobacteria archaeon
TGGCGGCCTCGCTCTCGCGGGACACCACCTCCGTGCGGCTGGAGGTGTTCGATCAGAACGGCGTCAAACTCACCTCGGCCATGGGCGTGGACTACCGCGACGGCACTTTCGCACCGCCGGCAGTGCTGCCACCCATGCTAGATCGTTGCGACCTGGTGATCACCCTGGACAACAAGGCACCTGAGGTGGAGCTTACCGTCCCCGCTGTAATTAACGAGTGCGGAGTCATTCCCTGGACTCCGGCCTTGTCGCTGGACTTCCAGGTGCAGGTCTCGCAGGAAAATAATCGGCTGCGCTCGTGGGGCCTTTACTATACTAAAGGCGTCAATCCCACTATCCATTATCTCGCGAGCGGAGTATCCAACAACGGCCTGCCGGGCAGCGTCAATCAAATGGTCTCGGGAGGAACCGCGGCCCCCGCGCCAGGAACCGGAATGCTTGCGAATCTGAACAGCACCTGTGCCTTCGCGCTCAAGCTGTGGGCGTACGCACATGTGCGAGATGGACGACAGTTTATCTATTACCGCGAACAGATGAAGGCGATCGC
Organism: uncultured Halobacteria archaeon; assembly: GCA_964473145.1. Classification (GTDB taxonomy): domain Archaea; phylum Halobacteriota; class Syntropharchaeia; order Alkanophagales; family Methanospirareceae; genus JACGMN01. The sequence continues at coordinate 548 of CAYYNW010000191.1, forward strand.
AGTCGAAAAATGCCCGCCTTGCTCACAATGATAACAAAGGGGCACCTCCCTACGACCCGGCTTGGGCGGAAGAGTTGACGATGCCTCTGAAAGGGGGATATTGTGGATATATCAGCGCCGAGGAGGGGCGCGTTAGAAATACCCCACCAAAAAGGAGGTGATCTATCAAAATGGAAGGACGTGAGGAAAAGAAGGAGGAAATAGAAGAAGATAGAACCTATCGGTTTGGCTGGCTCCCGGATTATCCCGATTTTAGGGATTATCGAGAAGATCTTGAAAAACTTAAGCCCATGCTTGATAAAACAAGTGTGAGACCGCCAAAACAGGTTGCGAGAACAAGCCTCCCTGCTTCAGTTGACCTGAGAATATGGTGTTCTCCTATTGAGGATCAAAAAAATCTCGGTTCGTGCACGGCACATGCAGGAGTTGGTGTTATAGAATACTGCGAGCGAAAAGCGTTTGGCAAGCATATTGATGCATCTCGACTCTTTCTCTATAAGACAACGCGAAACCTCATGCACTGGACGGGGGATACCGGAGCGTTTCTCAGAAATACCATGGGTGCCATGGTGCTCTTTGGCGTTCCCCCGGAGGAATACTGGCCATACACCGACTCTACGCCGGGTTTTGACGTAGAGCCCCCTGCGTTCTGCTATGCGTTTGCTCAGAGCTATCACGCGATTAATTACGTTCGTCTTGATCCTTTTGGGATTGCGCGGGACGCGCTGTTAGCCAGAATCAAGTTATACGTAGCATCAAAGCTTCCAGCGATGTTCGGGTTTACGGTCTACAGCTCGATAAGACATGCTAACCTTAATGGGAAGATTCCATTTCCCTGTGGAGGAGGAGAGCAAATTCTTGGTGGTCACGCCATTGTAGCCGTGGGCTATGACGACACTATGAAGATACTAAACCCGACCTGTGAAACAGAAACTACTGGTGCACTGCTCATCAGGAACTCCTGGGGCACAAAATGGGGAGACAAAGGTTATGGCTGGCTACCCTACGACTATGTACTTAAAGGAGCGGCAAGTGATTTCTGGGTGCTTATCAGCCAAAACTGGGTTGATACAGGAGAGTTCACGATATAAGATAGATGCGCTAAGAGTTCAAACGTTAGCACCGGGGTAGCTATCTATCGCTACCCTGCACTTTTTTATGGGTTAGACGTAAACTGCTTGTTGACTTCGCGTTTCTTTCTTCTTAAAGAGCAGCCAGTTATCCTCACCCCGGTAGCGCGCGCTGGGCTTCAGCTTGATGAGCACGTAGGTCCCCCTGAGTTTGCGGCCGGCGAGTTCGACCACGAGCTTCTGCTCTTCCATCGTCTCGAGCGTGAAGGTGCCCCGGTCCCAGAGCTCCACCGTGCCCGCGCCATACTGCCCCTCCTCGATCTCACCCTCGAAGTCCGCATAGGCGAGTGGATGATCCTCGACCTGAACTGCAAGTCGCTTGACGTCCGGCTCCGTCGGCGGCTCCTTGGGCACCGCCCAGCTTTTGAGCACGCCCCCGAGCTCCAGGCGGAGATCGTAGTGCAGGTGCGTGGCGTCATGCTTCTGAACCACAAAGATACGCGGCTGCGCGATCATGCCTACCCCCTTCAGTATAGTCATTCACCACTAATCAACCCGTAGTTATATGTAAACAGAGGTAATAAAT
>CAYYNW010000192.1:0-2190 GCA_964473145.1 uncultured Halobacteria archaeon
TGAGCCGCTTGCCCGGCTCGAACTCCGTGCTGAAGATGACCACCTCGCCGCGCTGCCGTTCCGCTTCCTCGAGCATGCGATCGATCTTCTCCGCCTCTCGCTCTGCAGCAGCTCCTTCTAAACGCGTCTTCATCAGCTTCTCATCGGTCACGAGCAGCGTCTCCACCGCGCGGTAGTCCAGCGCTTTTTGCACTTCCGCTTCGCCGTAAACCGCCTTAACGCCCTCATCCTTGCTGATCTCCTCCATTAACCGGTCCAGCAGCGTCACCTCTCGCGTGAGCCGCTCCTCCCTCTTCAGCTGCTCGACCGCGCCCCGTTTCAAGACCTCCAAAAACCCCGAGATACCGATCGATGAGGTCTGCTCGAGTCGGGTCCGGCTCGCTAATACCGCATCCCGCTCCTTCAGAAAGGCGATGAAATCCTCCTTGATGAAGCCCGGGCCCGCGACGATGACCGCATCGGCCTGCAGCGTCTGCATCGAGGTTTGCACACGCCGCAGCAGCTCGGTGAAGAATTCGCCTTTACCGCCTTCCACACGCTCCATACCCTTCCCGGAGCCGTAGCGGAGCGAGAAGAGCTCGTCCACGCCGTACTGACGCACCACGCCCGCGATCGCCTCGCCCTCTTCTAGCGTGACGATGAGCACCTCAGGCGCGGCAACCGCCTCCTCCGCCTCCCGCAGCCGCTTCAACTGGTGCTCCCGCCACTCCTTCACCACGGAGAGCTCCACGCCCGGTTCGATATTGAAGGTATGGTGCGCGCCCAGTTCGGTCTCCGGGCCCACCTCAATCAGACCCTTGATCCGCAGACGGCGTGAGAACTTGTGGAATTCCACGCCCTCGGTCCGAATACCCAGCCTGAGGGGCTTCTTCTCTACCTTGTCCGGGCGGACCTTATCGGTCGCCTCGTCCAACCGCCGAAACGTCACGGAGTAGACAAGATCGCCCGGCTCGACCACGTGCTTGAGATGCCAGAGATCATCCAGCGAATCGGGGACGAGCGAAAGCTCACCCACACGCCGTCTCTCGCCAGTCTCCTTCTCCTTCGTCTTCAGTTTCCGTTTTAAAATCCGCATAAACAAACCGGGCCAATTTTAAGAAAGAAAAGCGATAGAACTAGAAATAGCTACGTGCCGGGGCGACGTGCGGTGAGGAGCGCATATCGTCGCCCCTTTAAATTCCGTTGAGGCTTACGTATGTAGAGCTGGGAAAAAGTGTTTGTGATTACGGGTAAAGGGTATCCAAAGATCGTGCCGAATAAGAAGATAGATTTGACCGAGTTCTTTGACCGGGCTGATCTGGGTATGAACCTAGAAGAGTGGGACGAATTTGAGCGGAGATTTTATACAGACTTGTGATTCCTTGATGCGAATGTTCTCATCTTTCATTATGTAACGGAACGAATGGAACCTATACTGAAACCCCTACCCGATGAACCGGCACTCATCGTCGAGCGGGACCGCAAAGCCCTGGTGCTCGCGGACCTCCACCTCGGGATTGAAGCGGAGTTCAGGCAGAAGGGGGTTAACGTCGGCAGCCAGACTGAGAAATTGCTCGCGCATGCGATCAGGTGCGTGGAAGCCGCGGAGCCCGAGGTAATCATCCTGCTGGGCGATGTGAAGCACACCGTGCCGCAGCTCTCCTACGCAGAACGGCGCGAGGTGCCGCACTTCCTTGCGCAGCTTGCCGCGTACGCACCGGTCTGCATCGTGAAGGGAAACCACGACGGACAGCTCCAGCACCTCCTGCCCGCGGTGGTCGAGCCCGACTGGCAGCTGAAGCATGAGATCCAGATCAAACGCACGTCCGGTTTCATCTTTGATACCGTGGGCTATGCACACGGCCATTCGTGGCCCGCGCAGGAAGTGTTCGCCGCACAGTATCTGGTCATCGGGCATAATCATCCCCGGATACGGCTGCGCAGTTCAAGCTCGCCCTATTCCAGCATGAAACCCGTCTGGGTGCGCGCACGGTTCGATCTTAGCGCGATCAAGGAGCACTATCCCGGGCTGGAGCTGACGGCCGAGGAGCAAACGCCCTGGGTGATCATCATGCCGGCATTCAATGAGCTCTGCGGCGGCGTCGCGGTTAATAGCCCGAACCGAGAGCTCATGGGCCCCGTAGCCTCAAAACTCCTGCGCGAAGAGACGATGGAGGCCTATCTGCTGGACGGGACGTACCTGGGCAAAGT
>CAYYNW010000193.1:0-2113 GCA_964473145.1 uncultured Halobacteria archaeon
GGCAAGAACCTGCTGGAGTATATCACGTTCAACCAGCAGAGCTCGGGATTATAAGCGAGAAGTACCTGCGTGCCTCTATTAATGTGGTGGCATTCATGTATCTGGGTATCGATGTCGGCGGCGCGAACACCAAGCTGGCCACGGCGGATGGTCGCGTCGAGTCACGCTACGCACCGCTCTGGCTGGCTAAGGAACGGCTTTATGACGTGCTCGCGGCCGCGAAGCGGACGTACGGCTCAGAACTTGAAGCGGTGGGCGCGGTCATGACCGGCGAGCTGAGCGATTGCTTCGATAGCAGACGTGAAGGCGTCCTTTACATAAAGGAGGCGCTAGCATCGAGCTTCAACTCGGTCCTGTTCTTCGACCTCACCGGGACGTTTCAGGATGCTTCGGCGGTGGACCGTGATCCCCTAGCGTTCGCCGCGAGCAACTGGCTCGCCTCCGCAACGCTCGTCGCGGAACAGTACCCCGATATGATCTTCGTGGACATCGGGAGCACGACGACGGACGTGATACCGATCGTGGGTGGTCAGATACGAGCGCGTAAAACGGACCTTGGTCGCTTACAGGCTGGTGAATTGCTCTATTCCGGAATCCTCCGCACCAATATCGCGGCACTCCTGCGCACCGTTGAGCTCGACGAGAGTGATGCATCATACGGAATTGCCTCGGAACTCTTTGCCATCACCGCCGACGCGTACCTCGTTCTGGGCGATATCCGCGAGGAGGAGTACAGCTGCAGCAGCCCGAACAGCTATGCCTTTCTAGGCCGTGAAGCGGCGGAGAAGAGCAGGGAGAGCGCGCTGCGGCGGCTCGCACGGGTCGTCTGCAGCGACCTCGAGGAACTCGGTGAACGCGGCGCGGTTCGGATCGCGGAGCAGGTGAAACGAAGGCAGATAGAAGAGCTTCGGACTTCATTGACCCGGATGAAAGCGAAGTACGGCCTGGAAACGGTCGTGGCCGCGGGGATCGGTGATTTCATCGTGCACAAAGCCGCTGAGGCGTTAGATCTGCATCCGATATTTCTGAGTGCGGTCTACAGCAAAGAACTAGCAGCCACGTTCCCGGCGTATGCAGTGGCGAAGCTGGTAAAGAGATTGTAAGTAACTAGGAAAGCCACTGCAGTAATCGCAATTACTACCCCAAGATGCATAGAAGCTCTGACTGGATTGTTGAGGACATTACAATCGCTCCATAGTAAAGTTAGGATGGCATTTTGAGTTGACAAACCACTCTTAACGCACTCGCCGGCGCGGTCGCTCTTATCAATGAGTACTCCAAAGCCCGCGCGCAGGTGGCTCTATCCGCGTGCTCGTTGACTCTCCTCCGCGCGCTCGCTAAGCCCCTTCCGAGCGCCTTCGCCTTACTTGGTCTTCCCCAATCTCGTCGAATCTCGTCTGTCTGTCCTTGTGCTCTAACTCGATGAACTCCTCCGATACCAAAATTCCTTTCACGTAGTACCGACCTATGGGCATGAGTATCAGCACTCGCTTTGTACCGATAGCTAATTACTGATATAAAGCGAAGAGGAATAACATCCATGGGCGTACGTATGCAGGGAAAAATACAGAAAGCTGATTCCCTACAACCAAGCGCAAGCGCACGCTATCCGCATCGCCGTGCAGCCAGGCTTGTGTAGCAACGCAGGTTTGCAAGGCACGGCCAGGCCGGCCACCGCAGCCCAGCCCAGCGTAGCGCGAAGCGAGTGAAGAAAAAAGGGACTCCAGCCGCGAAGCCAGTTGTACGCGCGCAAAAGCGAGCACGCAAAATTAGGGATACTCGTAAGGTGTATATGGGTGCTGGCAGCGATGAAAGACATTAGCTCGTTCAAGAAAGCAGGTGTAAGCGAAACTTCGACGAGGGACACTGAAGAACTTCTAGGGCTGCCGATTGAAGAGCTTTTTGTTCATTTGGAGACTTCTCAGTCCGGCCTTAGTTCCCAAGAGGCAGAAAAACGCCTCGAAGTTTACGGTCGCAACGAACTCGCCAAGAAAAAGAAACGCGCAGCCATTTTAAATTTCCTTTCACGCTTCAAAAGCCCACTCATCATAATCCTAATGATTGCAGGCGCTATCTCCGCAGCCCTCGGATCAATTCCAAGCGTGGTAGTAAT
>CAYYNW010000194.1:0-2078 GCA_964473145.1 uncultured Halobacteria archaeon
AGATCAGCCAGCCATTCTTCCACTTCAGGATGTCCAGCGATCCAATCCCTTAGCTGTGTATAAGTCTAGCTCGTTGTTTCAGCTTTTGTAAATACTAGGCGGATCCCCAACTCCTGCGCTATCTCGGCGTTCTTCTTCACTTCCGCCGCGCCTCTTTTTATCGCATCAACCAATATCTTTTGTTTGGATGTAAGCCCGCCACGATCAGCCATGTATGACTGAGGTGGCATAGCCTTCCGGAGATACTGCATAAAAGTGATGAGCTGTGGTTGATATAAGACCGTTCAAAGCGACGATCCTGAACCCGGAATTGGAAAAGCGCGCGGAGCTGGTGTGCCCGGTCTACGACACCATCGATGCGCACCAGTATGAGCGCTATGCAGCTGAGGAGCATAATGTTATTCACATCACCACGAGGAAGGAAGGGACGCCCGAGCAGGACTTTATCAAGTACGCCAGTACGAATTTAGACCGCTTCTTTAAAGACGGGATCCTGCGTGAGCGCGCGAAACCGGCATTCTACATCTACGGCGTGCGCTACCAGCTGTCCGAGGAGTTGCAGGAGCAGATCCCGGCGGAGGCGCGGCGCGAGATCTATTTCGCCTTCGGGCTGGTCGCACTGGTGCAGGTCGGCGACCTCACAGGAGAGACGATCGTGGGCCACGAGAAGGTCTTCGCGGCGAAGACGCAGGAGCGCTACCAGCTGATGCGCGCCACGGGCATGAACTTCTCGCCCATCGTCGCGGAATACAGCATGCCTGACCACGCGCTCAATCGCCTCTTTGAGGAGTATCTCGGCTTTCGCCGGCCTGATTTTAAGCTCGATGCGCGCCGCATGCCGCTGGTGGACGTCGAGCTCAATGGCACCAGGCACCTGCTCTGGGAGATCCCGGACGACGAGATGATTGCCCGGATCCAGGCGCTCATGCGGGAGAAGCGGCTCATGATCCTCGACGGGCATCACCGGTATACCGCCTCGTGCCAGCTGAGCAGAGATCAGCAGCAGGGAACGGCGTATACGCTGATGATGCTCATGGAGGGTGAGGATCGTGCGCTGCTGCTCTTGCCATGGCACCGGTGCGTGAAACGCTGCCGGATGGAGGAGTTGTGGCGCAGGCTAGAGGAGTATTTCACGGTGGTGCCGTACGCTAAGCGAGAAGGGAATGCCCTTGTTCACGCGCAGCTCAACCAATCGCCCGCTGCTGAGTTCGACGTGCGATTCGGGATGTATGACGGTGACCGTTACTACGTGCTCCACGCCGATGAGCCGCGAATCAAGCGCCTCGCTGCAGAACGCGGCGAGCGTGTAGGGTTAGATGTGATCAGTCTGCATGAGTGGCTGATCGAGCCGACACTCATGGGCAACCCGGAGGATGAGGTGGTCTTCACCGCCAGCCCGCATGACGCGATCGCGAAGGTGGATAGGGGAGCGTACGCGGTGGCCTTCTTCCTGAAACCGCTGCGGATCGCGGAGGTGGAATACAAAGCGCACGTGGAGAAGAAAGCGTTCCCGCAGAAGTCGACGCGCTTCCTCCCTAAGGTCGCGGAAGGGATCGTGATGTGGAAGTGGAGATAGCCGCGCCAGCAAAGCTCGTTAGGCAAGAAATGCGCAGGATCACTCCGTGTAGCCCCAGCCGCCGCAGGCGGGGCAGGGGAGCGCCAGGCTTCCGAGCCGCAGACCCGTGCCCTCACAGAGGGTGCAGAGCTTCTTCAACTTGTGTGACCGCCGTCCAGATCCGCCGCAGATGAGACAGGGTAGCGCTAAGCTGCCCGCCCGGTGCCCCGTACCGCCGCAATAGCCGCAGAAATACTTCGGCCGCTTAAAGGTGCCCCTCGTGACCATGCTCAGCTCAGCTCCGCGTAGCCTACCAACCTTCTCAAAGCACGCAAAGTTTTTAGCCTATATAAGCTTTGCGGTGCACTGCTCACGAATGACCCACGCTGCTCTGATTTTCCACACTGCTACGCTACCGGGCGAGATACAGCGCTTCATTCAAGAACGGGATGAGGGCCCGCGGTTACACCCGCCACGTAATACGCTTTCCGAGTCATGACGCCCCGGGTGAAGTAGCCCACGG
>CAYYNW010000195.1:0-2074 GCA_964473145.1 uncultured Halobacteria archaeon
TCATGCTGTAGAATTAGGCTCATCCTTCTATTTATGTTTTGTTATGCGGGATACTTTAAAACCGCGAAAGTTTATATATACCAATTGTTATAGCAATTGTTAGGGGTGGTAACCATGACAACCAAAATCTATGTGCGAGAGCGAGTGAAGATAGGAAGTGGCGTCAAGCAGCCAAAGTTCAAGGTGGTGGCAGTTACGAATACCGCGCGTGATGGCACACACCTGAGGATGGAGGCGACGCACTTCAGGAAGATCGAGCTTGAAGCGATTGCTAAGGATGTTGGTGCAGAGCTTGTCTATCTCCATACCGTGCCTGAGGAGGAACGAGGCACCAAGAAAGGTTGAGGGGATATAAACCCCTCTCTCTTCTTTTTTTATGCCCCGGTAAACCTCCATGGTATCCTTGAGCGAAGCGGAGATTATTGAGGCTGCGGTACAGATCATGCTCAGTGTTGACCGGTGTATCACCATCCACGTTATTGAGCACTCTATTGCCATACATTTTCCCACCACACGGAAACTGGCAGACTATCTCAATGTACCTCACTACTATATTCTCCCCTATTTCGCCATGATGGAGCAAGATGGCTTAATTACCCGGGTTGAACGAGTGGGAATCTCGACGACGCAGAAAGGCACCCGCAAATTAATCGAGCAAATGGTGACCAAATATAAGGAACAGACTGAAGAACTTCTGGGGCACGAACTGTTCATTGCACTCCAGAAGAAAATCGAATCGGTCGATTCATAGAGTACCCTTTCCAGAGTGGTTGGCTTGCTCGATATATTGTACCGATTTTAAAGGTTAATCAGACCGGATGATGGTGCCGACCTTCTCCCCGCGAAGCACCCGGGTAAGCATGCCCTGTTTCTGGCCGTTGACAATCTTCACTTCATGGATATTATTCGCGTCCCGGAGAAGCTCGACCACCTTACGCTCAAGCACGAGGTCCTCCAGATCCAGCTCTATAAGCTCCTGTGCGGTGATCTCTTCGATAAACTCGGCAGCGGAATTCTTAAAGGGATCTTCGGTATACAGCCCGTCAACGTTCTTCAGCAGGATGCAATTCTTCGCGCCTAACACCTCGGCGATGAGGAATGCACCGGTATCGGTCCGGTGCGGGGGGATCATCCCGATCTCAGGGGGATGCTCGTAGAGTCCGTACGGCGGCGTGCCATGCGTGACCGGGAGGAGCTTCATCTCCAGGAGCATGGGGACCTCCAAAAGATCCGCAGTGTGAATTCGTACCCCATTGTACTTTGAGAGCAGAACCGCCAGCATGATCGCATTCTGCTCACTGATCTTGCCCGCAAGCTCGGCCAGTACACCCGTTGGCATGCCAAGGTCGAGGCCGATATCAAGGATATGGCGAACCCGCACACCGCCCCCGGTGACAACGAGCAGCTGATGGGTCTTCGCGAGTTCACCGATCTCCTCGACCAGCGGAAGAACGACCGGCGCTCCATAATCAATGATACCATAACCCCCGACCTTGATGACGTTGAGCTGAGGTGCAATCCTCACCTGTTCACGGTTCTCATACCGTTGCAGCAGCCCTTTTCTGACCAGGGTCTCGCCTTTCAGCTTCGATTCCAGTTCATGCCGGCCGTCCATACTAACTACCCTACTGGTTTCCTTTTTAAGGCTCTTCTCCAACTACGGGAGGGATGGGGGGCGAGACATCATGCGGCAGTTGCAGCTGCTAGAGCTCCCAGTCATACTTCCGGTAAACTGTTCTCGCCTCTTCTGTACGGAGGCACAAGAGGAATTCTTCAGCCTCAGCCTTCTTCTTCTTCGAGAAGGTAAACATGCCCGCGGTCGTGCTCCGCCGAATCTGCATCTCACGGGGGAGTTCGACGGCCTGGATAGTCGCAGGATTCATAACGGCAAAGACGTTCCAGCCAAAGGCCACATCCACCTCCTTGAGATTGATCGTGCGGATCAGATGGCCGCACCCATCTGCAAGAACGGTGATGTTGCGCCGCACGGCATCCGTGATGCCCGCCTGCGCGGTAATGTCGTCCCATACGCCCATGAGACAGCCTGAGATGGAGATGGAAATGGTAATACCCT
>CAYYNW010000196.1:0-2062 GCA_964473145.1 uncultured Halobacteria archaeon
CCTGGGAGCGAACCCCGGATCTGGACGAGGCGATCAAGCGCATCGTGAGAGAGGGCGAGTTCATCGATATGCGCCATCTGCTCGATACTACGTGCGTTACGCACGCGGTCATCGGCGTCTCGTACATCGCCGCGGTGCTCTTCGAGGAGCCGACGCGAATCGCGCTCGCCAATGCCTGCCCGGGCTGGACTGAGACGTATGAGCGCATTACGCGCAAGCTCCACCAGGACTGCAGCGAAGTGCTGCTCACCCCGATCACGGGCGGCTACAGCGGCTCGCTCGTCTTTCGCGTGAATGCGTGGGACCGCAGCGGGCGTAAGGAGATGCCCTTTGTCCTGAAGCTGGGCCGGTGGGCGAATATCCACGATGAGATCCGCGGCTACGAGGAGCACGTGAAACGCTACATCCAGAACAACGCCACGCAGATCATCGAGCACTGCAAACTGGGCGAGTTCGGCGGGATACTTTACAACTTCGTGGGGATTAAGGGCACGGAGAGCAAAATAGGCTCGCTCGAGGGATATTATCGCGAGCACAGCACGGAGGCGGTCCTCGACGCGTTCGATAAGCTCTTCCGCGTGGTGCTCCGCGCCTGGTACGGGCAGCCGAAATTGACGGAGCTCGCGCTGTATGAGCAGTATGGCTCATGGTACCAGTACGAGGCGATACGGGCGTATGCCCATTCGCACTTTGGCGTCACGCCGGACCAGGAGGTTCTCGAGCTCCCGTTCGGGCTCGGGAAGGGCGTTAATCCGCTGTACTTCGCGGAGAAGGTCATGCCAGCACGGAGATCGAAGTCGGTGAGCGTCTACCAGGCATCCGTGCACGGTGACCTGAATATGAAGAACGTGCTGATGGACGAGGAGGCGAATATGTGGCTGATTGACTTCTCGGAGACGCAGCATGCGCATATTCTTCGTGATATCGCGAAGCTGGAAGCGGTGCTGAAGTTCGAATGCTTCGCGCTCACGTCAGAGGAGCACTTGCGCGCAGTCATCGAGCTCGAGCAACGATTCCTGAACGTCAAGAGCCTGAGCGAGATCCCGACACTCCCGGACACCAATCTGGATCCTGAGGTGCACAGGGCGTTCCGGTGCGTACAGAAACTGCGAGAGTACGCGAACGTCATCACGCTCCTGGATGAGGATATCTCCCAGTACTGGCTCAGCCTGCTCTTCTATACGGTGATCGTGCTGGCCTACGGGAGCGTGAACGACTTCTCAAAACGGTATGCATGGATCTCATCGTCGCTGCTCTGTCAGAAGCTGCTGTAGACTTCAGCTTCTTTTCTCTCGCGGGGCCGTTAATGCTCGAAGTGGAACTGTATGCGGCAACTATCGCCCTTAGCATCTGATTTAAGCTGGTCCACGTAGTGCATGATCATGAAGCCCGCGAGTTTGACCGTGGTTCTGGTATCGCGGAGCAAATCAACCTCGGGCGGGCGTTCAGTGGGAAAGTCCATGAGCGTTCCCGTATACCGAATGTCCACGTCCAGGTTGAATTCGTCGAAACTGACATCGACGGTAATCTCGCTTTTCGCCAGCCCCAATAAGGTGGCCGATTCGTAAAATTCGTTCAGTGCCGATATCGCGCGATAGATCACTTCCTTGCGGGCGCCCCAGGCCGCACCCTGCTTCTCCATGAAGGCGAAGATGGCGTCCGTGGTGTCCACGCCAGGCCGCAGCACGAGTTGCTGCCGCCGGGCTATTCCAAGTCGGAAGAGGAGATTGAGCGAAACCGCCAGTATAGCGGCCAGGGAGAGCGAGGAGCTGAAAATAGGGTGGATCCAGGGGTGAACGTGCTCATACAGCCCGGGTAGCACGTCCACGCTGAGCCCGAAGATGATGGAGATACCCACCACGAAGGTCTTCCGCACGTCCAGCATCCGTGACATGATGATCTGGAACCCGGCAACGATCATGAAGGAGACCGCGAAGAGGAGCGTTGCACCCATCACCGGCTTGGGCATGATCACGAAGATCGTGGCGAGTTTGGGAAAGAAGGCGAGAACGACGAGAATGCCGCCCGTGGCAAAGGCGATTTTACGGCTCGTGGCACCCGT
>CAYYNW010000197.1:0-2051 GCA_964473145.1 uncultured Halobacteria archaeon
TCACATACATCCAGCCGCGCGCCGTCGCATCCTCACGGCCACAGGAGCCGCCGATACAGACCGGCTTACCGGTAATGCAGCCGAAAACATTCCGACCGACCAGCTTCGAGTACTCATCCATCATCCAGGCCATGATCTGGGGATTGGTGTAGACGTCCGGTGCCGGGACGTCCTTGTCCGGCCCGATGAACTGCCAGACCTGGGTGATATACGCGCGGCTCAATCGCTCCAGCTCGCCGTCCGAGAGCTCCTTCGGGTTGCAGATCACCCCGCCCTTGCCACCGCCCAGCGGCAGCCCGAGGAGCGAGCACTTCCAGGTCATCCACGCCGCGAGCGCGCGTACCGTATCGATCGTCTCCTGGGGATGGAATCGAATGCCGCCCTTCGTCGGCCCCAGCGCGTCGTTGTACTGCACCCTGAAGCCCTGGAAGACCCGTGTCGTGCCGTCATCCATCCGCACGGGAATAGAGACGTGCAACTCACGCTTGGGATGCCGCAGGATCTCGTGGACATCGGGGTCCAGCCTGAGTAACTTCGCACAATCGTCTAACTGCTGTAACGCTATCTCAAACGGATTTTCTTCCACCATGGCCCTACCCACTTTCATACTCCTTCATACTTAAATACTTCGCCGCTTCGTTCGCCGGCGCGATCAAGAATGTCGCGATCGAGCAGGCAAGCCACTCTCGAGCTGATAGCTCCCGGCGCTTTTGGAGATGAGCCCCCATTCAGATACGGAGAGCTGAAAGCCTGGGCCTCGGAACGCGGGAGTCTTATGACTTGATCAGGTTGTAACGTACGCTACGTGGCCTTCACTTTCTCATGCTCGCTGCCCCTACAATGCTCCACTAAGCTGATCTCCTTCTCGAGCACGGTGGTGATCGTCTTTAGCGTGGTGATCCGCTTTTATCCCGTTTCCAGCGCTCATCGAGGAAGTAAATATGCAGCTCGCCATCGATGAGCTTCGCCCGGTCCAGCTTCAGCAGGTGCGCGAGCGCGGGAAGCGGAATGAAGTTGCGCGCTTCACCGATATCCGTCGCGATCACCACGGAGAGATCCTCGCCCACGCGCTCCACCTCGCAGATCTCGCGATAGCTGCCCGTGGAGGGCAGTGGCACGACCACCTCCAGGCCATCCGCGGTCTCCTGCACCCGGATCGCCTTACCGGCGAAGTAGACCTGCGCGGGGTCTTCGCCGTTAAAGAGCTCATCGCCGACCGCGGTGAGGAGCGGTATACCCTTCACTTCAGACTGGAAGAGCCGGAGCCGCTTGATCGGCAGCGGATGGAACGCGGCCTCCGATTCCGCGAGATACTTCGCCTGCGCCTCCTTCCACTCCCTGAAGTACGCATCACTCACCCCATCCGGGATGATCTTGTTCACCACCGCGAGATCGACATTGATATCGTAGAGGTTCGCAAGCAGATAGGTCCGCTTCAGGTTCTGGATACTGAAGGCTTCGGGGTTCGCGATCAGCCGTAGACTGGTCACCTGCCGGTTCGCAATGATCTCCTTCAGTTTCCGGAGAATGCCGAGGAGCTTGATGTCCTGATTGATCACCTCTTTGCTCGGCGTCGGGATGCCCACGATTGGCTCCGCGACCTTCGCCAGATTGACGAACGGCGCGATAAGCTTGATCACCTTCGTCGCCGTGGACCCGAGGAGCGTGGGAAGGTAAATGTTCTTGAGCGCATCGCCCGATGGCACGGTGTCGAGCACGAGCACGTCGTACTGGTTGGACTCCACGTAATCCACGAGCTTCAGTAGCGAGACAAACTCCGTCATGTTCGGTAACGCCGCGATCTCGTACGCGAGCACCTCATCCACGCCCTTCGACTTGAAGAGCGAGACCACATATTCCTGGATCACGCCGTAGGCCTCTCGCGCCTCACGGATCGGATCGATCTGGACGGCCCAGAGATGCTCGACAATGGGCGTGGGCACGTGGTAAACTTCAGTCTCGAGCGCATCGGAGAGCGTATGCGCGGGATCTGAGAAGATCACCAGCGTCTTATAGCCCCGGCTCGCGAGTTTCAGGGCTGTGGCACTCGA
>CAYYNW010000198.1:0-2024 GCA_964473145.1 uncultured Halobacteria archaeon
GAAATAGGTAATGATAATGGCAGACGTACGTAGTGGGGAAAAAAAGGGCGATGAAGATGGAAGGAAGCGAGAACGCTAGTAATTGTGGCACAGCCACTTGGCACGATGCTGTTCAGTTTGGTGCGTTCGATGCAGGTAGTTCGCTGGTGCTCCAGCCGGAAGTGCGATGTGAAATAGGGAGGAGGTGAAAAGATGAACCGAAAGCAGTACGCGTGGTGCGGGATCGTACTGACCGTGATGGTCGGGGCGGCGGTCGGCTGGTCGGTAACCACAGGGAATTATGTACTCCCTGTAGTGGCCGTGATTGCCGGGCTAGTCCTGAAGATCCTCTGCAAGAGGCGGGTAACCGAGGTGCTGGAGGACGAGCTGGTCTACCGGTTAGCTGAGAAGGCGTCGTATAGCGCTCTCCGGGTTGGCTTGCTCGTGTTCGCCGTGATCGCGGCCGTGCTCGTCGCGTTGAGCAGAAACGGCCCTGAGGCGTTCGAGCTGAGTGGGCTCACGCTGGCATTCGCCGTGTGCGCGTTGCTCATCCTGCAGCTGAGCTTCTACGCGTACCACAGCGCGAAAGGGCTGGATCACTAGTGCGCCATGAGGACACGGATCAAGGAATTCCGGGCACGGTACAATCTGACCCAGGAGGAGCTCGCGAAGCTGGTGGGCGTGCGGCGAGAGACCATTCTCTTTCTGGAGAAGGGGAAATACAATCCCTCGCTCAAACTAGCCCATCAGATCGCGAGGGTGCTGCAGACGACGATCGAGGAGCTCTTCATCTTCGATGACCGGGATGCGAAGGAATGAACCTATCACCGCGCCCGTGCTCGCGTCGCTTTTGCTGAGATCCGCCTACGACATCGAGCAGCGCCTCTTCGCGCTATCCGTTCCCGCGGCCTACGATATCCTCGCGCCCACCACGATCTCCGGTCTGCGCGCCGAGTTCTACGCGCCCTCGCTCTCGATCGTCTTGCACTGGAACGCGCATGATCCGAGCGAGGTGGATCACTACGAAGTCCACCGCAGCACCACGCCCAGCTTCACGCCTTCCGCCGCGACGCTCGTGGGCCGGCCAGCAACCAACTCCTTCCGCAATCGCGACCTCATCGAGGATGCCATCTATTACTTCAAGATCTGCACGGTCGATCGCAAGGGCAACAAGGGCAGCTTCTCCACCGAAATCAGCGCAACAGCATCAGGGCCTTAAGCAGGCATACGCGAACCTTTTATTATGGTTTGGCATTCGAGGTGAAGAGCGGAAGATCTTCATTCCTCGGTAATGTAGCATCGGAAATCAAGGGCGCCGCTCTTCTAATGCTGATCTGAGTCGCTAACGCAATCGCTTCCGCCTCGCCTTTATGCAATTCACGCTCCAGCAATCTGACGAGCGACTCGTTAGACGGTGCAACTATCTCAATCCAAGACGAGGTATGCGCTTCCTTGATCTCCTGCGCGCCCGGTCTTCCCCCTCCCTCCTCTACCACCTCCCTCCAGACCGCGGGCGTAATGAAGATCTTATCATAAAACGCTTTCAAGAGCCCCAAGCGGCCAATTCCTGCAAGGTGAATCAGTGTGGACGAATCACTGATGGCTTCGGGCATACTCGAGATCCTCTGCCAGGTTCTCCTCGGTATAGTGCCGTGAGATCCCTCGCTCGCCCAAAAGCTCGTCAAACGCCCACCGGGACAACCCTGCAAGCCTGCTCGCCTCTCCCGAGGAGAGCACTCCGCGCTGATACAGTGCGAGAGCAAGCTCCTTCTGTAATTCAGCCGCCACTTCTTCCCGGGGTAGACGAAGCGCATCCACCACACTCTCCGGGAGCTTCACGACCAGCTTGAAAATTCCGCCCTCACGTACTGCATCACCCTTGGCCATTGCACGTATCACTCAGAAATACCTTTGGCATTATGCTTTAAAAAAGCGTGCGCTCGCCTCTCCTCCGCGAACACCCCCCTCACGTTGATTAGCGAGGGTTTCTAAATGTCCTCCAGCTCTCGGAAGAGGTCTTTCTTCGCTTCTTCTACCTCTTCCTC
>CAYYNW010000199.1:0-2018 GCA_964473145.1 uncultured Halobacteria archaeon
TATCCCCCTTACTACCGTGAAGAGATAGCTCTTTTACCCCGATAGCTTCGCTCGCCCGCGGTGGACCGCGAGATGGATGCGATGCGTGCCAAAGTATTTATAAGCGCACTATCCCCTAACATATCGGTCAAGGAGGTGACTCCTCATGGGACGGATGAAGAGTCTGTTCAGCGAAGATGAAGAAGAGCTGCTCCGCATCCTGAAGAAGCGCGGCAGAAGGGACCATATTGACCTTGAAGACGCGTGGCCAGTAGCGGACGAGGCGGTAAAGCGGGATACCGAAGAGCACTGAAGAAGGCGTGGGGGCCGCATCCCCCGTGGTACGTACGCGCGGTCTAAGGAGTACCTCCAATTCGCGCGCCGAGTAGCAGGGTGCGGATTACCGTGAGGCTACCTGTCAAGTCTGCGCGGCGGCAGTCACGGAGAGCTTCCTCAGGTCCGGCCTCCCGTCAATTTTTAATACTCCCGCCTCACTATCCAATACTATATTATACCTACCAGGTTGAGCAGAGCGAACCATGACCCTCGTGGAGGTGGATGACAGCACGTGGGAGCAGGAGATCGAGCTTGCAGAGCTGCCCGCGCTCGTGATGTTCTACAGCACCACCTGCCCACACTGCAAGCAGATGGAGCCGTACTTCACGGCATACGCGCTGGAGTACGCGGGCAAAATACGGTTCGCGCGACTGAACATCCTCGAGAATCCGTTCACCGTGGAGCGCTACGGGATCATGGCCACTCCGACGTTCAAATTCTTCTGCCAGGGGAAACCGGTCCAGGAGCTGGTGGGCGCGGCCTATCCCGCGCTCCTGAAGAAGTTGATTGAGGACTCGCTCGTCTACGGGAAGGACTGCATCGGGAAATCAACACCCGTACGATTCGACCCCGCGTATGCGTGAAAGTGGCACTGACTGAGGCCGATGGGTTACGAAACCGATTGGTGCACGGGTAGCCATGGACTCAATCTGCGGTGGTGCGCTGAAGGAAGTAGAAACCGTGCGGGAGCGCTACGAGGAAGAGATCGTTCCGATCCCGACCCTGGTGATCAGATATCTCATCAAAGGTGGCTACTGCGTGCGCTGCGGCAACGTGGTGTATCCTGAGGTGCCCGAGACGATCGGTAATCGGCACTTCGGGGTCCATTTCCTCCTGTACGTCGCGTATCTGCGATACGTCATGCATCTGCCGGAGAACAAGATTGCAACACTCCTGAACGACACGTACGACGCTCGGATCTCCGTCGGTACCGTGGTGGCCTACCTGCAGCAGGCGGCCGAGCTCTTCGGTGACGATTACAGGCGACTGAAGAAGGAACTGCGTGATGCGCAGATTTGCCACTACGACGATACCGGACTGCGGGTGAACGGAGAGAACCGCTGGCTCTGGACCTTTCTCACGAAGGAGGCAGTCCTCTACCTCACGAGAAGAAACCGGGGCAAGAAGGTGGTGATCGAGGTGCTCGGCGAGGATTACGTACGACGGCATAAGCACGCAGGACTTCTATCCGTCATTCGATGGCGCACCGGGGCGCAAACAAAAGTGCTGGTCTCATCTGCTCGTGGCCGCGAGGAAGCTTGTGGAGCAGAAGAAGCCGCCACCGAGATCGTGCGAGTTCTACGAAGGATTAGTGCAGATCTACGAGGATGCGAAGGCAATGGAGCGGAGACTCACGAGCGCCGAGGACCGTGAGAGGGCGTTTGCGGAGTTCGTAGGCCGTCTGGAGCGGTTCGCGGCGCAGGAGGGCAAGTGGGAGTATCACCGACTGAAGACGCTGGCGAAACGCGCGCTGAAGTACAGCCGTGAGTTCTTCACGTTCATCCTCTGCCCCGGCGTGGAGCCGACGAATAACGCCGCGGAGCGAGCGCTCCGGCCACGGGTGAGGCAGCGGAAGATCTGGGGCTGCTTCAGAACCAATGAAGGGGCCGAGAACGCTGATGTCATGATGAGCGCACTGGAGACGATGCGGAAGCAGCGAAAAGACCTCTTCATTCACGGAAAGGAGTATATCCTCGGCAAGC
>CAYYNW010000200.1:0-2017 GCA_964473145.1 uncultured Halobacteria archaeon
TCTCAATCGTATCCCCGCGCTGCATCGCCCCGATCCCGCTCGGCGTGCCCGTTGCGATGATGTCACCGGGCTGTAACGTCATGATGTGCGACACGAACGAGACCAGCTCCTCGACGCGGAAGATGAATTTCGCGGTGGTCGAATCCTGCCGCAGCTCGCCATTGAGATAACTCTGTATCCGCACGTTGTTCGGTTCGATCTCCTTCACGAGCCGCGGCCCCACGGGGCAGAAGGTATCGAAACTCTTCGCACGCGTCCACTGCACGTCCTTCTTTTGCAGGTTGCGGGCAGTGACGTCGTTCAGGCACGTGAACCCCTCGATGTAATCCATCACCTCGTCAGGCTCGATATTCTTGCACGCATCCTTCATGACGACCGCCAGCTCCGCCTCGTAATCCACCCGCTGTGCCTGCGCGGGATACTTGATCCAGTCCTCAGGCCCTACCAGAGCGGTCGGCGGCTTGAGGAACAGGATCGGCTCGTCGGGCAGCGGCATCTCCAGCTCCTTCGCGTGATCCGTGTAGTTGAGGCCCACCAGGACGATCTTCGTCGGGTGGTGCGGTAGGAACGAGAGGGGCATCGGGAGCAGACGGAGAGCTTACTGCTTACCGAGGGGAACGCCGTAATCACCCCCCTGGGGCACGATACGCTTGAACAGCTTCCTGATCTCCTCGCCGGTAGTCTCGATCGGGTGCTTCCCTATTGCCTCGCGACTCGCCTTCAGGAACGGTATGCCTTTCTGGTACTCGGCGACCCACTGCTGTGCGAACTCGCCGTTCTCAACCCGGCGAAGGGCCTCTTTCATCTTCGCTTTCACTTCTGGCCCGATGATCTCGTGCCCGACGGCCCACATGCCGTACTCCGCGGTATTCGAGACCACCTCGGCCATGTGCTTGATCCCGCCCTGCCAGACCAGATCGACGATTAATTTCATCTCATGGACGCACTCGAAGTACGCCATCTCAGGCGGATAGCCCGCCTCGACCAGCACCTCGAACCCGTTCTTCATCAGCTCGACGAGCCCGCCGCAGAGCACGCACTGCTCACCGAAGAGATCTTCGTACGTCTCCTCTTCAAACGTGCACTCTAAAATACCTGCTTTCGTCCAGTGCATCGCCTTCGTTAGCGCCAGTGCCAGCTCGCGCGCTTTGCCCGAGGGGTTCTGCTTCACCGCGACGAGCCCGGGTACGCCGAAGCCTTCCAGATACGCGCGCCGCTCCTCCGTGCCCGGCGCCTTGGGCGCGACCATGATCACGTCCACTCCAGCAGGGGGCACGATGCGCTTGAAGCAGATATTGAACCCGTGCGAGAAGCAGATTGCCTTGCCCGCTTTCAGCTGCGGCTTGATCTGCTGCTCGTACACCATCGGCTGCACCTCGTCGGGCAAGAGAATATGGACAATGTCCGCCTTCCTGGCCGCTTCGGCGATCGGCATGACCGCAAACCCAGCACTCTTTGCCTTCTGCCAGCTCGGGTTCCGCTTCCCGCCCAGGATCTCCGTCTCACCGATGATCACCTTCACACCCGAATCCTTCAGGCAGTTCGACTGCGCGGTACCCTGCGTGCCATAGCCGATGATCGCCACCGTCTTATCCTGCAAGATGCGGTCATCCACATCCTCATCGTGTAAGATCTTCATGCTTCTTCATCCTCCAGATCTTCATGCTTCTTCATCCTCCAGTATGCACTGGTTATCAAACCGATCTCGCCGCATATATAGCTTGCTGCGGATCCGAGCTCCCCGCAAGCAGGAGTGATCATGCCACGTGCGCATAGCACAACGCTCACGAATTCGTCATGCCGGAGTAGCCACGCGTAGGCGCGTAGCGGGCGGCAGCTTTTGCTGAGGCGTCCGCGCTGTGGCAGACCTGTGGAAATGAGCAGTTCACTGCGCCTTACCGTGGCAAACGGTAGAAAGCGGAAAACATGCACAAATTTATAAGCGGGAAAAAAGATCTCTTGGATACCTAAGTTTCAGAGGATAAATAACCATAGACTTTTTAGCAACAAACTTTGC
>CAYYNW010000201.1:0-2000 GCA_964473145.1 uncultured Halobacteria archaeon
GCTGACTGCGGTAGGTGCACCGGGCGAGACCAGCACCTTAAACCTCACCGTGGTGAAGCTGACGGATGTCGAACCGGAATGCCGCGACATCCCGCATGAGGCGAGGAACGGGACCTTTGCCATCAACCGTCCGCCCGTGGCCGATGCGGGCCCTGATCTCGTGGCCTCACGGAATGAAACGGTAAGCTTCAATGCGTCCGGCTCGTTCGACCCCGACGGCGTGATCACCACGTACGTCTGGGATTTCGGCGACGGCGTGAACGCAACAGGCTGCACGGTGACGCACACCTATACCACCGCCGGGACCTTTATCGTTACCCTGACCGTCACCGATGATACGGGCGCCGCAGCTAACGACACCTGTGCGGTAACCGTGAACTGCCCGCCGGTTGCTGATGCCGGCGCGGATCGCGAGGTGCTGCCGAATGACTCGGTGGAGTTCAACGGGTCGGGCTCCTACGACCCGGATGGCGAGATCGTCGGGTACCTCTGGGACTTCGGCGATGGGAGCAACGCCACCGGCTCGTCCGTCACGCACCAGTACGCACTCGGCGGTACGTACCTCGTGACCTTGACGGTTACTGACAATCACAACGCGACCGGCGCGGACACCTGCACGATCACCGTCTGCCTGAACGGCGATGTGAATCGTAACGGCGTGGTGGAAATCTCGGACGCGATGTACCTTGCCCGGCACATCTCGGGGATCAGCGGGTTCGAAGTGATCGAAGAGAGCATCTGTGATGTCAACGGTAATGATGAGGTGGAAATCTCGGACGCGATGTACCTCGCCAAGCACATCGCGGGTATTACCGGCTTCGAAGTGCTCCGCTGAGGCCGAAGCGATCTGGACAGCTCTTGCATGTAAGGAAGAACATGGCCTGTCTGTACGCGAGAAGCGGCAGAAAGTGTAGCCGAACGTGGGACATGCGTCGTCTACGGTATGCGCTCCTGGGTCTGCTGACGATCGCGCTGGCACTTGGCGTGCCGCACGCCGGGGCGAGCGAGGTGAGCATTGGAACCGCGCAGGTTGAGCGCGATGCGGCAGTGGTGCTGCCCGTAATGATCTGTAATGCCACGGATCTCGGCTCGATCGACCTTGAACTGGTCTACAATCACGCCGTGCTCATCGTCACGAACGTATCCGGGGGCGATTTTGATGTCATGGTATCGAACCTGGAAGCGTCTGCTGCGGGTCACGTGAGGATCGTGGCGTTCCAGACCGCGAGCCCGGGGATCAGTGGCACCGCAGTGCTCGCGTGGCTCGCGCTGACCGCGGTGGGTGAGGCGGGCAGCACCAGCGCGCTGACGATCAGGGTGAAGAAGCTCACGGATGCCACGCCGCAGTGCCGCGATCTCCCGTATTCAGTAACTAACGGGACGTTTACGATCAAATCGCGAAGCGGGCCCACGCCCGTGCTCATATCAGGCTACAGTGGCGCATACGTGCTACCTCCCGCGAGCCCACCACCCAGCAAGAGACCTGAGCCGGCAAGCGCCAAGCCCGCGCCTTCCGCGACCGCAACGCCTCGGATCAGCCGATCACCCGCGCCTTCCGTTACATCAGCAGTACTTCCGACCGCAAAACCGCTCCCCTTACAGGCAGTCCCCCTGCCTCGCTGGCCCGTGGTGCTGATCGCGATCAGTATCGCCACCTCAGCGATCCTCGCGGGATTACTCGGGGGGCGCAGAGCGCAGTAGCGCGACGAAATATTCGGTAGCTACCGCTTTCCTCGCCGTCCGGCTCCTGCGGCCAGAACGGCGGTGAGGAGCGCTATGAGCCCCGCTATCACCTCGAACCCGGGCACCGGCAGCAGGGGCGAGGATTGCTGCTCGGTAGGCACGGGCTCTGCCGTCGGGGTTGGTTCAAATTCCTCGGGCAGTGTAGATGCGCTGGGCGTGCTGCTCGGCTCGGGTGTCCCCGACGGCTCTTCCAGAATTCGAACTGGCGGAATAATCGTAACTGTTGCAGTGTCCGTATGCCCTTCACCGTCACTCGC
>CAYYNW010000202.1:0-1989 GCA_964473145.1 uncultured Halobacteria archaeon
CCTTCGCTCGCGGAAGCGCCCTTCGAGCTCGAGGAGCTGATCGCGTTGAACCTCTTAGCGGGCCAGGAGTTCGATGACGCGCTCCAGGCAGTGCTGCGCGAGCTCCAGGATCGGGGCCGCGTCGGATACTACGAGTTCATTTTCAGCGATACATTCGCCGAGAGCGTGAAGCGGGCGTATCTGACGAGCTATCTGGTGACCGAGGGAAGGGCTGAGCTCGAGCTCAACCCGCTGGAAGAGTCGGTGTTTATCGCGCCGCGCGAGAGCGATGGAACAGCTGTTGCACGGCTTGCCGCGAGCCGGTCGATCCCGCTCGCCGTGAGCTATGAGGACTGGTCAGCATGGAAGAAACAGCCGAGGAATTACGAGCGAGAGCAGAGCGTAAGCTGAAGAAGGCGGCCCAGCTGCTCTTCTTCCGGCAGCACCGGAACCCGGGCGTCAAAGGCTGGGAGCTGAAACGCGCCCTGGGCGAGGATTACCTCGACGTGATCGCGGTCCTGGATGCCGCGCTCGATAAGCTCGGCATGGCCGTGAAACGGGTCGAGGAGGAAGGGGGAGGCGGTAGCGAGGAGGGCGAAGGCGCGGAACGGGACCGGTTCATGATCGTGCTGAAAGGCCCGCTTCTCGAGAAAGCCTCCGGCGAGCGGATCGATACGATCGCTCTGCTCTCCGCGACGCTGGCGTACCTCATCGCGAAGCAGGGCAAAGCGCAGCGGAAGGCGGTCGAGGAGTTCCTGGGTAATAAATTCCCCCAGCAACGGGTATACTTCGCACTGGACCGGTTCATCAAGCAGGGCTACCTGGGCGAGGATGAGAAGGCGCTCTTCATCGGCTGGCGGACCCGCGCCGAGGTGGATCGTAAGACGCTCATGGATTTGATCCTCGCCGCGTGACGGGGAAACTTTTGAGGGATACGGACTTTCAATACAAGTGATGGAGAGGATGCACAAGACCGCTTTCCTGGACGTTACGATCAGCGTCTGCCCGCAGTGCGGCACGCCGTACGCCGATGCGAGCTGGTACGTGATCGAGCTGGCCAGCGACGTGCAATGCGGCGTCTGCGGCCGTACATGGCATCCTCAGCGGTATAAAACCGACCGAATACTGGTAGAATTCGCGGTGGACGAAGCGGGCAAGACGGTGGGGGTCAAGAAGAAGGCGCGTCTGGAGTAGCGTGCTACCACTCAGTACAGGGTTACAGGACGCTTGCGCCGCAATTCGAGATGCTACTCGCTTGCACGGTGCCAAACTCCTGTAATGCCTCGCTCTCGCCGATGACAAAGATCGTCTCGCCCAGCATCGCGACACTCGCAACCTGGCCTTCGGCCTGAACGGCCTCGAGCGCGTCCTTGCACGCATCGCTGATCAACTCGATTCGGAGCGCGAAGTCGCGTGAGAGGTGCATGAAGTTCTCCAGCGTCGGCTTCCGCAGCAGCGCTTTCAGCGCCGCTTTTCCCACTTCGGTGATGCGCCGCCTCGTGGACTCACCACCCTCCGCTAAGATAGATCTCGTCGGCTTCGCGCCCAGCACGACGTAGCTCACCTGCTCGTTACGGTGCGGGAGCCGGTCAATACTTCCGATTCCCGGTGGCCCGGGCTTCGTGCGGATCACCGCGCCACCACAGGTCTCCGCGATGACGTCACCCAGGCCCGTGCCGTTCACCACCTCCGCGCAGTGCGCTACCTGCGCTACCTCATGCACGGTCATGGTAAGCTTGAGGAGCTCATTGAGGGCCAGAGCGGTGCTGAGCGCACCGGCGGCACTGGCGCCGAGGCCGCAGCCCACAGGCATCTCGAAGTCCGTAGTGACGCTAATCTCAGCCGCCTCCGCGAGCCGGTCGAGCACGTACCGCGTGGTCTGCGCTTCATCAGGTTCGCCGTTGATCCTGATTCGTGCGCCTGAACCCTGGCCGTGCGCGTCCGCAACCTCGGTGACACACCCCGCTTCCAGCACGAGCCCGCAGCCGATCGAGCCCTTGTATAAGGGGT
>CAYYNW010000203.1:0-1934 GCA_964473145.1 uncultured Halobacteria archaeon
AGATGGTCGATCAGGCCCAGCGTCTTCGCCTCGCGCCCCAGATAGATCTTCGCCGTCGCGAGCTCCTGCAGGGCCGCGTCATCGAGGTGCCGGTTCGCTTTGATCGCATTCAGGAAACTCTCCTTGATCTCCTCTAATTCGCTCGTCAGCAACTCCCGTTCCTCAGCCGTCGGCTTCTCGTACGGCAGCCCCAGCCCCTTATAGATGCCCGTCTTCAGCGTCTCGATATCCACCCCAAACTTCTTCAGCAGCTCGCCAATGTCCGGGCGTATGCTGATGACCCCGACGCTGCCCACCGTGCTCAGCTCATCGGCCACGATCTCGTCGCAGGCGCTGGCGATCCAGTAGCCGCCTGAGGTTGCATATTCACGCACCCACGCGATCGCGGGCTTCACCATCGCGGTTATCCGCGTGGCGACCTCCTTTGCCGCGAAGGGCGTGCCACCGGGCGAATTGATCTCGAAGATGGCTGCTTTCACCTTCTTCCGCCGCTCCATCTCATCGATCGCCTGAATGATACCCTGCGAGCTGGCCATCAGCCCGAAGTACAACCCTTCGGTCGCTATTGTACCTTTCACCGGAATGATCGCGATCGCGCCTCTGCCCTTCATCGCTCCAGCTCGGTCTGTATGGATAGGTATAAGCGGGGTCCCTTATATGATCTTCACCCTATACCTCTACGATGAGGATGAGCAGCAGCATGAAGCTGTCAGAACTGGCAGCAGAACTGACCGAATGGATTCGCGCACGCGTGCACGAGGCCGGCGCACGGGGCGTGGTGCTCGGCATGAGCGGCGGACTTGACTCCTCGATCGCCGCGGTGCTCTGTAAACGAGCGTTCCCCGATACGTCGCTCGGGTTGATCCTGCCATGCTTCTCGCGCCAGGAGGATCTCGAGCACGCGCGGCTGGTTGCCGCACAATTCAGCATAGAGACGAACGAGATAGAGCTCACCTCGTGCTTTACGCTCATCCATGACCGCTTGCAAGCTGCTGCGCATAAGGCGCACGGGCGCGCGGCAGGTGGTGTGACTATCGATCTTGCGGCCGCGAATCTCAAGCCGCGGCTGAGGATGTGCTGCCTCTATTACTTCGCCAATTCGCTCCACTATCTCGTGGTGGGCACGGGGAATAAGAGTGAGCTCGCGATCGGCTATTTCACCAAGTATGGTGACGGCGCGGTGGATATCCTGCCGCTCGGCGACCTGCTCAAGACGGAATTGCGTGCACTGGCCGAGGTGCTCGGGATTCCCCGGATGATCATCGAGAAGCCGCCCAGTGCCGGGCTGTGGGAAGGTCAAACGGACGAAGGCGAGCTTGGCGTCCGTTACGCAGACCTTGACCGGATCATCATCGCGCTGGAGCACGGTGATTCTCACGGAATGCGCAGCGGGTGCGACCCCGAACTGGTATTGCGGGTGAAGGGGATGATGGAAGCCTCACGGCACAAACGCGAGCAAATACCGATCTTCAGACGCACGCGCTGACCGTACAATCCTTTGCTATTCGCTATTTGAGATTTCCCACAGGGCTTCCATGATCACTGCGGGCAGGTCATCCCTGTTTGCCACTGTTACTTCCGTGATCGCAAAGGTGCGTTTAATCCGCTGTACCAGCTCGTGCGCTGAGCGTTGATGGATGGTGAGTATGAGGTGCTTATCGCTCGCCAGCGCCTTTTCTATCGCGGCAACGAACTGTCTGGACTTTAACTCCATCGGGCCGATCTCATCAATGAGCAGTACCTGCGTCTCAGGACGCGCGAGCGCCTCGGTGATCGCCCGCGTGCCGATGCGATCCAGATCGGTGAGATTGACGGTATACTTGCCCACCGTGGGCCCGGCACGTATGAGGTCTACATGAGCCAGTATGCCCTGCTCACCGGTGCGGATATCCTCAAGTGAGAAGCCCACCCGCTGGCCACCTTCGTGGATATCC
>CAYYNW010000204.1:0-1900 GCA_964473145.1 uncultured Halobacteria archaeon
CCGCGATGAATTGCAGCATCCGTTTCGCCTCGGTATCCGCAAGCCCCTCGATCGCGGAACGTGCTGCGGCAACGAACTTCTCGGAGAGCTGAAGTGCGTACTCGATTGAGCCGGACTTGACGAGGATGCTGCGCACCTTCTCGAGATCGAAGCTGACAGGATCGTGGTCGCGGAAAAGAATCGCCCTGATATATTCCTTCTCGGAATAGTCAGAATGGTGCAATGCATGGATCACCAATATCGTCCGTTCGCCGTTCTTGATGTCAAGTCCGACCGGCTTGCCCGTTTTCGCGGTCTCACCGCAGATATCCAGGATGTCGTCCTGAATCTGGAACGCGATCCCCAAATTATGCCCGTAATCCCGGAGGCTCCCGATTTCCTCGTCGCTTCCGCCGCCGAGCAAAGCTCCCGCTTCAGAGCTTGCGCGAAACGTCGCGGCGGTCTTGAGTTCCGCAACCTCCATGTACGACTGCTCCGACGCTTCCTGCAGATGACGCAGCGTGAACTCCAGATACTGCCCCATCGCGATATCACAGACTGCGCGGGAGACCAGACTCACGACTTCAGGAACGCCGCATCGAGCAAGCATCTCACAGGAGAGTCCGAAGAGGAGGTCGCCGATGACGATCGCTTTTTTCTCGCCGTACAGCGCGGGATTGGAAGGGGTTTTCCGCCGGATGAGGTTCTCATCGATGATGTCATCGTGGACGAGCGAGGCATTGTGGAGGAGCTCAATGGCTGCCGCGGTAGTCAATGCGTTCTCGCGCGACCCACCGACCGCCTCGGCGGCGAGGCACGAGATGATGGGCCTGAGCCGCTTCCCGCCGGTATCTTTGATGTAGCTGAGCGCATCGCAGAGGATCTCGTTGTGGCACTCGCGTAGTTTCTCCTCGATCAGCGCTGCGAACCGCCGGTTAAAGTACTGCACCTCGTCCTCTAGCTCTGCTCTCATCTCGTTAAGGGTATCATCCTATTTAGCAAACTCGCTTATAAAAGCCACCCGGTTTGAACAGGTCGGTAACCGGTTCACAGGTGGTCATATCAGCCCCGCGCTCGGTTGCTAGGGCGATTGAGCGGTCTGCTCGGGCGCGCTCTTCTTCTCCTGCCACTGGAGGAGATTGCAGTAGGGGCAGCCGAACTCCCACGGCCGCTTCGTGCCCTTCTTCACGATCTTCAGTTTGTACAGGTACGGGTGCTGCTCACAGCTCTGCTCGGTCACGACGATCCGACCGCTCTTGGGCAGTGGGAGCGAGAAGGTGCAGGTGGGGTAATTAAGACAGCCGACGAATCGTTTCCCGCGTGCGGATGTCGCGAGGAAGAGAGCAGAGCCGCATTCCGGGCACGAGCCGACGATCGTTCCCGTCCTCATCGCCTGCTTCAGCGAGTTCGCGATCGCGTCTCTATTCATGACCATCTCCGTGAAGACCGCGCGGAGCATCTTCCTGGAGTCGTCCGCCACGTTCTCCTTGCTTTGCTGCCCTGCTTTTATCTCCTCCATCTCCTGCTCGAGTGTCTTGGTCATTTCCGGCTTCGTAATGAGCGCGGCATATTTTTCCAGCGCCTCTATGAGCGCGATCGCCTTCTCAGTCGGTTTCGCAGGGTCCTGCTGCACGTAGCCACGTTCGTAGAGCTTGCCCACGATCTCGTGCCGGGTGCTCTTCGTCCCCATGCCCAGCTCCTCCATCTTCTTGATCAAGCCGGCCTGAGAGTACCGTTTGGGCGGGGTCGTCTCCTTCTCCACCAGCTCGAGCTGGACAAGCTCGACTGGTTCGCCCTCGCGGAGCTGGGGTAATCGGATTTCCTCCCTCTTCTGGTAGGGGTAGATAGCGAGGAATCCCGCTTCTTTCAATACGCGCCCCTTTGCCTCCAGGGTCTCGCCGCCGAGCTCCACCTTGACGTC
>CAYYNW010000205.1:0-1884 GCA_964473145.1 uncultured Halobacteria archaeon
CTTATACGATCATCGTCCCGATGCCCTGATCGGTGAAGAGCTCGAGCAGGAGTGCATGGGGTTCCCGGCCATCGATGATATGTACTGCAACGCCGCTCGAGGCGGCGAGTAACGCCCCTTCTACTTTCGGGATCATCCCCTCGCCGATCACCTTCGTGGCGATCAGCTCCTTGATCTCAGCCGCCGTCGTCCGGGATATGAGTGTTGTGGGGTCCTTCGGATCGCGCATGATACCGGGCACATCGGTGAGCAGGATCAGCTTCTTTGCATCGATCGCGCGCGCGATCTCGCCGGCGACCGAATCGGCATTGACATTGAGGCTGTTCCCCACAGTGTCGACGGCGATCGGTGAGATGACGGGGATATAGCCCCGTTCGGCCGTTAGGGTGATGATCTCCGCGTTGATCGCTTCGACCTCACCAACCCAGCCGAGATCGACCTCTTGTTCTTCGCCTGAAACGCCAACGGTAAGTTTCTGCTTCTTCTTTGCTACGATCAAGCTGCCATCGTTCCCCGAGAGGCCAAGGCCTTTGCCGCCGTGCTTGCCGATGAGGGAGACGATGCGCTCATTCATGCTACCGACGAGCACCATGCGCGCGATTTCCATCGTCTCATCGTCGGTGATCCGGAGCCCGGCGATGAAGGTCGGCTTCTTGCCCAGGCGCTCCATCAAGCGAGTGATCTCCGGGCCGCCACCGTGCACCACCACCGGACAGATCCCGACGAAGCGGAGCAAGACCAAATCCTGCGTGACCTTATCCATAATACGCTCATCCACGAGGGCATGCCCGCCCAACTTGACCACGATCTTCGAGCCGTAGAACTCGCGAATGTACGGTAGTGCCTCAATGAGGATCTCTTCTCGTTTCATCGCACTCGCACTAAAGAAGACTCCTGTGACTTTAATAAGTTTTGAACGACGATCGGTAGGTTCAGTTACGCACGCCAGGTGACCTCGACGTCATCGGGCCGATAATTCGGCCGCACCTGCGACTGCTCGAGTGGCGTGGTATTCCCGCTGGCGAGCATGAGCAGCCCGAGGTATGCGATCATCGTCCCGTTGTCGCCCAGATAGCGGTTCGCGGGCACGTAAAATCGCGCTCCCCGGTCTTCACACATGGTGCTCAGCATCTGCTGCAGCCGGCGGTTCGCGCCCACGCCGCCGGCGAGCAGCAGCTCGTCCCTGTTGAGGTGCCCCATGGCACGTTCCGTCACCTCCGTGAGCATGGCAAAGGCGGTCTCCTGGAATGAATAGCTGATATCCTCACGTTTAGCGGGCTGTGCGGTCACGGCATCCCGAGCCGCGGTGGTCAGTCCGGAGAAGGAGAGATCCATGCCCTTCACGATATACGGCATCTCCAGGTATTGAGACCCCCGAGATGCCAGGTCCTCGATCTTCGGCCCGCCGGGGTGGCTGAGCCCGAGGAAGCGGGCGAATTTATCGAGCGCGTTACCGATGCCGATATCGAGCGTTTCGCCCAGGATACGATACCGTCCGGCACGGAAGGCGAGAACCTGGGAGTTCGCACCGCTGACATACAGCACCACCGGATCATGCGCACCGCACTGCCACCGCCCCACCTCGATATGCGCGATGCAGTGATTGACGCCGAGGAGTGGAATCTTGAGGGTGAGTGAAAGCGCGCGTGCCGCGGTGGCAACGGTGCGGAGGCAGGGGCCCATGCCCGGGCCCTGAGAGAACGCAATTCCAGCGATATGCTCGATCGCAAATGCCCTGTCCGCTTCCTTCGCGTCCCGGAACGTCCGTGCAACGACCTCTTTCAGTTCCGCGGCATGGTGCTGCGCGGCTTCACGGGGATGAATGCCGCCGAACGCGGGCTTATAGGTGGCCGTGGCTTCGGCGAGCACCTGGTCTTCGCTCAC
>CAYYNW010000206.1:0-1851 GCA_964473145.1 uncultured Halobacteria archaeon
TGACGAGGAGCGGACGCGATGGCGATTATGCCTCTCCGGCGGCGAGACAGAGCGCGGCGATGAGCGCGTCGAGCTGGATTCGCTCATTCGCGCCCTCCGTGATCCGGTAGTCTGCCTCACCGATGCGATCCATCAATTCGACCTTCTTCCGGACGGGGATATCCATGGTGATCGTGAGCCGATGCATCTGAGCCAGGATCTCATCACCGGAGATCCCTTTGTCCAGTAGAGCGTCCAGGAGCTCGAGCGCGTCGAAGAACTGGCCAGCGAGGGCACGATTGATCAGCTCCTGGACCAGCTCGGGTCTCGCGGTGGCCGTGAGCTCGTAGATCCGCTCCGGGTTGATCTCGCTGCTGAGCACTGCCACGCTCTGCAGCGCGTTGATTGCGCGGCGCATGTCGCCCATCGCGACGTAGTTGATCGCGCGGAGTGCCTCTTCGGAGATTGCCAAGCCCTCCTGTGCCGCGATGTAGCGTATCCGGGAAGTGATCGCGTCGTACGGCAGCGCTTTGAACCGATAGACGGCGCAGCGAGATTGTATCGGCTCGATAATCTTCGAGGAGTAGTTACAGCTGAAGATGAACCGGCAGGTAGCGGCGTAGCGCTCCATCGTCCGCCGCAGTGCGGACTGCGCTGCGTCAGTCAAGGCGTCGGCCTCGTCGAGGAAGATGATCTTAAAGGATGCTGTGCCGATCGGAATGGTGCGTGCGAAGTTCTTGATATTGTTCCGGACCACCTCGATCCCGCGTTCGTCGCTCGCATTCAACTCGATGAAGTTCTCCGACCAAGTCTCGCCGTAGAGCTCACGCGCCAAAGCGACTGCGGCTGCCGTTTTGCCGACGCCCGCGGGTCCGGAGAAGATGAGGTGCGGTAAGTTACCTCGCGTGACGTACGATTGGAGATTCTGGATGATCGCGGTCTGACCACCGACTTCTTCCAACCTCCTCGGCCGGTACTTCTCAGTCCAGATCTCCTCCCGCTGCATCACCGTTCACTATCTTTTTACACCTTCACGAGTCATACATAAAGAAGTATGGAGTTCACGCTGAGTTTCGGGTTGTCACTGCTGAAAGCCTTTATCATTCTCTTCGTCGTGATGGACCCACCGGGCAGTATCCCGGTGTTCATTGCCGTCACGCGCGGGATGCGGGAGGCTGAGCGGCTGAGGGAACTGAACCATGCGGTGATCGTGGCCACGATTCTCCTGCTCCTCTTCGCCTTTATCGGCACGTTTATCCTCGCGGTCCTCGGCATCAGCCTGAATAGCTTCATGATCGCCGGTGGTCTCCTCTTACTGCTCATCTCCTTTGACCTGCTGCGGGGCGAGCATCAATGCTGTCTCATTGGTGAACCTGAAGCCGGAGTGGGTGCCGTGCCGATCGGCACGCCGATGCTCGCCGGGCCCGGCGCGATCACCGCGGTGATGGTGATCATCCAGTCGTCAGGCACGGTGGTCGTCCTCTTTGCCATCTTCACCGCGATCATTGTTACGCGACTCTTCTTGGGCCAAGCAATGCGGCTGTACGAGCTCATGGGCAAGGTGGGTGCGGAGGTCTTGAGCCGCGTGGTGGGTATCCTGGTGGCGGCCATTGCGATCGAGTACATTGGCACGGGTATTCTGGGAATGTACTCGTTCGCGGTGCCCTGAGGCTGGGGCGAAGTTAGTCGCCGGCGCTCCGAGAGGGCATCTGCGAGCACCGTTTTCAGCAGCGCCGGTAAGCCGGCAAAGGATTTATTTATGGCGGCGATGAGTATCAACGTAGTAGTATCTAAAACGCCTCGGTAGCTTAGCCCGGTTGAGCGATTGACTTGTAATCAATAGGTCGAGGGTTCAAATCCCTCCCGGGGCTT
>CAYYNW010000207.1:0-1802 GCA_964473145.1 uncultured Halobacteria archaeon
TCATGGGACAACTAAAGATTCTTTCACGGAGCAGTAAGCCCTTCACCGATCGGCTGGAGGCCGCGCAGCTGCTGGCCCAGGCGCTCCAGGAATACCGCGGCTCGCGCACCGTGGTGCTCGGCATACCCCGCGGCGGTGTGGTGATTGCCAGCTTGATAGCCCATGCACTGGGTGCTGAGGTGGACATCGTGCTCGCGCGCAAATTGGGCGCACCCGGTAACCCCGAGTTCGCCATTGGCGCGATCGCTGAGGATCAGAAGCTCTTCCTCGACGAGCCGCTGCTCGTACAGCTTAACGTGACGAGCGAGTATCTCTCGGAGGAGAAGGCACGCCAGCTCGCTGAGCTGAAACGCCGAATCCGGCTGTATCGTCCGGTACGCCCTAAGGTGCTGCTGCAGGGTAGAACGGTCATCGTGACCGACGATGGCGTAGCAACCGGAGCAACGATGCAGGCTGCGCTCTGGACCGTCCGGCAGGAAGCCCCGATGAGGCTGATCGCCGCGCTGCCTCTCGGGCCGGGCGATACCGTGAAGCGCTTGGCGGCATTTACTGATGAGCTGCTGTGCCTCCGTGCGCCGACCTTCTTTGGTGCGATTGGCCAATTTTACAAGCAATTCGAGCAGGTAGAGGATGAAGAGGTACTGGCGATCCTCACGCGAGCAGAAGAAACCGACGCGCCATGAACTCCTCGAGCTTTGAGCTTTACCTTGCGCCAGCGGAGGACCTGCAGAATCCCGCGCGCACGAAGCACGCCATTATCAAGCGCCCGCAGGCGTCGTGGGCACAATCGGTCTTCTCCGTTCCTCTGGGAAGCAAGGTGGTGCCTAACCGAGATTACCCCTATGAAGGGCTCTCCGTACTGCTCAACGGCGAGAATTACCAGTTCCTCAACGGCATTGCGGCGGGCGTGAAGGGAATGGACGGCGCGTACGTGCCGCTTCGCGCCACGAAAGTAACAATATCGCCCTGGAAGATGCGGTACAGGTATGAAAACAAGCCCGAGAACGTTCACCTCGAGGCGAGTTACTACCTGCTGGCGGGTGACGCGCGGCAGGAGGGCAGTACTGCCTGCCTCACACTTGAATCTAACGCTTCGTCGGTGCTCATCGAGCCACTCGTGGACATCCGGCATATGTACGAGCCTTCCCTGCCCGCGGAGCACGTCTGTCAGACGTTAGCTGACGGGCTGCTTATTGCACGGCACGGGAACTGCCTCTCGATCCGATCGGCAACTGACTGTGCAATCAGAACGTGGCGACGTGAGATCGAGTGGTGGTACAAGCTCGGCTCCGGCTACCGGGAGCAAACGGAACGCGGTGTGGCCTTTCGCGGCGAGCGCAAAACGCTCCTCTCCTGCGGCGAGCTGGAGATCGCGCTCGAGAACAGCCCTAGCGCGTTGGTCATCGTTGCCTGCGGCAGATCAGCCCTGGAGCTTGAGCGCCTCCAGCTGCGTGGAACAGAGTGGCCACGCGATGAAGCTAGGGAGGAAGAGCGAGCTCGAGCGATCGTGCGTTCACTTGGCACTGCGGCTACAGATCCCGCGGTCATCTTCCGGGCACTCGCGCTGGCGAGATTCGGGATGTATGTGAACGGCGAATTCTTCTATGAGGCCGGTGATTTCTGGTTCCGGACGCCGTGGTTTCGCGATCTCTTCGAGGGGATTATCCATAATATCGAGACGTTCCTGCGTATCGGCGATGCCGAAAAGATCAAGAGTATTATTCGCCATGCGTTCACGCTTCAGGACGAATACGGCCGACTACCCAATCGGTTCCCGGAACGCAGCGGCACCAAGCTGGACT
>CAYYNW010000208.1:0-1797 GCA_964473145.1 uncultured Halobacteria archaeon
TCGGGTATATAATGCAACTGGCACCCGCACCTGAGGATTGGCCGAAATATTTCGGTGTTGTTGTAGATGGCCATCAGATAGGGTTTGTTCGGTTCAGGGAGCGCTGGGTGTCTGATGGTCCGTATCCGGTGAATGGGCACACGATACTCACATTTCTGGAAGCACTCAGAGGCTTGAAGCGGTGGCCGCTCAGGGTAGAGTTGCTGAATAAATACCTTGGCGCGGGGAGCCGAGTGGCTGAGACGCTTGTACGGGTCCTTTACGAGACGTTAGAGACAAATAGAGAGCAGAAACGGGTGAAAATGCTGTTCAATGACTGGAAGCGCGTCTTTGGGCAGGTTTGCGGCTATTCCCCGGAGAAGATCAAAGGCCTGGAGCAAGCTTACGGGCTCAGTGAGGACGGAATCGATTATGAAGGGCTGCTCTTCGCGGTGCACACCTATTATGCGCTCGTTATGAAATTACTGGCGGCGGAGGTCGCAGTTTCGCTGGGCGACAGTTACCTCCAGTCGTACTTGAAGAAGTTCGAGACGGCGTACTATCACGGCCAGGAAGAGCTGAGGAGTATGCTGCGGGACGTGGAGGAGGGAGACATCTTCGCACGTGCCATCGGGATCAAGAACTTCCTGGAGGGCGATTATTTCGGCTGGTACCTCGACGTCTGGGACGAGCACGTGGGCGAAGCGGTGAGTCTGCTTGCGAGCACGCTCTCCAAATTCGAGCCGGCGACGCTGGAGCACGAGCCGGAAGAGGTCAAAGACCTGCTCAAACGGCTGTACCAGTACCTCGTGCCGAAGAAGATACGGCACGATCTGGGCGAGTATTACACGCCCGACTGGCTTGCTGAGCTTGTCATTTCAGAAGTTGGCTACGATGGCAACCTGGATAAGAGATTCCTCGATCCTGCCTGTGGCAGCGGCACGTTCCTGGTATTGGCGATCAAGCGGGCGAGGCAGTACGCGCTTGACAATTTCAAAGATGAAACGGAAACGCTTGAGGGGATCTTGAAGAACATCGTCGGATTCGACCTGAATCCCTTAGCGGTGCTGGCTGCCAGGACGAACTATCTCATTGCACTGGGAAAGCTGCTGAAGTATAAGCGAGCGGATGTTGAGCTGCCTGTCTATTTCGCGGATTCAATCCTCGTGGAGCGGAAGCAGACGCTCTACGGGAGTCACGCATATAGCTTGAAGACCGAAGCCGGTGAGTTTCAGATACCGATAGGTATCATTCGGAAAGGGCTCTTACCGAAAGTGCTTGCTGTGGTCGAGGAGTGCGTGCAGCCCTCCGGCTGCTCAGAGGAGATCTTTGAGGAGCGCGTGAAGCGCGAGGCGTCGCGGGCTGGAGCGACACTGAACAAGAACGAGCTCTCGATTCTGGACGGGCTGTATCATCAACTTGTAGCTCTGGAGGGGGAAGGCAGGAACCGGATTTGGACGCGGATCTTGAAGAACTCATTCGCGCCCTTGCTCCAGGATAAATTTGACTATGTCGTGGGAAATCCGCCGTGGGTGAATTGGGAGAGCTTGCCCGAGAATTACCGAAAAGAAACGCAAGATTTGTGGAAGGATTATAAACTGTTTCTTCCAAAAGGTTATCAGGCGAAATTAGGTAGTGATAAAGATGACATTTCTATTCTATTCACTTACCGATGTCTGGATAGGTATTTGAAAGAGAGAGGTAATTTCGCCTTTCTGATAACACAATCGGTGTTTAAGACGAAAGGTGCAGGAGAAGGCTTTAGACCTGTTTAGAATAAATGTGCCACCTACATTTCCAGTGAATTTACGAGGCGTG
>CAYYNW010000209.1:0-1771 GCA_964473145.1 uncultured Halobacteria archaeon
CTGAGCAAACTGAGTTCGCATTGCGTGCGCTCCTCCCGCAACGACACTGGATCGTGTTCAACCACCTGCTCGTGATGCACGGACAGCGGATCTGCACCCCGATCAGTCCGAAGTGCAGCGTCTGTCCGATTGCGGAGTTCTGCAAACGAGTAGGGGTGGTGAGGTCACGGTAGCGAACAGGCGGTGGTAAAGAAGCAAAATTCTCCGCAACCTCCTCGTGCTCCTTCAGTTCCTCCACAGTAGCCGCACGGGCATGCCCGGATGGAACAAAGCCTTTTCATGAGCTCGTGGCATTCTATTCCTTACCCGCCTGCGGGTCGTTCCTTGGAGCTTGAAGCAGAGGGTAGGTGGTTGCGATCGCCCCCGTCATAGTAGCAGAGGACCTGAAGAAGCAATTTGGCGAGTTCACTGCAGTGGATTCCATTAGTTTTTCAATCGCTGAGGGTGAGATCTTCGGGTTCCTCGGCCCGAATGGCGCGGGGAAGACGACCACGATGAAGATGATCCAGTGCGTCTCACCCAAGACGAGCGGAACGCTCACCGTCTTCGGCATGGATGTAGGGACTCATTCGAGGGAGATCAAGCATCTGCTGGGCGTGGTGCCCCAGGAGAACAATCTTGACCCCGACTTCACGGTCTTCGAGAATCTACTGGTCTACTCGCACTATTTCGACCTCCCGCGTGCACGAGCGGAAAGCACGATCATGACGCTTCTAGACTTCATGCAACTGCGTGAGAAGAAGGACAAGCCGATTGAGCAGCTCTCGGGCGGTATGAAGCGGCGGCTGTTACTCGCTCGAGCGCTGATCAACACCCCGCGCATGTTGATCCTCGATGAGCCCACGATCGGGCTGGATCCGCAGGCGCGCCACCTCATCTGGGACAAGATTAAAGCGTTGAAGTCGCAGGGGATTACGGTGGTTTTCACGACGCACTATATGGATGAAGCGGCCCGGTTGTGCGATCGCCTGGTGATCATGGACTATGGGCGGATCCTGGTGGAGGGAGGGCCAGACGCGCTGGTCCGCGAGTATATCGGCACGGACATCGTGGAAGCGGAGCACAATCCCGGGGTCATCACATGCTTGACCCGAAGCGGTGCGAAGTATGACGTGTGGGGTGATACGGTGCAGGTGTACACGACGAATCCGCAAGAGGTAATTGCTTCGCTCCTTCACGACTGCGCGCTCGGTACGATCACCGCGCGTGCCGCCACGCTCGAAGATGTCTTCCTGAAGCTAACGGGTAAGAAACTGCGGGAGTGAGCACAAGGATGGGCTATTTCACGCTGCCGAGGCTGAGCAACCGGGTATGGAAGGTCTGGTCGCGGAACAGAGCGGTCTTCATGAAGACCTACCGAGTAAATTTCTTCCCCCCGTTCCTGGAGCCGCTCCTCTACCTCTTCGCGCTCGGCTTCGGGCTGGGCAGGTACATCGACGTGGTCGAGGGCATGAGCTATCCACGCTTCATCGCGCCTGCCCTGATCTCGATCTCGATCATGAATTCCGCCTTCTTCGAGTGCACCTACGGCTCCTACGTGCGGATGTACTACCAGAAGAGCTTTGACGCGATCATCGCCACTCCGCTGAGCATCGAGGAGGTAATTACGGGCGAGCTGCTCTGGGGCGCGACCAGGAGCCTCATTTACGCCACGATTATGCTCCCGGTGATCGCGGCCTTTGGCTTGATCGAGCTGCCGCTCTCACTGCTGATCATCCCTTTTTCATTCCTCGCCGGGTTCCTCTTCGCGGCGATCGGCATGTGCTTTACC
>CAYYNW010000210.1:0-1766 GCA_964473145.1 uncultured Halobacteria archaeon
CTCTTATGCTTGGATTGAATATTTTAAGGGTACTGAATATGGAAGAAGAGCAGGGAGATATATAGAACGTGGGAACTGTGCTACACCCACAATTGTTTTGGCTGAGCTATCGGATAAATATCATCGAGAAGGCTGGAAATTCTGGGAAGATGATTTGGAGTTTATACTCGCAAAGACAGAAATTATCGATTTGACTAAAGAGATTGCAATTAAAGCGGGGGAAATAAAGAAGATGATGAGAAATAGCCATCCAAATTTTGGATTGGCAGATGCAATACTATATGAGACGGCACAAAGTGTTAATGCGCCTGTCTTAACAGGAGATGAGCATTTTAAAGGCGTGGAAAACGTGATTTATATAAAAGCATAAAGGAAGGAAAAAGGAAATGGCTATGGCCATGCGGAGATCAAGGAAATGCTTGTGGGAACAAACTACCTCGTTATAGCACCCCATACGAGCAATTTCAGGCGCTTTGCCGGTGATCACCTCACCAGACGAACATCCTGGTTTCCGAACTGCTTATCAAACGT
Source organism: uncultured Halobacteria archaeon (assembly GCA_964473145.1). Taxonomy (GTDB): domain Archaea; phylum Halobacteriota; class Syntropharchaeia; order Alkanophagales; family Methanospirareceae; genus JACGMN01. Next base: position 532 of record CAYYNW010000210.1, read on the forward strand.
CGCACTCACGCGGTAGGTAGCGCACGCTCAGACGATGTTCGCTAACCGATCCATCGCCTCCACGATATCAGCCATCGAGGCCGCGAACGAGAACCGTACGTACCCCTTACCGGCTGTCCCAAACGCGGAGCCGGGCGTGACCACGATATGCGCCTCCGTGAGCAGCCGCTCGGTGAAGGTGAGATCATCGCTATCTCGCGGGGCGTCGACGAAGGCGTAGAAGGCGCCCTCCGGGTTCACGCACCGCAGGCCCATCGCATTGAGCCGCTTCACGATCACCTCACGCCGCCGCTTGAACTCCGCCACCATCTCCACCACGCAGTCCTGTGAAGCCTGAAGCGCGGCCAATCCGGCGTATTGCGCGAATGAAGCGGCGCAACTGACCGAGTGCTGCTGGATCTTCAGCATTCCCTGCAGGATCTCAGGTGGCGCGAGCGCGTACCCGATCCGCCAGCCGGTCATGGCGTAGGTCTTCGAGAAGCCGTTGATCAGGATCGTTCGCTCCACCATCCCCTCAAAGGAGGCGATGCTCGTATGCGCGCGGCCATAGATGATCTTCTCGTAGATCTCATCAGAGAGCACCATGAGGTCATGCTCACGGGCGAATTCAGCGACCTCACGCAACTCGCGGTCGCGGAGCACGTACCCGGCGGGGTTATTGGGGCTGTTGATCACTACCAGCTTCGTCTTCTCCGACGCGGCCGCTGCCAGCGCCTCGTACCGCAGCGGAGCTTCTAACCGCTTCACCCACCGCGGCTGCCCGCCGGCGAGTTTGACTGCCGCTTCAAAGGTAACCCAGCAGGGATCGAGCAGGATCACCTCATCGCCTTCGTCCAGAAGGCTCATCATCACCTCGTAGATCGCCTGCTTGCCGCCCGGCGTCACGATCACGTTTTCCGCGCGCGCCTCCACGTTGTTCTCAACGCGGAGCTTCACCGCGATCGCGTCCCGCAATTCCTTGATGCCCGCGCTGCTCGTGTAGTGCGTGTAGCCGCGATCCAGCGCCTCTTTCGCCGCGGCACAGATATGCTCGGGCGTCTTGAAGTCAGGCTCGCCTAGGGTGAAATTCATCACGCGCTTACCCTCGGCACGCAGTTGCTCTGCCAGCTGACCCATCTTGATCGTAGCCGATTCTTCTATACCTCGCACGCGCTTCGCTAACATCTCCGGGGTTCAAGACGCTCACAACCCGAGCGCCTATCAGTTTAAATCACTCCACGAACTTATACTTTTTG
>CAYYNW010000211.1:0-1741 GCA_964473145.1 uncultured Halobacteria archaeon
AGGAATCGCACACCTCAACATGACAACGCAGGAATTTGGGAGGAATAATTATGGCAACGCTTTAGAGAGCTTGAGTTCTGCCGTTGTGGCCCTCGACCAATTTAGTAGTCTATTAAAAGATACAGAGAAAGCAAAAGACGTAATAAAAGGAACGCTTATGGAGTTTTTTAAGGAGCTGATCGAAACTAAAAACACTAAAGTTGTAGAATCTGCTTTAAACGCCTTATTTGCAAAGAAAGTGGAGTTTAAAGAGCTGTTTGAGCCGATTTCCATTGCCGTCGAGATTGGGAAGAGCAAAGATCTCAATAAGTATTATGAGCTCCAAGCTGAGAGAAGGGAAGTGGTAGTTGACATAGTTAAAAAACTCACAGGGTCAGATGAACTCGTGCCTGAGGAATACAGGAGCGAATGAAACATCCTGGGCCTCGCACGCTTTGCCCAGTCTTGGAAGGCTCCATAAGGATAGGTCAACAGGGCAGCAGAGCTTTTACTGTAGGCCGCAAGCTCGTACAGCAGTGAGTACTTCCTTTGGTTAGTGCTGCTGACTTCGCGGTTACCTATAGCGACGATAAGAATGCTGGCGCGTTGCGTTCTGCCAGCTATCCAAATATCTTTTCCAATAGTGATCTAACCTTTACCTGTAATTTACTTCGTTTGCTACCAACTTCATCACCTGGTGCTGCTGGCATCCATGACTTTTGTTCTTCTTTAGCCTTTACCTCATGCTCATTGGGCGCAAAAGCATGCTGTCCGTTATCTTCACGTGTCGGCACAGGAGCATAACTTTGTACAGGTTCGACAAACTCAATCCCAAATTCTTCCTTCTTTAGCGCTTGCTTAGCATAAATTTGGCTGGATTTAACGCCCGTGACGATGAGCAACGTTTGTATCTTATTCACCAGCTCTGCACTTATCTGCACACCCCAGATGATGCGAGCTTCGGGGTTCATCATCCGATAGACCTCTTGCAGCGCCCCTTCCGCTTCCTCGATGGTCATATCCTTGCCGCCAATGACATTAACGAGCGCGGCCTTCGCGTCATGCACGTCGACCTCGAGCAGCGGCGAGCTCAAGGCCTTGCGAACCGACTCGACGACCTTATCCTGGCCAGCGGCTTCGCCAAACCCGATCATTGCCATGCCGCTGTCCTTCATCACTGTCCGCACATCGGCGAAATCGAGATTGATGAGTCCCGGTTTGGTGATCAGCTCGGTCAAGCCCTTGACGGCACGCATCAGCACCTCATCCGCGAGCTTGAATGCTGCGTTCAAGGGCAATCGCGGCGCGACATCCAATAATCTGTCGTTCGGGATCACGATCACCGTGTCCGTCATCTCACGGAGTCGTGCGAGGCCGGAGTCCGCATTAGCTCGTCTCAACGCACCCTCGACCGTGAACGGTAGGGTAACCACGCCGATCGTCAGTGCGCCCGCCTCCTGCGCTGCCGCCGCCACGACGGGCGCGGATCCCGTGCCGGTCCCGCCGCCCAGGCCACAGGTCACGAATACCATGTCCGCGTTCTCGACAAGGGCTTGAATCTCCACTTCATTCTCCCGCGCAGCCGCCTCGCCCAGCTCCGGATTACTCCCCGCGCCGAGCCCGCGTGTGGTCTTTCGCCCGATCAAAAGCTTCCAATCAACCATCGCGTGCAGTAGATGCTGCGCATCGGTATTCAGTGCGTAGAGGTCAGCGCCAAAAATGCCCTCTTCCGTCATCCGCTGGATCGTATTCGTCCCGCTGC
>CAYYNW010000212.1:0-1712 GCA_964473145.1 uncultured Halobacteria archaeon
AGATGCTCAACCTCGATATTGCCCGGATCTTTGATGAGATCGCGGACATTCTGGAATTGAAGGGCGAGAACGCCTTCAAAATTCGTGCCTACCGGAAGGCTGCACGGACGATCGAGACGCTCACGCAGGATTTGAAGGTGATGGCGGAACGCGGTGGCGTGAAGGAGCTCAAGAAGATTCCGGGTATCGGCGAGGGGATTGCGAAGAAGATCGTGGAGATCGCGGAGACTGGCGACTGCCAGAAGCATCGTGAGCTCATGCAGGAGATGCCGCCAGGTTTGCTCGCGCTCTTAGCGATCCCGCACGTCGGGCCCAAGACGCTCACCAAGCTCCACCAGGAGCTGGGCATCACGACGCTCGAGGGTCTGGAGGCCGCGGCGAAGGCGCATAAGCTGGCTGGCCTGCCTGGATTCGGTCCCAAGGCCGAGGAGAACATTCTCAAGGGGATCGAGCAGTACCGCGGGTATCAGGGCCGGAAATTGCTCTCAAAGGCACTACCGTACGCCGAATCGATCGTGCACGAGCTGCAGAAGCTGGACGCGGTCGAGCGGATCCTGATTGCGGGCAGTTTGCGCCGCATGCGCGAGACGATCGGCGATATCGACATCCTCGTCGTCTCAAAGCGGCCGGGCGAGGTAATGGACGCGTTCACGAGCCTTGAGGGCGTGGAGGACGTGATCGCGAAGGGCGATACGAAATCGTCGATCGTGCTCAAGGGGATCAATGCTGATCTCCGGGTGGTTGATTCGACCTCGTTTGGCGCGGCCGCTCACTACTTCACCGGCTCCAAGGACCATAACGTGCGGATCCGTGAGCTGGGTGTGAAACGCGGGCTGAAGATCAACGAATACGGCGTCTTCCGGGGCGAGGAGCGGATCGGCGGCGCGACCGAGGAGGAGGTCTTCGCGAGCGTCGGGCTCGCGTATATTCCGCCGGAGCTCCGGGAGGATCGAGGCGAGGTGGAAGCGGCGAAGGAGAACCGGCTACCACAGTTGATTGAGCTGAAGGATCTCAAAGGCGATTTGCACGTGCATACAAACTGGAGTGACGGTAAGAGCAGCGTGGCGGAGATGGCCGAGGCGGCACTCGCGTTAGGCTACGAGTATATCGCGGTCGCGGACCACTCGCCAGCGGTTGGTGTTGCGGGTGGGCTCACGGAGGATGAGCTCGTGCAGCGAGCGGCGGAGATCGAGGAGGTGAACGCAAGGTATGAAGCCCGGGGCATCCGGTTCAGAGTGTTAAATGCGGTCGAGGTAGATATCAAGTCTGATATGACGCTCGATTTCCCTGATTCGATCCTGGAGCAGTTCGATCTCGTCGCGGGCGCGGTGCACTCGAAGTTCACGCAGGATCGTGCCGCGATGACGGCGCGAATCATCACGGCAATGGAGAATCCGCACGTGGATATCATTGCGCATCCCACCGGGCGGTTAGTGGGCAAACGGGATCCGTACGAGGTGGATATGGCGCAGTTGATGGAGGCGGCAAAGCGTACCGGGACGGTGCTTGAGCTGAATGCCTTCCCTGAACGGCTCGACCTGAACGATCTCCACTGCCGGATGGCCAAGGACTACGGCGTGCAGGTGGCGATCTCGACCGATGCGCACGATGCGCTGCAGATGCGCGACGTGATCCGGTACGGCATAGCGACCGCACGGCGCGGCTGGCTCGAGCCGCGAGACGTGGTGAATACGAGAGGGCTGGAAGAAGTG
>CAYYNW010000213.1:0-1708 GCA_964473145.1 uncultured Halobacteria archaeon
TAACGCGGAGATTTATCGTTGGGGGGCTGGAAATCGATGAGGAGAGGATAGAACAGCTTAATCGCTATCATGAAGAGGGTAAGATCGGCGAGTATGTATGGGTTACCCCGGGGTTACCGTATATGCTTTTTATCACGGCGGGGTTCTTTATCGCCCTCTTCTACGGCAACCTGATCTTCGAGCTGATGGGCCTCTTCCTGCCGCTCTAATCTCGCCTGCTCTCACGTACCTACTTACTTCTTCGGGAGCGCGAAGTAGAAGCTGGTACCTGCCGCGGGATCGCTCTCCACCCAGATCCTGCCACCAAATTTCTCCAAAATCTTCTTGCAGATGTTGAGCCGTAAGTTCGTGCCCTCCCAGTCCTGCGGGGTAAATCGTTCTGAAGCGGCGAAGATACGGCTAAAGTCCTTCTCTCCCAGGCCGCCGTTGTTCGTCTTCACCGCGAACTGGCATTCTTTCTCACGCTCCTCGCAGCGAATCTCGATCCGTGGCTGCGCCGATAGGTTGAACTTGAGGCTACTCTCGATCAGAGTGATGAGCAGCTCCTTCATCCAGACACGCTGCGTGACGACCGTCGGCAACGGGCCGACGAGTGCTTCGCCGCCTCGTTCCTCGATGAATGCGCTGACGTCGCCGAGGATCTCCTCCATCAGCTCGTTCAGATCGACCTTCTCCAGCTCGACGACCTTACGGCCGACTCGGGTCAGCATGAGCAGATCTTCCGTGAGCGCGGTGGTTTTCTCGGCCGCTTTCTGCACGCCTGCCAGATATTCGCGGCCGAGATCCTCGAGCCTGTCCGCGCAGGACCCCAAGAGCAGTGTAAAATCCTCGAGGTCGTGTGATGCACGGTCCAATTCATTCAGGTACAACGCTAACTCCTCTTCCAGTCGCTTCCGCCGTGAGATCACCTTCCAGTCACGAATCGCGCGCTCAACGCGCCAGGGGAGCTCGCGGAGCTCCTCCGCGTTCTTCAGCACGTAATCCATGGCTCCGGATTTGAGCGTATGAACCGCTAATTGCGCTGAGTCGATGCCGGTAAGGATGATGAGCGGGAATTCCATCTCTTCCGCACTCAGGGCATCTTTGACGAGATCCAGCCCCGTGCCGTCGGGCAGGAAATAATCAGCGATGACAACGAACGGCATAGTATGCGCGGTGATCCAAGCTGCAGCATCGTTAACATTTGCCACACGGTGGATCTCCCATGCCGTGCCGGTACCTTCGAAAAACCGTCGAATAAGCTCAGCGTGCGCTGCATCGTCCTCAACCAGCAGGACCCTCCTCGTCTTTCCCTGCGCCGCTGCCTCTTCCGAATCGCTCATGCTGGCTCTCGTCCTATCCTTCTTCGCAAGTTCGTTCCCGAGCAGATACGCTATTTCCATTCCACCCCGCTCACGACTGATAATTCCGATAGCAAAAGAATATAAATAGTACTATCTCCTGGTAAGCCCTCCGGTGAGCAAAGAGCAATGCAGATTCCCTACCTCCTAGCAGTTGTGCGCACCGTTTCTGATGAGCAGATCGGCACGATGCACCGTGCTCCCCAGGTAGTGCGTCCGCGAGCGTTGAAAAAAATATAGCGAAACCTTTTTATACTCAGAGACGAAGGAAGAATAAGGGTAATGGCTTTTCGAGACCCATGATGAATACGGCTCGGCTCGCGGTTTGCTCGAATCTGCGCAGGGATCTTATCCTCTCGCTGAAGGCG
>CAYYNW010000214.1:0-1697 GCA_964473145.1 uncultured Halobacteria archaeon
TAGTGGCATGACCGCGTCTCCGCGCCGCCACCCATGTGCTCCACCTGCCGTCCCGTGGTGAGGATGAATGGATAGCCCTCATTCACCAGGTTCTTCCGCTGCTGCTGGAGCGTCTTAAACAAGACTGGGAGACGGTAGAGGCTTGCCACATCGTCGTAGGTTGGGTACTTATCGATCAGATCAGGTCGCGGGCTCTCGATCGGCTCGCGGTGCACGGGCACCGGATCGGGCAGATCCCACGCTCTGAATCGCGCTCGACCCGTGCCTGAGGGGCAGATGTTCTGGTCGATCAGGCTCTGGAAGGACTCATTTAGCTGATACATCCAGCCATCACCGTCCGTGCCATCCGCGTTCTTCTGGTCATACCCGCCAGTCTGCAACTGGCTCACGCCGTCATCTGATAGTGGATTACCAGGTAAAGACGTTGCCGTTCTGAATCGGGTTCTGAAATAGTGCCCTCCTTCTTTGATCGGCACATCGTCCCTATATAAGATCGGCGTTCCAGGGTGCTGCTCGTTCCAGCATGGCCAGGGTAGTCCCCAGTATTCGCCCGTCAACGGGCCGGTCTTCGCCTGAAGGTCATCGGGCGAGAAGACGCTGCATTCCGTCACGCACTGAAGCTGCTGCGCCTTGAGCCGCTCGGGACTCTTGCCACGATGCATAATACCGAGAGAGCCGCGATTGAACTCCTTCAGGATCATTTCCGGGCTGACATAGCGTTGATAATCGCTTGCAGGTCGCGCGGTATCTTCGTAGGTGAAGTGTGCGCCGAACCCAAGCCGGTTGGCAAGCTCGCGCATAATCCACCCGTCAGGCCTGCTCTCGTAGAGCGGCTCGACAATCTTGTTCCGCCACTGCGTCTCCCGTGCACTGTTGTTGACGCTTCCGTCCTGCTCAAATTGCGTTGACGCCGGCAGTATGATGATCCCGTCAGGTCGGTCCGCGAGTGATGCCGCGATCGTCGCATGCGGATCCACACCCACGAGCAGCTCAACCTTTTCCATCGCCTCCTTCATTCGCTTCATCTCGGTGATCGAGTTGAGCGAATGTCCCCAGACGAAGACCATCTTGACTGGATTGGGCTGCGCGACCTTGGCTTCTCGGTTGAGCACACCTTCGTACCACCGGGAGACGGTAAGGCCACTAGTGTTCATGAGTGACGTGGTGCTGCCCGCGGGATACACGGCGAACTTCGCTTTCAGCTCCTCAAACGTGATTGGCGCATGCTCGTTCCAGACGCTGATCCAGTGCTTCCAGTCCTTGTCACCAAGCGTGTAATAGGCTGGGAGGAGATGAGCAAGCACGGTCGTATCGCTCGACCCCTGCACGTTATCGTGACCTCGGAAGGCATTGGTGCCGCCACCGGGTTTGCCAACATGCCCCATGAGCAACTCCATGCAGGCCATTGCCCTGATGTTCTGTGTGCCCACAGTATGCTGTGTCGCACCCATTGCCCAGCAGATGCACGCCGGCTTACCTCCCGGTGGGTGTGCCCAGTCATCCGCGAGCTGCCGGATAGTCGCTGCGGGAACCCATGTGATGTCCTCCACCACTTCCGGGGTGTAGTTCTTGACCACGTCCCACCATTTCTCAAACCCGTAGGTCTTCTTTTCAATGAAATCCTTGTTGTGCCAGTCGTTGGTCACGATCTCATTCGCAATGCCCCACAGTAACGCGATGTCCGTTCCCGATCTGAA
>CAYYNW010000215.1:0-1694 GCA_964473145.1 uncultured Halobacteria archaeon
AGGTGCTGGACTAATTCACGATGCATGCGCTGACGCCTTTGCTCCTCCTCTACCTGCCCCCGTCGCTTCGCGAGCGGAGACGGTACCTGCTCTTCGAGGTGCTCAGTGAACGAGCGATCGACAAATGGGAGCTGCTGAAAGAGATCTTGGACTCGCTCTATTCCCTGTATGGCGACCTCGGCGCGAGTGCAAGCAAAGTCTGGCTCATCGATTACCACACGCTCGACGGGGCCACGGGCGGCCAGGGCATCCTGCGGTGCGCGCATCAGCACGTGGAAGAAGTTCGCGCCTCGCTGGCCTGCATCCATTCGGTCAACAACGTTCGCGTGGGGATACGGGTGATCCGAACCTCGGGGACGATGAAAGGGCTCTCGCCCTGAACACGCTCCCGGCTGGCTGGGGGGTCAGCCGCGCCCCTTCAGCATCTCGATGACCAGCCCTAACTCGCGTCTCGTCACCAGACCCGCGAGTGAACCCCCGTGCTCGTCCACGACCGCGAGTGCCCCCTGTTTCCTGCGCATCATCTGCTTGAGCGCCTGGGTTGCGCTTGCCGCTGCTGAGATCGTGTCACGCTCACCATCACCTGGCGGGAGCACATCGGCCACGGTTAACCGGTCGCGATCTTCGACCGCCAGCTTATTCAGCGCACTGAAGGTCACCAGGCCTTTGAACGCGCCCGTATCGTCCACCACCGCGTATTCCGCGGTTCGCTCCTGCAGCATCCTCTCCGCGAGTGCCGCGAGTGGCAGCTCGGCCCGCACGCTCACATTCCCGGTTCGCATTACCTGGCGCACCGTGAGGCCATCGAGCGCGGCGAACGTGATGGTTGTACTCTCTTCTTCGGTCGCGGCAAAGAAGAGGAAGAGCGCAATGAGCGTCAACCAGGGATTAAAGGGGATTCTGATCTCGCCCGTGGCGAGGAGCAGGAAGGGATCGGGCAGTAACCCGGCGACGCCCATCATCACCGCGAGAATTTTGCCCACCAGCACCGCGCGCTTCGTTGCGCTCAGAAACTGCATGCGCTTCGCGAGCCAGGCGCGTAAAATGCGCCCGCCATCCATGGGGAATGCGGGCAGCAGATTGAAGCTGCCCAGGATCACATTGAGGAGGCCGATGCTGAAGAGCACCACCACGAGCGGATCCGGCACCTGTGGCCGCAGTGTCGCGAGCCCGAAATACGCAAGCAGGAAGGTGCCGCCGAGGGTAAAGCTCACCAGCGGGCCCGCAATGGCGATCCGCCACTCCTTATCCGGTTCACCCGGGAGCTCCTCCATCATGGCCAACCCGCCGAAGATGAAGAGGGTGATGCTCGTGATGCTCGTGCCGTATTTCAGCGCGACGTACGAGTGCGAGAGCTCATGGATCAGGAGCGAGCAGAAGAAGAGAAGTGCCGCGATGGCCGCTACCGTATAGCGTATCGGCTGCGAAATGCCCGCTAGATCGCCAAGGCCGAGTGGTTTCGGGGCTTGCGCGAAGGCCAGCACGATGAGCGGCAGAAGCATGAGAAAGGTGACGTGCAGGCGGATCGGAATGCCCATCAGGCAGCCAATAGTGAGCGAGGTGCGCATCGGTTCTTCGGGCTCGTCTCGGGGACAGAGTGGATAAACGATAGGTATTTATACCGCCGGCATCGCATAAATAGCATTATGGAAATCCAGTTGTCTTCGTTGTACGGGCAGGATTTGTATACCGAT
>CAYYNW010000216.1:0-1694 GCA_964473145.1 uncultured Halobacteria archaeon
CTGGGGCGTGCAGAGCTCACCGCGCTCGAGGTGCGCACGCTGCATGGCATCCTGAGCAAAGCGGAGTGGAGCATGGGGCGGCGAGCAGCAGGAGAAGAAGGAGAAGGAGAAGGAGAAGGAGAGGAGGAGCCGCGCGAAGAAGCGGCTTGAGCGCAGCGCCGACCGGCCGCGGGGGCATGGTCCACGAAGCAGTGAGTACAGGAGTGTCACGAGGGTACGAGAAGCCGCGCTGCGCTTGGAGATTACCGCAGGGGAGCGCTCTCCCGGACAGGGCCGCATTCCCCTCCGAAAACCGCACCTTTGAGCGAATCCTGTCCTGACGACCGCGGGCAGCCAGGTACGCGGTACTAGAGCAGCAAAGCAGTAGTATTACGGGCACCGGCAGGCGCGAGCAGTAGCGGCGTCTTCCTCTACATTACCACGGCGTTTTTCTCTATACCACCACGGTCCAGTGGAGCACCTGGTTACTGGGCACGAAGAGGATACTGATCCGATCGCCGGATTCGAGCGGGTCTTCGAGCTGAAGGACGAGCTCGTCGCCCGCCTCGAACTCGGGCTTCGCGATCGCCTCGGTGTTCAGGGTGGCATTACCCGCGAATAACGCGCCGTTGAGCCGCACTTCGAGCACATTGAAGACTGACTCGTTGTTGAGATGATGCGTGGGTGCTGAGGCATTGACTGTGAACGCACTAGAGATGGTGTCCCCGCCCATGTGGACGATGGTGATGGAGGATGATCCGACACGAGCACCTTCGATTTGGAGAATGACCGAGGATATCTCAGTCGCATGCTCGAGGAGGTTGTACGAGTACGCCGCGAGCATTGCTGCGGTTATAATGACCACCGCGATCATGAGTATCTCGGCTATCAGCGGCGATACCGCGCGCTGATCGTTCAGCAGCTTCATACTTCATTCCACCCGGGAATACAAAAGTGGTGGCGCTAGAAATAGGTTGCGGGTGCGCGCTCGGACTCAAGTGCAGCTCATTCGCCTGCTTGAGAACCAGGATAGGAGGGATGCATGAACCAATCGGCGAGCTCCGCGCGTTACCAGAGGACTTGAAGACGTATAATATAGGGATCTGCGGTTCGCGCGGATCGACTTACTTTACGACGCAGAACCGCGGAAACGTTCTTCGTAACGGTTTGCAAGGGAGCAGCAAACGTTTTTTTTAAAGAGAACGGAGTAAGTAAGGTATACAAGCTCCGAGCGAGCTGAGGGCGACGAGCAGATGAAGCGGCTGCGAATCCTTATCCAGGGTAAGGTTGTGCAGGATATTGGCTTTCGGTTATTCCTCTACGAGCAAGCCGATGAGCTGGCTATACCCGAATTCCAGGCACGGAATCTCAAAGGCGGCGTTGAGGTGCTCGTTGGCGGTGAAGAGGCCTCGGTTGACCGCTTCGTTGAGCTGGTGCAAACAGAAAGACCAGACGGAGCGGAAGTTGAAGCGATCGACGTGGCGGAGTACGAGGGTACGATCAAGCCCATCGAGCGATTAGCACAGAGTTTTCTGCCGGTGCTGATGGGCGCGATCCTGGAACTCTGGGCAGATATGCTCGTGACGCTTCGGTCTGCGGTCTAAGCCGAGGAGGTGATATTCCAGTCTCACCAGCCGGTCGGCGTCCCGAGCGGTCGGTATGTACGTGCCCGCCTTCATTCGCGCTTCGATGTCATCGACGATTTCCATGCTGCT
>CAYYNW010000217.1:0-1682 GCA_964473145.1 uncultured Halobacteria archaeon
CCTCTCTTGCTGATCGATCATGAGCGGTGGGCACCTCAACGTGCTCCTGCCTCGTGCTGCGGTCCCGGAGCCCCTCTATGAGCACCATCGCCGTGCTGACTTCACTCGCCGCGGTCATACTCGTCGGCACTTTCGCACATCTGCTCGGTCGAACCGTGAACGGCAAATCTCTGAGCGCGCATGGTGATACCGAGCTTCGCGAGGGCGATTACGTCACCCTCATCGGCTGACGGGGCGCCGTGCAGGAGGCGGTGAATATCCTATTCTGGCTACTCAGGTGAGGGATCCCCGTGGACTGAATGCTAGTGAAAAGCTCTTAAAAGCGACAACATAGCCTTATCGCAGCAGGTATAGCTTGAATCTTTGCCGGTTACGCTGTATTCCGATGCCAAAAGTGGCATTTTACGGATCAAAAAAAAAGTGAGGGCACCTAAGAAAACCCCGGTACTTGTTTTTTAAAAAAGAGAAGGTTGAGAGAGATTCCCACGAGGAACCTATCCCACCCCATCGTTATGAACGGCTCGTTACTTCTTGGTCAATTTCTCTTTCATGTATTCTGCAACGATATCTTTGCTTCCCCAGCCCAGCGAGATGCCTATTGCGATTGCAAGGCCGATTCCAAGGCCCCACGCTAGCGGTTCGAGGAAGGTGTAGATTATCGAGGTGTCAATGAGCATTTGATCCAGTGCCAGTACGATAATCACCAAGGTGAAGAGCGCCCTGAGTATCGTTGCTATCAGATCGCCTTGGTTAACTTCGCGGCTCTTTAATTGCGCTCCAATCCAGTCCATGACGAAATCGACGAGGATAAGGCCGACGATCAGCAGGAAGAGACCAGCAATAAGATGCGGGATGTACAAGACGAGCTGATTCATAAAGTCGATCAGCAACTCTATTTTCAGCACGTTTATCGCTGCCATGATGAAGATGATGTAGATGAACCATCGTACGAGGACTTCGAAGAATCCGGCAGTGGTCATGCCCGTTGATTTGATAGCACCACCAATAACCGTTTTATCCACAGCCGCGCCGAGACGTATCTTCTCAATTATAGCACCAACGATTTTTCCCGCGAGCCTGCCGGCGATCCAGCCAATGAGCAAAATAATCAGCGCAGCGATGATCGCCGGTATCCACTTAATCATGGTGCCTATGGCGGTCGCAAAACTTTCCATAATAATGGTGATTATTTCTACCATCTGTATCACCTCCTAATTCTTTGATGGCGGTTATGCCACAACAACGGACCCAACACTTGAAAACAAGTGCTACTAGTAGGTTAGATTACTGCTTGTATATAAAACTATCTTTTGCCTCAGTACTTCCGAAAAGGGCGAGTTCCGAACACCAGGTACATCTCCTCCACAGGGGGAAAAAAAGGAGGGTGAGCCGATTCTACACTTTCCCCTCTTCACCACGCATTTAGCTTACTCGACTGCGCCTTGAATATCTTCTACCTTCACGGTCTTCCGGCCAGCGTGCTTCGCAAGCGCTACTGCTTTCTTCGCTATTCTAGCGCCTTCAGCCTCAAGCAGCTTAGCCAGCGCTTCCGTGGCATCTTCGCTCACGCGTTCGGCTCCTGCCTTCCGAATAATGTTAGTTACCGGTGCTTTTGGTAATTCAGCCATTTTTATCACCGTAATTGAGTAACGAGCGTGTATATAAAAGCTTTTCGGTCATTG
>CAYYNW010000218.1:0-1672 GCA_964473145.1 uncultured Halobacteria archaeon
GACGCGAAAATCCAGACTACGGGCGCGGCGCTCATTGCCGCGCACTTCGCGGCACAACCGGCGCTGCAGGCGACGTGGGATCGCATCTATGCGGTTACCGCGTTCTATGTCGGGCTCTCAGACGATCTGGGCCCCTATGAGTACCGGGAAGCGCTGAATACCGTCTTTTCAGGTTCATTCGAGGCCACGGCGTTGACTGCTGAACGTGTGGTCGAGTTGAAGGCGAAGCTGGCTGAGTACCGCTCGCCGCAGATCTACGGCGGCACCGGCGCGTGCGAGCTCCCCCCGCCCTTCACACCCGAGCAGGCGGATCAGTGCCTGGCGGCGACGAAAGGGTTCCGGTTGATGGGCCAGCGGTTCATTCCTGACTCCTACATGTTCACGAACCTGGTGGGTGCCTATACTGATGTGTATCTCGGCGCTCGAGAGCCCAAACCGTTTACGTACGTGATCTCCGGCGCGGGCCGGCCGATACGGGGCTTTCCGCGCGGGCTGGACGTGATGGCGCTTCTGGGTTCCGCGCGTGCGAAGGCGCTGCTGGCGGAGCTGGACGACTCGAACTACAAGCGGTATGATGAGGCGTATGCCGCCTTGGATGCAGAATTCAGCAACCTCAGCGACGCGGACTGGAACCGCAACCTCTACTGGAGCTGGCTCTTCACGCTCCAGCCGCTCCTCCACGAGTACGGCCCGGGCTATCCAACCTTCATGCAGACCCCAGCGTGGCAGGACAAAGCGCTCACCACCGCACTGGCCTCGTGGACCGAATTACGGCATGATACGATCCTCTATACGAAGCAGAGCTATACGATGATGGAATCCTCGATGCCGATGCCGACACCGGAACGGAAGGTGGTCGGGTATATCGAGCCCGTGCCCGAGTTCTATAACCGGCTGCTCGCGCTTACCCGGATGACCGCGGACGGGCTGGCGAGCATGAACGTCCTGGATCCCACCTCAGAGAGCCGGTTGGAGCGCTTAGAGGGAATCTTAGAGCGATTAGTCGTCCTCTCGGAGAAGGAGCTGCAGAACGAGGAGTTGACCGAGGCTGATTATCAGTTCATCGAGTATTTCGGCGAGGAATTGAACGGGGTGATCGAGGAGGTTGATGAGAAAGCGAAGAAGACAACGATCGTGGCCGACGTGCATACCGATGGCAATACTCTGCAGGTGCTCGAGGAGGGCGTTGGCTACGTTGACCTGATGGTGGTTGCGTACAAAGTTCCGGACGGCCGGATTTTGATAGGCGCCGGGCCAGTCATGAGCTATTACGAGTTCAAGCAGCCGATGCAGAGCCGGCTGACGGACGAGCAGTGGCGGGAGATGCTGCAGTCAAACCCGCCTGAGCGGCCAGAATGGTACGATAAGTTCGGGGTGTGAACCGACAATCCAAAGAGCGATACCGTTAACCGGGCAGATCTCATGAACTCTATAGGCACCGTACTATGCCAACCTTTATGATACTGCCCATACCTATGAGTGATTAGAGGAACAGAGGTCTTTCCATGTCCCTAAGCGAAGCGGACACTAAAGCTAAGCTCATTGACCCTGCGCTTCATCACCAGGGCTGGACGGAAGACCTCCTTCGCCGTGAAGAGACCGCATGCGGGATCGAGGTTGTAGATGGCAAACCGAGGCGGAGGGAACGCGGGAGGATCGATTATCTCGTCCG
>CAYYNW010000219.1:0-1661 GCA_964473145.1 uncultured Halobacteria archaeon
GCGATCCAGAGCCCGATGATGAACGGATCGTAGCCGAGCTGCTCGAGGAAGAGCGGGCCGAAGACCCAGCGAGCTGAGTACCAGAAGAAGAGCGCGACGGTGCAGAGCTCGAGGACGAGCAGCTCACGCTGCCCTACAAATTCCGCGAGGACCGTGCGCAACTCGTCGCTACGCAGAGCCGTCGTCCGGATGCTGTGGTTATCGGTAATCTTGATGAGCAGTGGGAGGGTCGCGAGGAGCAGCAGTGCGGAGAAGAGGTATGGAGTACGCAAGGCGATCCGAGCAGCGAGCAGCCCACCGATCACCGGACCCAGGAAGAGCCCGGTATTCGCAAATGTGCCAAACACGGACCTGAACTCGCCGCGCTGGCCCACCGGCGAGATATCCTTGATGAACGCCTCGCTGGTTACCCAGGCAGGCGCCATGGCGATCCCGAAGACCAGCTGCAGCGCGAGTAACGCGTACAGGCTGGTATTCAGGAAGAAGATGATAAGTACCGCGGCGAGGAGCAGGAATGAGCCGAGCAAGAGCCGTTTACGGCCAAGCTTATCCGCGAGTATACCGGCCGGGAGGCTGAAGAGCATCCCCGCAAAGGATGAGAGCGCAGCAACGAGCCCCACCAGTTCCACCTTGCTGAGGTACCCTTCTAAGTAGAGCGGATGTACCGTGATGACCGCGCCGATAACGATGCTGTAGAGAAGGAAGAGCGAGGAGAAGAGGAGCAATTGCGGCTTCATGCGCCGTTCTGTCTCTCCCCGCAGCCCTGACCCGGCACGAGCAATGCCAAACAACTTTTCTGCTACCACGAAGAATAATAGTAGCAGGGGCTGTAAAAAAGCCGTACCGCCGCGCGCTACCGCGATGCAGGCAGAAGAGGTCACTGGGTGGGTGAACGAGGCCATTGACGCGTCAGCGGATGCATTTCACGACCTGCTGATGGATGCGAGCCAGCTCCTGGTCGAGGAGCAGCGAGCTCGGAACGGGAGCGGCCTGGTACGCATCGAGCCTCAGCTGGTGCGGAGCGTGGCGGTCATCGGCGACATCCACGGCGATCTGGAGAGCCTGGTGCATATCCTGACGCAGCATGAGGTGCTCAACGCAGACAGAATCATTTTCCTGGGCGATTACGGCGATCGGGGCGAGGCAAGCGTGGAGGTATACTATGTGCTCGTACGGTTAAAGCTGGCTGCGGGGCGAGCGGAACGCGTGCTCCTGCTGCGGGGCAACCACGAAGGCCCCCCGGATCTGCACTTCCGGCCCCATGAGCTGCCCTACTTCTTCACCGAGAAATACGGTGCGCAGGGTATGGACCTCTACCGTGCCGTCAAAGCGTTGTGGGCGCTCTTACCCTTTGCGGTCCTGATGATCGGCAGGTATCTGATGCTCCACGGCGGCGTTCCGGTCGGGTTGGCTTCGCTCGACGAGATCGCGTACGCGCATGAAGCGTATCCCGAGACGAGCGTCTTGCAAGAGCTCTTGTGGAATGATCCACTCGATGGGCAAGGCTGTTGCGAATCGTTCCGCGGTGCCGGCAAGCTCTTTGGCGAGGATGTTACTGATGCAGTGCTGCGGCTGGCGGGCGTGAAGACCTTGATCCGGAGCCATGAGCCGTGTGAAGGCGTCCAGGTACGCCAGGGCGGGCGGATTTTAACGCTCTTCTC
>CAYYNW010000220.1:0-1653 GCA_964473145.1 uncultured Halobacteria archaeon
TCGAAGCGGTCTCGCAGGAGATACAGGCAGTGGTCGAGCAAACGCTCTTTCGTGCGTGACGTGATGCTATCCCGGAGCATACCTGCGGGGTTTATTTCGTGCGCTGCCGAATTTCTGCTCGCTACTGCGTGCTCAACCACGCGGCGAGTGAGAAGGAGTGTAGAGGACGCGATGAGGCTCATCCCGGTGGTTACGGATCCGGCACACCGTAAACTGCTGCTCTTCGTGATTCTCGGCGGGTTTGCGGTTAGCCTCTTCACCTTCATCATCGAGGCAGAGCACTGGCAGGTGGGCATCGCCCTGCTCCTGCTCGCTGCGCTCGCCTACGCGCTCTGGCAGGGGCATCCGGACGATGACTGCTACGCGATTGTCTTCTGGCTGAGCGTGATCATGGGCGTCGCGGCGCTCTTACTGGATATCAAAGACTTGATCTAGCGGACGGTGCAGCTCGAACGATTGAGTACCGGGGAAGACTTGAAGCGAGGTGGATCCTGCTCCATCTCGTGACCACGCCGCCAAAGAGCGCGTCAAGCGTGCCTTGACCGACAGCGCCCACCACGGTTCTAGGACAGTAGCTGAGGACCGCGAACCCGCCCGTCACTCAAACCGCCGTTGCTTCGCATCGAGCACGCCCAGCGTTGAGAGGCGAACACCCACCAAGCGCACCTTCTTCTCGCCCGCTTGCTCCCCGCTCAAGTCCTTCAGCAATTCCCTGGCCGTCTTCGCTATCGTGGCGAGGTCAGCATGAAAGGATCGAAATGTCCTCGCACGCGTATGCACGGAGAAATCATCGAACTTCAGCTTCACGGCGGCCGTTTTGAAGCTCAACCCTTCTCGCAGCAGATCGTCATGAACACGTTTCGCTAGCGCATCGATGCACCGGTTGAGCAGGTCAGGATCACGGGTGTGCTCGTCAAGCGTGGTCTCGCGGCTCAATGATTTCCGCTCCCACTGCTCCACCAGCTCACGCTCGTCAATGCCCCGGGCGGCTTGATGGAGCCGCCAGCCGTATCTGCCGAACCGGTCGATGAGTGCCTGCACGTCAGACCGCGCAAGCTGCGCAACCGTCTCGATGCCCAGTTCCTGCAGGATCGCTTCCGCTTTTGGCCCCACGCCGGGTAGTTTTGTCACGGGTAGAGGCGCCAGGAACTCCGGTACATCCTCCGGCTTAACCACGGTGAGCCCATCGGGCTTCGTGAAGGCCGAGGCGATCTTCGCCACGAGTTTATTGGGCGCGACGCCAATAGAGCATGACAAACCCTCATGCTCACGCATCGCTGCCTTTATCCGACTCGCGTAGGCGCTCGCCTCAGGCCAATCACGGACTCGCATGCTGATATCCAAATAGGCCTCATCAATGCTCACCTGCTCGAATTTAGCGGCATAGGGCCTCAGGAGCGCCATGATCTCCGCTGAGACGCGCTTGTATACTGCCATGTTGACCGGAATGAAGGCGGCATCAGGGCAGAGCTGGTAGGCGCGCGCGAGCGGCATGGCTGAATGGATGCCCAATGCGCGCGCTTCATACGAGCAGGTGCTGACCACGCCACGCAGCTTTGGCGCGCTTTCTCCCGCCGTGGTCTCGGCATGCGGCTCGGGTCGGCCGCCGACGATGACGGACCGGCCCTTCAGCTCCGGATGCTCTCGCACCTC
>CAYYNW010000221.1:0-1652 GCA_964473145.1 uncultured Halobacteria archaeon
CGCGGTGAGAAGAACCGTGCTTGTAATCCCGTAAAGACCACTTCTGGGAGGGGCAACGTCCACCGACAGATTTTTATAGCTTGAATACCTTGCGCAGTACAACGGCATTAATTCACTAGGAGGTGATTAACGAATGGCCGAAGAAAAACCGGCGGAATCGGGACGGCTGTTTCTCTACCAGCATGATGCAAGACGGCTTGAGCTCTTTGTTCGAATCGTGTATGCCTGGATCGCTATTACGCTCGTCTTACTGGTCTATGGCATAATCGCGGAGATTTGCCTGCTCATTCAGTGGTTCGTGATCTTGATACTCGGACGCCGAAGCGAGGGGTTGAGCAACTTCGTGAAGGGCTATCTCGAGTACTATGTGCACGTGCTCAGCTACTACTACTTCATGACCGACGAGCGGCCCGGGATCATGCCCAAGCCGGTCGAGATCTACGAGAAACCGGGCAGCACTTGAGATATGCCACTACCTCGGTGACCGGGCGCCTACCGTTAGGTGCAGGTGATGGATGAAGAAATTTAAGTAAGGCGCGCTACTAGACTACTAGGGTGAAATAAGAAGAATGAGAACTGCATGGCTCTCCATACGGCTGGGGCTCAGTATTCTGCTCCTCTTCGCGGTCATCTATGCACTGTTAGCGGTTATCGCGACCGTCGCAGGCGTAGACACGCCGATCGTTTATGCGCTGCTCGCCTTCGTGCTCGTTGGTATCCAGTTCTTCATCGGGCCGAAGATCGTCGAGTGGACGATGCATATCCGCTATGTCTCGGAGCTCGAGGCGCCGGAGCTGCACCGGATAGTGAGCGAGCTGGCGCTGAAGGCGGGGATACCCAAGCCTCGTGTTGGGATCTCCGAGGTGCAGCTACCCAATGCGTTCGCGTTCGGTACCTCGAAGCGGAACGCGCGAGTCTGCGTCACGAGGCGGCTGCTCGAGATGCTGAGCCGGGACGAGCTGGAAGGGGTGCTCGGCCATGAGCTCTCGCACATCAAACATCGCGATATGGCGGTCATCACGGCCTTGAGTGTGATCCCGATGATCTGCTACTTCATCTACGTCAGTTTCTTCTGGTCCGGCCTTCTCGGTCGCGGTGGGCGCGATCGTGAGGGTACCTTGCCGATGATGGCGATCGCGATCCTCGCATTCGTCGTGTACCTCATCAGTAACCTGATCGTGCTCTACGCCTCGCGTATCCGGGAGTACTACGCCGATGCGGGCAGTGTCGAGCTCACCGGAAAGCCACAGGGACTTGCATCGGCGCTCTACAAGATCATTTATGGGAGCGCCCGCACAGGCTCGGAGCAGGTGACGAAGGAGCTGGGCAGCATGCGTGCGTTCTTTGCCGCGGATCCGGTAACGGCACGCGGCGATTTACAGGATCTGAGCGCGGCAGATCTGGATCGGAACGGCAAGATCGACGCGTACGAGCTGAAGATCTTCGCCGAACGGGCGAAAACGAGCCGGGCTGAGCGGCTGATGGAGCTCTTCTCCACGCATCCCAATCCCGTGAGCCGGGTGAAACGACTGGGGACGTATCTCTAAACGCGTTCCGGTCTTTGCCCGAAGCTTCACGATCACGCTTAAAGCCTCAGGCGCTCCTTGGCGAGCAGAACCAGTGCCACGATATCTTGCTCACGCCAGCGTGAA
>CAYYNW010000222.1:0-1649 GCA_964473145.1 uncultured Halobacteria archaeon
TCGCGCTCTCCGAGATCGACCGTATGGCCTGCGCGCTCAAGCTGCCGATGAACATCCGTGAAGCGGCCTCGATGCTGTACCGGAAAGCGATGAAGCACCACCTCATTCGCGGCCGGAGCATCGAAGGGATAGCGACCGCGATCCTGTACATCACCTGCCGTCAGTACGGCGTGCCGCGCACGCTGGAAGAAGTGCGGGACATCTCACGCGTCGGGCAGAAGGAGATCAGCCGTGCATACCGCTTCCTGCTGCGCGAGCTCGAACTGAAGATGATTCCGGCATCGCCCGTCGATTTCGTGCCTCGATTCTGCTCCTTGCTCAATCTGAGCGGCGACATACGGTCTAAAGCGATCGAGATCATTAAGCGCGCGTCGGACAAGGAACTGACCAACGGCCGCGGCCCTATCGGGATTGCCGCGGCGGCCATTTATATCTCCGCGATACTCGGTGGTGAGCATCGTACTCAGAAAGAAGTCTCTGATGTGACCGGTGTGACCGAGGTCACGATACGGAATCGGTACAAGGAATTATCCGAGCAGCTGGACATTGACGTGCTCCTGTGAAGCAGGAGTTCCAGCAGCAGCTACAGCTGAGGCTTCTCCCCGTGCTAGATGGATGGACGGCGTGCCGCTTGACCTTACCGGCCTGTTGTCGCGGCATTCGCGAGGAGCTGTGCCCGAGCGACGAGCTTCGCCACCCGTACGGGCTCGGGTAATTTACCCTGCAACGTGAACTTGTTCAGCACCGCCTCCGCTTCCGCTAGCGGGATGCCGAGACAGCGGATGAAGACGGTATACTGGTCGCGGAGCTGCAGTGGTGCGCGCTGGTTGAGCTGCTGGTACGCTTCGAGCCGTCTCTCGCGCTCAGCACCCGCGAAGTGTTTGGCGATGTGCGCTTCGAGCCCTTCAGAGGCTTCGTAGGTGATGCAGATGAGCGGCAGCTGGAGCTGGTGATACACTTCGTTCAGATCGATGATGTTGAACCAGCTGATGACGCAGCCGTTCAAGAGCAGCAGGTTGATATCCGCGCGCTCCAGTGAGCTGACAAGTCGCAGTACCGCTGCGGTGGCATCCATACCACCCACGGTCGCGTGGCTGAAGGCGACGCCGTCGATGAGCAAATCGGCCCGCATGACGATGCCCGCGAGCACGGAGTGCTCCTGTGCGCGGTTAAAACTTTCCGCGATACCCAGTACGCGAATCCCTTTCTTCTCCAGGTGCATACAGCACCATCACTTAGTCACTCACTTACCGGTACGGGCTTTCTTCCCGCTCTTTCTGCTCGCGGTACCGTCGCCTGAACTGCGGCTCGGATCCGAGTCGCTCCAGTTCGCGGTCCAGGTGCTCATCCAGTTTCGCTTGTGCCTGTGAGATGTAGTCCTTGCAGAGCGTGTGGGTCGAATCCGAGGAGTACTGCTGAACGCCCGCCATAATGATCGCGAGATCAGCCTGTTGCGGCGAGATCAAGCCGAATGGTACTGGCGACCCGGCCTTCATGAGCCGCTCGATCTCCTCGTCCTGCTTGCCCACGGCCATGCCGAACCCGACCGCCTCGGTGCGGCTGGTGAGCTCGAATTTGAGCTGCCAGAGCTGCTCCGGGTTCGAGATGAACATATCGTACCGACCCCGGTGATCCCGGCCGGAGAGCAC
>CAYYNW010000223.1:0-1605 GCA_964473145.1 uncultured Halobacteria archaeon
GGCTATGGTGAAGGCTCATTTGTGGTGATCAAGGGAGTGCACTAGCCGAGGATGATCAGGTCGGTACCGTGCGGGAGGTGGTTGATCATGCAGGGTGCATGGGCGACGTGCCATGAGGCGGCGGGTGAGGTAGACCGATGAGTTTGATAGCGCGCGATAAAGCAGCAGCTCTGATTTCGATCACCGTCACCATCTTCCTGGTGGTCCTCAAGTACTCCATAGGCGTCCTCTCGGGTAGTATCGCGCTCGTCGCGGACGCCATCCACGCACTCACGGACGTGCTGAGTTCCGTGGCGGTCTTGATAGGGCTCATGATCGCGAGTCGTAAGCCCACGAAATCGTTCCCCTACGGCTTCTATAAAGTGGAGAACATCGCCAGTCTCCTCCTCGCACTGGCCATCTGGTACGCGGGATATGAGATCGTACGCACCTCGCTCGGGCAGGTTGGCGGCGTTCTCTTGACACACCTTCCCGCGGCCATCGTAACCGCGCTCACTTCGGTGCTGGTCACCTTCCTCTTGAGCCGCTATAAATTGAAGGTTGGCCGCGAGCTCGGATCTCCCAGCCTCATCGCGGATGGTAAGCACACGCAGGCGGATCTCTACGCCTCAACGGCAGTGCTCATCGGCCTGGTGGGCTACTCATGTGGCTTCTCGTACCTCGATCCACTCGCTGGCCTCATCGTCTCACTCTTCGTCTTCCGCGCGGGCTATGGGATTTTGCGCGAGGCGATCAAGGTGCTCCTGGACGCCTCCATCGGGCTTGAGGAGCTTGAGAAGATACGCGAGGTCGTGCTAGCGGTGCCCGGGGTGCAGCGACTGCACAGCTTGCGGGCACGAAGCTCGGGGAAGTTCCTCTTCATTGAGCTGACGATACGCACGCGCCTCAAAGATCTGGAAGCGGCACACCATCTCAGTGGAACGATCGAAGCGGCGATTAAAGCGCGCATTGAGCATGTCGACCGCGTCGTTGTCCAGCTTGAGCCGGAAGCGAAAGATACGTTGAGATATGCGGTACCCTGCACCACCCGCGAGGGGACGAACGCGCGGGTATCCGCGCATTTCGGCGAGGCGGAATACTTCTGCCTCTTCGACCTCCGCACCGCAGATCACGAAGTCCTCGATCTCCGGTTCATTACCAATCCCTTTCGTAACCTGGAGAAAGGCAAGGGGCTGCGGGCTGCTGAGCTGCTGGTCGATCAGAAGGTCGATATGGTCTTTACCCGTGAGCCACTTGCTCAGAAGAGCCCTGCGTATGTCCTCCAGAACGCTTACGTGGACTTTGACGTGACGGATGCGGAGACGGTCGGCGCGATCATTACGCAGCTTTCGGCGAAAGAGCAGTAGTATTGCTCGCGCCGACTCCGTGCTTGCAGGAAAAGGAGAGGTGCTAAACGCCGAGCCATGCCGACGCCGTCCTGGCAAGCGAGCCCAGGTCGCGGGCGGTGATCGGGTACCTTTATCTAGAGCACCGAATATATATTCATGGTGGGTGCTAAAGCCCCATCTTATACATCACAGAACCTGGGGGTGGATCCAATGGTTGAGAAGAAGAAGCGGAAATGGGATTCGATAGCGAGGAAATGGGCAGACGAAGTGGAGGATG
>CAYYNW010000224.1:0-1596 GCA_964473145.1 uncultured Halobacteria archaeon
GCTCGGCTTTTCCGCATTCTTCCTGCTCCTCGCGGTGAAGCTGCATGAACGGGCACTGCCGAAGCGGTTTTAAGTGAAGCGAGACGGAGTGAAAAAGCGAGCGCTTCACGGCTGAAGCGGTGTAGAAGCACGAGAGAGCGCGAACCCTTATATGCCATGATTTCAAATATTCTTGAAATATCGGTGGTGGGTATGAAGGAGGAAGCGAGCTAAACGGCTCAAAAACCTGAAGCGCGGAAAACCAGAGGAGCGAGGATAAAAGGGTAATGGACGTATCCCGGAAAGAGATGGGAATAGCCGCACTCAAAAAATATCGCTCAGCAGCATGCAGTCACAGCAAGCCCTGCCATATCCCACCAGCATACGCAATCTCCCCGGAGACGGTAGAGCGCGTCAGAACGGTGCTGCAGGAGGACATTCGTGAGTCGATAGCGGTCTTCAAAGCGCTTGCCGATCCTCTGCGGCTGCGTATCCTGAAGGCCCTGGCGCTTGAAGACCTCTGTGTCTGCGTCTTCGTCGAGCTTTTGGACTGTGACTACTCGAAGCTCTCGTATCATTTGAAGGTGCTGAAAGAAGCCGGGCTCGTCGAATGCAGGCCCGAGGGGACGTTCCTGATCTACCGCCTCACCGGATTCGGACGGGCGGTGCTCGGGGGCATGGGCACGATTGCAAAGCCGCGACTGGAAGGGGGCGAGAGGTAAGTAAGCATGGAGATTAAAGTCCTGGGCACCGGCTGCCCAAAATGCCGGAAGGTGTATGCGAACGCGCAACGCGCGATAGCGGATCTTGGCATCGCCGTGAAGCTGGAGAAGGTGGAAGCGATCGACGAGATACTGCGTTACGGGGTTATGATGACGCCCGCGGTCGTTATCAACGGGCGGGTACGGGCGAGCGGCCGAATACCGAGTGTCGAGGAGCTCAAGAAATGGCTTCAGGAATGATCCCGGCCTGCAGGTCACCGCGTGCCGCAGGGGCTATCCTGGCCGGCGTGCTGCTCCTGATCCTCTTCTGCGGCTGTATCGCGCCGGACCAGGAACCCGGTAATGCCGCGAAGAACACCGCAATGACCACTCCAACACCAGCCCTCACCACGAATCCTACCACTGCCAACGCGGCACCAGACACGATCAGGGTGGTGAAATTCGAGCCCACGCGACCCTGTTATTCGTGCACGCTCCTCGGTAACTACGCGAAGGAGACGATCGAAGTATACTTCCCGGCAGAATACGCCGCGGGCAAAATCACCTACGAGACGGTGAACTACCAGGATCCTCAAAATGGCGAGCTAGTGCGGAAATACGGGGTGAGCGGCTCCGAACTCTTCATCACGGTCATACGCAACGGTGCAGAGGAGATATGCAGTGCGAACGAGATGTGGGGCTATATAGGCAATAAAGAGGCGTACATGACCGTCTTCAAAGCAAAGCTGGATGCGCTCTTGGAGGGTGAAGAAGATGCTTGAGGCGCTCATCAACGAGGTGATCGCGAATACGGAATTCGTCCTGCTCGCGGCGTTCCTGCTCGGCGTCTTGACCTCCATCAGCCCCTGCCCGCTGGCCACGAATATCGCCGCGATCGCGTACATCTCCCGCGATC
>CAYYNW010000225.1:0-1592 GCA_964473145.1 uncultured Halobacteria archaeon
GATTTCTTCATAAGTTGTGGAGTCCCCCTATTATTTCGCAAGCCCATGCCTTCGGAATGGCATGGTAAAACTGACGAATGAGGAGCTCAAATGGCTTATAATCCGTGTAGGTTCCGGCTTTTCACTGTGAAGAAATATGTTCCTTTGTTATCATCCGAGTATTCGGAGATACTGACCGTTGCGTACTCCATGCGTTACCGTGAACCGGCTGGCTGGCCACTCGCGAACTGGCCGTAAGGATTGCGTGAGCTATCGCCGTGGCATCTTATTCTTCTTCTGCTGCTGACTCTTCTTATACCAAGTATGATGACGCGTATCTTGCACGTCGCGGACACGCATATCGGGTATTCCGCGTATCGCAGGATGGACGACGCGACCGGGCTGAACCAGCGCGAGGTGGACACGTATAACGCGTTC
The DNA here is from genome assembly GCA_964473145.1 of uncultured Halobacteria archaeon. GTDB lineage: Archaea > Halobacteriota > Syntropharchaeia > Alkanophagales > Methanospirareceae > JACGMN01. The sequence continues at coordinate 418 of CAYYNW010000225.1, forward strand.
AGGCAGTTCATCGACGAAGCGCTCGTGGCGAAGCCGGATGCCATTCTGCATGCGGGCGACCTCTTCGATTCCGTGCGGCCGACGAACCGCGCGATCTCCTTCGTGCTGGAGCAGCTGCTCCGGGTGAACGAAGCGGGCATTCCGTTCGTCGTCATCTCGGGCAATCACGAAACGCCGCGTCTCAAAGAGACGGGTAGCGTTTTCAGCATCTTCGAGCACCTGCCCCATCTTCACGCGGTCTATCAGGACAAGTATGAACGCATCGAGCTCGACGGGATGACGATCCATGCGATTCCGCACTGCGACGATATCGAAGCTGAGAAGCAGCGGCTGCTCGCGACGAGCCACCGCCGTGGGGTGAATATCGCGCTCCTCCACGCGGGCGTTTACGGCGCGGGCAAGCAGATGTTCCTGATGGACGAGTTCAATGAGCAGCTGATCTCGATTCATGAGCTGACCGGGTTCGAGTATATCGCCCTGGGGCACTATCACCGGTACACCCGCGTGCGAGACGACGTGTATTATGCGGGCTCGACCGAGCGATTCAGCTTCAACGAGGTGAACGAGCCGAAAGGCTACGTCGAGCTGCGCCTGCAGGACGGTGGCGAGCGCGAGGTGCGTTATCACGAGCTTCACACGCGGCCGATGGTGGATCTTGAGCCCGTGATCTGTACCGACCTGGACGAGCCGGCGATCAAACGCGCGCTGGAGGCCCGTATCAAGGCATCCAACCCCGCGGATAAGGTGGTGCGGCTGAAAGTGCTGGATATCCCGCTGCCCGTCTACCATTCGCTCGACTTCGAGGAGCTCAAGCGGCTGACGCGTGCCGCGGTACATTTCGAGCTCAACTACGAGTTCAAACGCGCTGAAGGTGCTCCGGAGGCTGAGCGGCCCACCTTTCGATCGCTCCATACCGAGTTCGAGCATTTTATGGAGCTGTATACCGCGGGCGCGCACGTCGAGAAGGCACGGCTCAAGGAGTTGGGCCTGCACTACCTGCAGGCTGAGGAACGCGAGAGCGAAGAGTGAACTGGAGTGGGGCAGCGAGCGTGAAGTATCTTATCCTCAGCCGGAGAAGTGTAAGTGGCGAAGAAAGAGCGCAGTCCTGTGGTGTAGTGGTCAAGCATCGAGGCCTTTGGAGCCTTTGACGGAGGTTCGAATCCTCCCAGGACTAT
>CAYYNW010000226.1:0-1501 GCA_964473145.1 uncultured Halobacteria archaeon
CTGGGTAACCCGCGCTGTTCTTCCTTCTCCGGGAGCGAGAAGCCCGAGGATGAGGAAAAGCAGCACCGCGCCAAGGCTGACCGCGGCGCCGAAGAGGAAAGTGAGCTCGTGCAGGGGCGTCAGAGTCCATAAGTAGCCTGCGATCACGCTCGCCGGCAGTGTCATGAGCCCGATCATCGTATGAAACGTGCCAAGCGCAGTCGCGCACAGCTCGTCGGTCGAGAGATCGCAAACGAATGCACGCTGATTGCCCTCCACCAGCGCGTAAACGACGCCGTAGAGCGGGAAGAGGAGCAGGAAGGCGAGGAGCGACTGGAAGAGTGCAAAGCCACTGCAGGTGACGGCGAAGAGGAGATAGCCCGTGATGAGCACGCGCCGCTTCCCTATTCGGTCCGAGAGCTTGCCGAAGGGGATAGCGAGGAGCGCATAGAAGAAGTTGAAGAGCACGTAGAAGAAGAGCGTGAGCACGAGCGATTCCTGCACGCCGATCACGGTAAAGCGCTCCGCCGCCCTGAGGATGAAGAACATATAGGTGAAATTAGCGAGTGCGAAGATCGAAGCGACGGCGATGAACTGCTTCAATGGTCGCTGCAGCTCTGCCAGGCTGATCTGGAGGCTGATCTTCCGAGGCGCTCTCCGCTGCTCCTGCACAAGGTGGAGCGGGGTGAGTGAGATAAAGGCAATCAGTGCCGCCACGATGATGGTCCGCTGAAAAAACCGCACCTGATCGAGCTCGAACCAGACGAAATAGAGTAAGAGGAGCACGGTGACGGAACCGATAATCGCACCGACGGTATCGAACGCGCGGTGAATGCCGAACCCCGTGCCTCGCGCCTCAGGCATGGACTCGGCGATAATCGCATCACGCGGGGCGGTCCGTATTCCCTTGCCAACCCGTTCGAAACTGACGAAGCAGAGGATATGCTGCCAGCGTGTGGCGAATGCAAGGAGCAGCTTGAAGCACGCAGAGATCAGATAGCCGCCAAGCACCAGCGGTTTCCTCCGACCTATACGGTCGGACCAGTAGCCGGAGAGCACCTTCACGATGCTCGCGATGCTGTCCTGCAGGCCGCCAATGAGCCCCACTATGAGGCCTCCACCGCCTACCGCGGTGATGAACAGCGGCAGGATCGGGATGATCATCTCGCTACTCACGTCATTCAGGAAACTGACGATCCCCAGCAGGATGATATTCCGGTGTACGCCCTGGCGGTGCACATGCAGCTGCGTCATTCGCACTAACCTTGCCTCGGTTCGAGCAACAAGATGGGAAGAGAAAGCCTGCGGCACAGAAAAGCTTGAGCGCTAGGCATGGAAAGAAGACTTGTCACTTACCATCTTGCAACACTAGAAGAGCAATGGTTCGTGACGAGCAGGTACGAGATCTCGGAAGGGCCAAGGTCAAAGGGTAAGGCGCTCAGGGTGTATACGGTGACCGATAAGGTCGCGGAAGTGAAAGCGAAGCTGAAGAAGGGGCTCGAGAAAGAGCTTTAAATCTTGC